>JAGQRB010000012.1 GCA_020425925.1 Planctomycetota bacterium
CGATCGACGAGGCGCCGCAGGGTTTCGTCCTCACGCTGAAACCCGGCCCGGCGGACACTTCGTTCGTGATCGTCGTCGAGCTGCCGGCGGCGACGACCTTCGATTCGTTCGCGATCCCGAACGTGCTCGAAACGCCGAGCCCGTCGCAGACCTTCGTCCGGGAAGTCGTCATCGCCGGATCGGCCGCGGGCCGCGACGGGCCGTTCGACGAACTGGCGCGGGTGACGCTGGCCACGCACTCGAAGAAGGGCGAGGCGACCGAGTTCGCGGCCGCCGTGCGCAAGCCGGTGCGCTGGCTGCGCCTGACGCTTGCCGGTGGGATCCGGGTCGAGCGCGACAAGACCTTTCTCGAATTCAGCGAGATCGCCGGCTACGGCACGCAGCAACCCGTGCCGATGTCGAGCGCCTTCAGCGGCAAGTGGCAGGCGCGCGGCGTCAAGCTGGCGCTGCAGCAGGACGGGGTGCGCGTCAGCGGCTGCTACGACGACGACGGCGAACTCCAGGGCACCGTCGACGGCCCGCTGCTGCTGGCCACCGGCAAGTCGCGCAAGAGCGGCGTGCCCAGCGCGTTCGTGCTCTCGGTGGAAAGCCGCGGCGCGATCTTCGGCGTTCGCTCGACCAACGGCGCGCCGTTCCAGCTCTACGGCGGCGACGCCGCGCCCGCGCTGAAGATGGCATGCGCGGGGCAGGCGGTGGCGCCGCTGGCCTGCGGCGCGGTCGTGCACGGGATCCAGTTCGACTTCGACTCGGCCGCCATCCGCCCGGCGTCCAAGCCCCACCTGGACGCACTGCACGACGGCCTGCGCGACGCGCCGGCGACGTCGATCACGGTCGTCGGGCATACCTCCAGCGAGGGTGCGCAGGCCTACAACGACGAGCTCTCGCGGCGTCGCGCCGAGGCTGTCGTCGCCGCACTGCGCGAGCGCGGCATCGCCGCCGGTCGTCTCGCGGCGCAGGGCCGGGGCGAGCAGCAGCCGATCGCCGACAACGCGACCGAGGTCGGGCGGGCGCTGAACCGGCGGGTCGAGATCGCGTGCCGCTGAGAGCGGCCCCCAGACCTGCCGCGGCGCATCGGGCCCCCGAGGCAGACGCGTCTTCAGGGCCAGGGTGCGTCCAGTCCGTACCCGGGGAGGTCAGGACGACTCGGCGCGGCACGGCACCATTTCTCGAATTCGCGCCGGCCGCGCCCGGCGTCCCCGCGCCCCTGGCTCTCCTCAGCCCGGGTCCTGCGCGCCGACCGCACCGATGAACGCCCTTACCTCGTCGATGACCGCATCCGGCTGATCCCGGTGCGGCGAGTGCGCGCAGTCGGGCAGCCCGACGAGTCGCGTCTGCGGCACGCGGCGCGCGATGCCGCGGATCTGCGCCATCGTCCCGTACTCGTCGTCGACGCCCTGGATCGCGAGCACCGGGCAGCGGATGGTCTCGATCTCCTGCTCGATCGACCATTCGCGGAACGGCGGGTGCAGCCAGATATCGTTCCAGCGCCAGAAGGCACGGTCGGGGTCGTCGTGGTACTTCGCCAGCCGCTCGCGCAGGTCGGTCTCGAGGTAGGCGCGGCGCGCGGCCGAGATGCTCGCCACCGACAAGTCCTCGACCACGA
>JAGQRB010000121.1 GCA_020425925.1 Planctomycetota bacterium
GCGGCCCGAGTCGACGACGTCGGGGTCACTCTGCAGCTCGGCCAGCAGATCGTCGATGGCTGCGGCCGCGCTGCCCTGCTGGGCCGCCTGCTCGATCGTGGCCTGACGGGTTGCCTGCTTGTTCAGGATGTTCTGGAACGCCGCTGCCTCGAGATGTTCGGTCGCGAGGATGCGCGCAGTCTCGGAACGGGCCGCGTCCGGGTTCGCCAGGCGCTGGACGACGACGCGATAGAGCTGGAAGCCCTGCGCCGCGGCCGCGACGTCGAAGCGCGCCGTGAAGATGCGGTCGCCCTGGATCTCGTCGCCGTTGGCGAGGTTGCCGTCGTCGGTCATCTGCTTGACCTGCACCGGCGTGCCCGAGGTCGTTTCGACCAACCAGACGTCGTTCAGGTCGGTGTCGGGATCCGGCAGCGCGATCAGCGCCGTGACCTCGTGGGTGTCCTGGACGTAGAAGACGTCCGGAGTCATCGCCAGGAAGCCACCGAACTCATAGCCGTCGTTGTAGACGACCTCGAGCGTCGCCACCGCGCTGGTGCCCGCGATCGACACCTCGACGGTGTTGTCGCCGGGCAACAGCGAGACCGTGCCGGCCCAATTGCCGGCCGACCCGACCGGGATGGAGCCCGTCGCGGTGCCGCCGTCGGCGGTCGTCTTCCAGTTCACCTCGGCCGGCAGCGGACCGCCGTCGAGCGACAGCACGACACCGGAGGCGACGAAGTCCGCTGCCGACGAGGTCGACGCCGGCGGAGTCGATTGATCGAACACGATCGCAAGTCCGCCGTTCTGCCGGATCGGCGGCGTGCCGCCACCACCGCCGCCGTGGCTGCAGCCGAACATCGTCACGGAAAGGAGCACGCCGAGCAGCGCAGCTCCGCGCGTTCTTGGAGTCATCGAGAGCATCATGGTTCGCTTCCTTCTCTTCGCGGTCGGCCGAATCGGCGCGGTGCGCCGTGACCACCCCTGACGTCATGAACGCGGCAGCGACGTCGCGCGTTGCAATGACATTGGATTCCGCGCTACGAGACGCCGACGGCCCGGAGGCGGCGCAGGCGCGCGTGTCGTATTCCGAGCGACTCCCCGGTAGACCCGTAGGCGCCCGATCCGGCTATCGTCATCGCTCGCTCCACCCTCCATTCGCGCCCGGCACCGCCGACATGAACCCGCTCCCGCCATCCACCTCCCTCATCCTCCTTCTCACGGTGCTCACCGCGGCGCTGCGCGGTCAATGCAGTCCGGCGTGGAATCACCTCGCACAGCTCGGCTTCGGCACGAATGGTCAGGTCTACGCGCTGCAGCGCTGGGACCCCGACGGCGCGGGGCCGAGCCCCGAACTGATGGTCGTCGGCGGCGGCTTCGGCGAGGCGAGCGGCATCGCGGCCTCGAACATCGCGCTCTACGATCCAGCCACCGGTTCGTGGTCGCCGCTCGGTGTCGGCGTCGATGGCCCGGTCAACGCGCTCGCGGTCGACACCAACGGCGACCTGCTCGTCGGCGGTGGCTTCACGACGGCCGGCGGCGTGGTCGCGAACGGCATCGCGCGCTGGAACGGATCGCTGTGGCAGCCGATCGGCGTCGGCTTCGACGTGATGCCCGGCGTGTCGGTGCGCGCGCTCGCGGTCGGTGCTGCGGGCGAGATCTTCGCCGGCGGCGACTTCACGGCCTCGGGTGCCAACCCGATGCTCTACTGCGCGGTCTGGAACGGCACCGCCTGGCAGCCGACGGGTGCGGGGTTCGCGCCGCGACTCGGCTGTACCCAGGCGCGCTTCGGCGTCACCAACCTCGCCGTCCTGCCGAACGGTGACGTCGTCGCCGGCGGTCAGTTCGAGCTCGCCGCCAACGCCCAGGTGCAGCACCTCGCGGTCTGGAACGGCACGAGCTGGAGTGGCGTTCCGGGCGCCCCGGCGTTCGGCTGCGTCACGTGCTCCCGCGTGCGCGCCAGCGGCGAGCTCGTGCTCGGCGGCTGGGCGAACGGGATGCCGACGCTGCAGCAATACGACGGCTCGACGTGGCAGCTCCTCGGCACGCCGGTGGGTCGCCCGATCGCGATCGCCGAACTGTCGAACGGCGACCTGCTGCTCTCTCGCGAAACGTCGGCCGGGACGCCCGTCCTCGAGAAGTGGCTGGCGACGGGCGGCGTGCAGCAGCTCACCGGCTTCGTGATCCTGCAGTATGCCTTCGACGTCGAGCCGATCCCGAGCCTCGCTCCCGATGCGTTCCTGGCCGGCGGGAACTTCGTGCGCTACGGCTCGCCGAGCGCGACCGCGCGCGGGCTGCTGCTCTGGGACGGCACGATGTGGATCGCCTCGCCCGGTGGCACCGTCGGCGGCGTTTCGTGTCTCGGCGCGATGCCGAACGGCGACGTGATCGCGGGCGGCTCGTTCACGCAGATCGCGGGCGTGCCCGCGACCAACGTCGCGCGCTGGAACGGCACGACCTGGCTGCCGGTCGGCATCGGCCCGCAGGCGATCTACGAAGTCGTCGCGACCGACTCGGGCGAGATCTACGCCGCGACCTTCTACGGCGTGTACCGCTGGGACGGCACGACGTGGACGCAGATCTCGACGACCACCGCCTGGGGGGTGCTCGTGCGACGGAACGGCAACGTCGTGGCGTGGGACGCCGCGATCACCGAGTGGGACGGCAACGCGTGGACGACGATCCCGGGCGCCGGCGGGATCGATGACGTCTGCGAGGCACCCAACGGCGATCTGATCGCGATCGGACTCGGCGCGTTCTGGCCGAATCCCGGTCAGGTCGGGCGCTGGGACGGCACGGCCTGGACCCCCCTCGACCCGAACTACCAGCTCACCAATCGCGCACTGCACGTCGCCACCGGCCCGGGTGGGTCGGTGATCGTCGAATGGACCGATCCCGTGCTACCCGGTTCGGCGCGCATCTACGAGCTCGTCGGAACCACGTGGCAGCTGATCAGCAGCGGCTTCAACGGTCAGGCCTTGGACCTGCTCACGCTCCCGAACGGCGAGATGCTGGTCATCGGGCTGTTCACGACCACGGGCGGCCCGCCCACCAGCGCGTTCGCGGCGCGTTGGGACGGACAGGGCTGGCAAGACGTCGCGGGCGGCCCCGGACAGGCGGTCTTCGACGCGGTCGTCCGGCCGTCCGGCGAGCTCTTCATCTCGCTCGGCAGCTTCTTCAGCCGCACGTTCTCGTTCGTTACGAGTCCGTGCCTGCCGCGCTCGTTGCCGCTCGGTGTCGGCTGCCCGGGCGCCGGCGGCGCGAACCGCCTGACCGCGCTGAACTGGCCGGAGATCGGTGCCCCCTACCGCGCCCGCGCCACCGAGCTGCCGCCCCAGGGCTTCGCGATCGACGTCATCGGGCTGCTGGCGACCTCGACGCCGCTGTCGAGCTGGACACCGCTGGCACCGGCAGGCTGCACGGCGTTCGTCACGCCGCTCGCGAACTCGCTGCTCGTGCCTACGGCCGGCACGGCGGTGCGCGAGTTCGACGTGCCGGCCTCGGCCGCACTCGTCGGCGTCGGGTTCCTGCATCAGGTGTTCCCAGCCGAGACCGACCCGCAGGGGGCGCTGATCTCGCTGACCGCGACCAACGCGTTGAGCCTCGTCGTCGGCAGCGTGCTCTGACGCGCTTGAGTCAGCGGTAGCGCGGCCACGGCCCCGCGCTCCAGGACGAGCCGCCTGGGCCACCTTCCGTCGGTGACGGCATCGCTTCGCGCGGTGCCTCGCCGCGCAGAATGCGCGCGGTTGCCTCGACCTCGAAGTGCAGCGTCGGGATCCTCGTCAGCGCTTCGACGGCGGGCAGCAGCGCGGCGGCGTCGGGGCCGAGGCCGCGCAGGCAGGCGAGCACGCCGCCGATCACTGGGCGCCGCGTGAGGAGCGTTTCGAACTCGGGCAGGAGCTGCAGCGCGGCTGCGGGGTCGTAGCGCGCGATCTGCAGCGCATTGTCAGGTTCCTCGGCAAGCAGGGCGCGCAGGCGGGCTGCGCGTTTCGTCGGCGACGACAGTGCCGTGGCAATCTCGGCGGCGGCGGGCGGCAGGCCTTCCGTCGGGCCGAAGCAATCCTCCCATTCGCGACCGCGGAGGCTCTTGTGTGCCAGACGCACGGCGCGCTCGCGATCCGGGGATGCGACAGCGAACGCGCGCAGCGCCGCGCGTCGGACGGCGCGATCATCATCGTGAAAGGGCTCCAGCATGCCGAGCGTGGCGCGCGGCAGCGGCACGCGCTCGACGAGCTCGAGGTACTCGAGCGTAGAGAGTCGTCGATCGCGCGGTCGACCGCGGGCGCCTAGCAGGGGGCGAAGGGCCATGTTCGCAGCGAGATCGGGGTGTCTTCGCAAGCGCTCGAGGATGCGTTCTCGCGTGCGCGGGTCGGCCTCGGGCCAGAGACCGACCAGCGACCAGACATGGTAGTCGGGCAATGAGCAGCCCCCTCCTTGCCCTGGTGGATTCCAGAACCGCTCCGCGGCGTCGACGACTTCGACGACCCTCGGCTCGAGTGGCGCGCCCAGGACCAGCCACGACAGGGACTGCCCGCGCGTGACAAGTCGATCGGCACCGGCAGCCGCGAGCACGGTGGGCAGCGGGTCATGCGGCCCGAAGCCGCCCATTCTCGACAGGAACGACTCCTGCTCGGCGAACGTGAGGATCGGCCAAAGGCGCGTCCAGTTCGCGAGCGGAACCGCGCCGAGGTCACTTCTCGGGTCGGTGAGCCGTTCGCGCCGCGAGGTGTCGGCGAACTCGGACTCGCTCACGCCCTCCGCGAGCAGAGCCTTCGCCGAGTGGCTTCCGGGCGCGTTTGGGTCGGTTGCCACGCGTTCGAGCGCGGCCAAGACCTGCGGATCGGTGATCTGAACGTCCCGGAGCACGCTCGCCGCAAACCCGGACCGGTCGGTCGCGAGCTGTGCGACGAACCCGGGCGCGAACTCCTTCGCGAACTCCTCGGGCGACAGCAGCCGGCGCAGCGCGTCGACGACGACCGGCGAATCGGGCCGTTCGCGTAGAGCGGTGCGGACGCGGGGCAGTGCGTCAGCGCCGTGCTCGAGCACGCTGAACCACGTCGCAATCGGCACAGGGGTTTGCGCGTCCATGCGGGTGAGCACCTCGGCAATGCGTCCCGCGAACTCGCCGCCGCCAGGAACCGTGCACTCCTCCGGAACGCCGAACTGCGGCGAGGGCAGCAACGGCCCGCGCACGACCGCTTCGACGACGCGCTGATCCGGGTGATCGAGCAGCTGCCCACAGATGCGAACCGCGGCATCAGGCGCGATGCCGTAGACCGCGGCCGGCACGAACACGAGCTCTTCGATCCACATCGCCGGCAAGGCCGCCTCGAGTTCCGCGAGCAGCGGTCGACCCTCCGGGCCGAGCTAGCGCATGAGTCCGAGGGCTTCGATGCGGCGCTTGGAGCGTTCGCGCAGGCGCCAGCGGAACGCATCGAGCAGCGCCTGGTCGACCGGTTGCAGCGCAGCGCGCCGCCAGGCGGGGTCAGGACGCGGTATCAGAGCCGGGGTCGGACCAGGATTGGCGGCTTCGATGCGCTGCTCGGCCGCGACGTCCGGCAGTAGCGCCTGCAGCATCGCCGGATTGGGCCGCTCCCCCGCCGGCGCCAGCGGTGGGCTCTGATTCCACACCCGCTGCTGCTGGTCGCGCAGGTCGACCCGCAGGATCGTCAGCGCGACGAACGCGGCCGCGTCGCCGGCGAACCACCGCTCGACGAGCTGCGCGATGCGCTCCGGATGACCCTCGGCCCGACACGCCTGGATCAGCGGCCCGCCGCCGTAGCGTCCGATGTCGAAGTCAGGCGGCAGCGACATGCTCCGGAGGCACTCTGCGGCGTCCCGCGAAGTCGTCGGGTCATCGAGCAGCCGGTGCAGCTGTGCGGCCGTCGGAGCGACGCCCTGCTCGGCGACAGCGGGCAAGCGCTGGGCGCGACCGACTCCGTGACCACGTCCATCTCCGTGGGTGATCTGGA
>JAGQRB010000122.1 GCA_020425925.1 Planctomycetota bacterium
CCGGCAACGCGCCGCGGAGCCGTTCGAGGCCGCGCCTGAGCTGCGTGCGCACCGTCGCCGGCGGCCGCCCGAGCGCGTGCGCGATCGCCGCCGGCTCGAGGCCGTGCACGACCCGCAGCACCAGCGCCTCGCGATACGGCGATTCGAGTCCGGCCAGCGCCTGCTCGACGCGGTCGAGCAACTCCGCGGTCTCGGCCGCCTGCCGCGGTCCCGGGCCGGTCGCCGACGCAACCACCTCGTCGAGCCGGGCCGCCGGTCGCCGCAGCGCCGAACGCCGTGCCAGATCCTGCGCGCGGTGCCGCAGCACCCCGCCGAGCCACGGCAGCAGCGGGCGGCTCGGATCCCACTGCTCGGCACGAGCGATCGCCTGCAGGAACGTCTCCTGCAGCAGATCCTCGGCCGCGGCCGGATCGGGCGTCACGTGCGCCGCCAGCAGCAGCAAGCGCGGCGCGACGCGATCGAACACGGCCGCCATCGCGGCCGGATCGCGCTCCACCTGGAAGCGGCGGAAGAACTGTTCGATGGTCTCGTCGGTCATCGTCGACGGTGCGCACGAGCGGCGCCGAGCGTTTCACCGATACTGAACCCTTGAGTGTTGCTCCCCGCCAGCCGGGCAGGCAAGCGCGCGGCGGCCCGGGCGAAGACCCGTCAGGGAGTCGCAAGCCATGGTCTGGATTCAACCTACACCAACCCCGCAACACTCAGGGGTTCAGCTCCTGGAAGTGTCCGAATAGGTTGGGGCGCCATGCACACCGACTTCTCGCGCTACCGCGTCGAACCCGGCACCGAACTATCCCTCGCCGACCACGATCCGCGCGACACGTCGGCCTTCGCCGGTGACAAGGATGCCGCCAAGAAGCGCTGCAAGAAGCTGAACGAGCGGCTCGAGGAGCTGCAGGAAGCGCTGTACGCCGAGGGCCGGCAAAGGCTGCTCGTGGTGCTGCAGGCGATGGACGCCGGCGGCAAGGACGGTGTGCTGCGCTCGGTGTTCGACGGGGTCAACCCGCAGGGCGTGCGAGTCGCCTGCTTCAAGAAGCCGACGCCGCCCGAGCTGGCGCGCGACTACTTGTGGCGGGTGCACCAGCACGTGCCGGCGAACGGCGAGATCGCGATCTGGAATCGTAGCCACTACGAGGACGTGCTCGTGGTGCGGGTGCACGGTCTGTGTCCCGAAGCGCACTGGCGGCGCCGCTTCGATCACATCGTGAACTTCGAGCGCATGCTGCACGACGAGGGCACGACGATCGTCAAGCTGTTCCTCCACATCGGCAAGGACGAGCAGCGCGAACGGCTGCAGGAGCGCATCGACGACCCGAAGAAGCGCTGGAAGTGGAACAGCGGCGACCTCGACGAACGCGCGCGCTGGAACGACTACATGGCGGCGTTCGAGGAGGCGATCGCACGGACCAGCACGGCCGAGGCGCCGTGGTACGTGGTGCCGGGAGACCGCAACTGGTATCGCGACCTGGTCGCGAGCGAGATCCTCGTCGCAGCGCTCGAGGGTCTCGACATCCGGCTGCCCGCAGTCGACCCGGCGATCCAGGGCCTGCGGCTGGAATGACCGCCACGATCCGTCGCAGCCAGGGCGACGGATCGTGGCCGATCGGCGATCAGTTGCCGATCAGGAAGCCAGCGGCATCCGAGGCGACGGCGCCCGCCGGGTTGAAGCCCGGATCGATCGCGATCGCCTGCTGGAAGAACAGCACGCAGAGCAGCGACGAGCTGTTCGGGATCGGCAGGTTCCAGGTCGCGGTGTTGCTGGCACCGAGGATCAGCAGGTTGCTGTCCGGGCTCACGCGCAGGAAGCAGCCCGGCGCGCCGAACGCCGAGGTGTCGAGCGGCAGCGGACCGAGCACCGAGCTCGTGTTGCTGAGACCGGTCATCATGATGCCGGCGCTGATCGGCAGGTTGTCGACCGCGACGCTCAGCGTCGTGCCGATCACCGGGTCGGCGCTCGGGGTCAGGGTCGGCACACCGAGCGAACCCGGGCAACCCTCACCGGCGTAGCCGTAGCTCGCGCTGCTGGTGAACTGGCAGGTGTCGTAGTAGATCGTGCCGTTCCAGACGCGCGGGTCGAAGACGGTGCCGGCACCGAACGGACCGGCCGTCGTGTCCTTCGCGATGCCGAGCGACAGCGCGAGATCGCCGTTGCTGTAGAACTGGTTGGTGCCGTTGCCGTTGGTGTACTGCGGCTGCGCGCCGTTGTAGAGGATCAGGATGCCGTAGTCGCCCGGCGGCATGTAGATCGGGTTGCTCAGCGTCGCGGGCGACGGCGTCGCCGCGGCGACCGTCGTGCCCGAGGCGTTGGCGACGAGCTTCCACGCATCCGCGGTCATCTCCTTGCCGACATAGCTATCGCTCGTCAGGTAGATGTCGAGCGTGAACGGCGTGCTCGCGGCCGAGTTGCTGCAGATGTCGAGATCGTGGATCTCGATGCCCTTCGGGTTCGTGACGCTGATGTCGAACAGGTGCGACCAGCCCGGACCACCGTTGTTGCCGCCGGCGAACAGGGTCGTGATGACCTGATCGGGGATGATCGTCTTCGTGATCGTGTCGGTCGGGCCGCAGAGGCGCGAGACCGTCAGCGTGACGTTGACCGGGTTGGCGTTCGCGTAGGCGAACGCGGGGTTCTGCGCCGTCGAATCGGTGAGGCCGTCACCGTCGAGGTCCCAGTCCCACGCGGTCGGCGTACCGGCCGACGTGTCGGTGAACTGCACCACGAGCGGCGCGATCAGCAGGTCATCGAAGTCGGCGGTGACCAGGTCGGTCGTGATGTAGGCCGTCTTGGTGACGGACGACGTCGGATTCATCGTGTCCGTGACCGTCAGCTTGACGTCGTAGGTGCCGCACGCGGTGTAGGTGTGCGTCGGGTTCTGCAGCGTCGAGTCGATGGTGCCGTCGTTCTCGAAGTCCCAGGCCCACGAGCTGACGCCAGCCGGATCGCTGGTGAAGGTCTGGTCCATGAAGTTGACGGTCAGCGGCGACGGGCCCGTCGTCACGTCCGAGGTGAACGCGGCGTAGAGCCCCGCGGCCGGCGAGTAGCTGACCTCGACGACCGGCCCGTGATTCAGGGTCGTGCCGTTCGCGGTCGGGTACATCGAACTCGCGAAGATGCGCGAGGCGAGCGAGTTCTGGACGTCCATCTGGCCGACGCCGGAGCCGCTGAAGCTCGTGCCGGGGTAGTCGACGTCGATCACCAGGTCGCCCTGGCTCGGGTCGTAGAGGAACGGCACCGGCAACGTGATGTCGACGCACCACGACTGCGGGGTCCAGGCACCGGAACCGGGCGTCGCGGTGTGGATCACCGGCCCGTTGACCGACGCGTCGTAGACGACGGCGCGGTCGGCACCGTGGTTGGTGGCGTAGTTCGTGGTCACGGCGGCCCAGCCGGTCGGCGAGGTCGACAGCTCGACGATCGCCTGCGCGAACTGACCACCGCCGACGGCACCGGTCGTGTCGTTCGGCCGCCACTTCAGACCGTTGATCAGGATCGGCATGTTGACCGACTGATTGGTGAAGTTGAGCGCGTCATAGACCGCCATCAGCCGGAGGCCCGGCCAGGCGGAGGCAGTGGTGCCCCAAGGGAATGCGTTGGAACCGTTGCCGGGGGCGTTCGCGGTGCCGTCAGGGATGACGACGTTGAACTGAGCGAGAGCCGCGGTGCTGGAAAGCGCCAGCGCGGCGAGAAAGGAACTGCGGTGCATGGATGGGTTCTCCGGAAGGAGACGAGTAGTTGAGGTCGCCGCGTTGCCGCGGCGCGCGTCCGAGTCTAACGCCGTCGGAGAGTGTGTCCGGCAGGTCTCGTGACCGACCTGTATCATTTTTCCAACCACGAAGACGCTGGACGGAAAACCGCCCGGCGCCGACCCGGACGCCTCTCACCGCTGGACTCCCGCCGGCCGACCGCGACGATGCCCGGAATGAGCGCGACCACGCCCGCGACCACCACGCGTCGCTCGTTCCTCGCCGACACCGGCGGCCTCGCGGCCGCCTCGATGCTCTCGAGCCAGGCACTCGGCGCCGCGCATCCGGGGCACACCGACACGATCCGGATTGCGCTCGTCGGCTGCGGCGGCCGCGGTGGTGGCGCCACCGTGAACGCGCTCTCGGTGCCGGGCGCCGACCTGCAGCTCGTCGCCGCCGCCGACGTCTTCGCCGGCAAGCCCGATGCGGCCGTCGAGGCGATCAGCGAGCAGTTCGGCGACAGCGTCGACGTCCCGCCCGAACGCCGCTTCGTCGGTTTCGACGGCTACCGGCATGCGATGGACTGCCTGCGTCCCGGCGACATCGTGATCCTGACGACCCCACCGGCGTTCCGCTGGGTGCACTACGGCTACGCGATCGAGAAGCGGCTCAACGTCTTCATGGAGAAGCCGGTCACGGTCGACGGTCCGACCAGCCGCCGGATGCTCGAGCTCAACCGGCGCGCCGTGGCCGCGAACCTCAAGGTCGGTGTCGGTCTGATGTCGCGCCACAACCACGGCATGCGCGAGCTGCAGCGGCGCATCCAGGACGGCGAGCTCGGCGAGCTGCTGCTGCTGCGCGGCTACCGCATGCACGGGCCGGCGGCCTACTTCCGCTCGCTGCCGAAGCCCGAGGGGATCACCGAACTGATGTACCAGATCCAGCGCTTCCACAGCTTCCTGTGGGCCAGCGGCGGCAACTTCAGCGACTTCAACATCCACATCGTCGACCACCTGTGCTGGATGAAAGGCGACTGGCCGATCCGCGCCCAGGCGATCGGCGGGCGGCACTACCGCGAGAGCAAGGCCGGCATCGAGTACGTCGACCAGAACCTCGACAGCTATGGCGTCGAGTACACGTTCGCGGACGGCACCAAGATGTTCTTCGACGGCCGCTGCATCGACGGCTGCGAGACGATCTACTCGAGCTTCGCGCACGGCACCAAGGGGGTCGCGATCGTCTCGAACAGCGGCGACTGCGGCCTGCCGTCGAGCATCTTCGAGGGGCAACGCACCGACGCCGACAAGCGCGTCTGGACCTCCGACGTGCCCGAGGCCGAGCAGAACCCGTACCAGAACGAGTGGAACTCGCTGATCGCCGCGATCCGGGCCGATGCGCCGTACAACGAGGTCGAGACCGGCATCAAGACCAGCCTGGTGACCTCGATGGGCCGCATGGCGGCGCACACCGGCCAGGTGATCACCTACGACGACATCCTGAACGGCGATCACGAGTTCGCGCCGCAGGTCGCCGAACTCACGTTCGATTCGCCGGCGCCGCTGCAGGCCGGCCCCGATGGCCGCTACCCGGTGCCGATGCCGGGACAGAAGAAGAACCGCGAGTACTGAGGCCGCCGCTGCGGTTACCGGAGCGAGGCCTCCGGCTAGTTCCCGGGCGTGGCGACGTCCAGCATCGCGGCTCGCCGGGCGTGGTGGCGGCTGCCGCCACCGACGGTGGGGTTCGGGATCGTGCTCTGTGCGATCGGCGCCACCGCGCAGGATCCGCCGGCGGCGAAGCGGCGCCTGCCGGTCGGCGAACAGCGCCGGCTCGCGGACGCCGTGATCGAGGCGACGAAGGCGTTGCCGGGCTCACACCTCGACGGCGTGCGCGCGCTGATCGAGCTCGAGAACCGCGCCGCGGCTTCTCAGCCTGGTGAGGTCCGACCGATCCGGATCCGCGAGCTCAAGGCGCGCTCACCGAAGCCCGAAGTCGATGCCGCTGCCGCGGTGCCGACGCTGCCGCGCACGGTCGCGTACTCGTTCGCGCTGCGGATCACGGCGCCGATCGGCCGCCGCCCGACGGAGCGCGCCGAACTCGAGCGCAGCGTGCCGATCGAGCTCGCGCGACTCGGCATGCTGCCGGGATCCGACCGCGTGCTCGCGTTGCTCGAGGGCGAACTCGACAGCGATCCTTCGGCGGTCGCGTTCGCACGGTTCCTCGACTCGTGGCGCTGCGGCGACGAGACGCTCTACGAACTGCTCGATCGCAACGCCTGCACCGAGCAGAGCGTGATGGGCTACCAGCGCATGATCGGCGACTTCGTCGAGCAGATGGCGGCCGCCGATCGCGAGCTGGCGCAACCACTGCGCAAGACCGAGGCCGCGGCCCGCAACGCGCTGCAGCGGGCGTTCGAGAACTACCGCGCCTACCGTTCGTTCCGCGAAGGTCTGGCACACTCGCTGCTGCTGCCGCCGGACGTGCCGATGCCGCGCGCGCTGCGCCACTTCGAGGACGGCGGCGCCAAGGGCTACTCGCTGCGCCAGCAGGTGCTGATGGTGATGGCGCTCCACGACGAGGATCCGCAGCGCGTCGCCGCGCTCGTGGGCGACGCCGCGGCGCCGCTGCCGGTCCCGCCATGGAACGGCACCTACGACGGGTTGGCGACGTGGCGCGCCGTCTACGACGCCGCGCTGCCGCGGATGATCGCCCTCGGCGGACACACCGACATCTGGCTGGCGAAGGCGGTGGCGAAACGCGCCGAGCAGGTCGAGCGGGTGCGGGCGGCGGCGAAACGCGCCAGCGATGGCTGAACTCCGGCCCGACGGCTGCGGTATGTTGCGCGGCCTACCATGCTCGCGAGCCTGTTTCCCCTCGGTTTCTCCCACTACCTCGTCGGCGGTCTGTTGATCGGCGCCGGCATCGGACTGCTGTTCCTCGCGACCGGCCGCATCGGCGGTGCGAGCTCGGTCTTCACGACATCGTGGTCGCTGGCATCCGACCGCCCCTACTTCCAGCGCGACGAGTTCGTCAGGAGCCGCAGCTGGCGCCTGCTCTATGCGCTCGGCATGGTGCTCGGAGCGACGGTCGTCGCGGCCGCCAGCGGTGCGACCACCGCAACGGCGATCCCGTGCTGCCAGCTGCTGCTCGGCGGACTCGTCGCCGGCATCGGCGCCCGCCTCGGCAGTGGCTGCACCTCGGGCCACGGGGTCTGCGGCATGGCCTCGCTGAACCCGGCGTCGTTCATCGCAGTGGCGACCTTCCTGGCGACCGCGATCCTGACCGCCAACGCACTCGCCTGGCTCGGGGTGCGCTGATGGGCCGCGACACGTTGTGGGTGCTGCTCGCCGGCGGCCTGTTCGGCGCGGGTCTGACGGTGTCGACGATGATCGAGCCCGAGGTCGTGATCGCATTCCTGCGCTTGCAGGATCTCGGCCTGCTGCTGGTCCTCGGCGGCGCGGTCACGATCACGTTCTTCGCCTACCGGCTCGTACCGCGCCTGCTGGCGCAACCGATCGCCGGCGAACGCTTCGCGTCCCATGCCGCAACCCTCAGCCGCAACACCGTGCTCGGCGCCGCGCTGTTCGGCGTCGGCTGGGCGATCGCCGGCGTCTGCCCCGGGCCCGCGTTCGCCGGGATCGGCGCCGGCAACTGGACGATGCTGCTGCCGCTCGCCGGGATGTTCGCGGGCGCGTGGATCCACGGCCGCTTCCTCGCCAAGCCATGATGGCCCGTTCGGCAGCGCTGGTCCTGGCAACGATCGCCGCGGTCGCGCCGGCGCAGGCGGCGCGCTACGAGCTCGGGCTGCGCGTCAGGGCGTTCGAATCCGCGTTCGAAGCGGTGGTCGCCGACCCCGCGGCCCGGGAACGTGTGCGCGAGCCGCTCGCCGCGGCGGTGCGGAGCTTCTTCGGTGTGCAGCTCGACGAGGTGGCGCGGCACGTCGACACGGCGCGGCTGCAGCTCGCGACCGGTCACACACCCGATCCGGCGGCGGTGTGGGCGGCGTCCCTGACGCTGCGACCGTCGCGGCGGCTGCTCGACTCGCAGGCGCCGAGCCTCGGCTTCGAGCTGTTCGCGACCTACGACGCCGAGGTGCCGCAGCCGGCCTCGGCGCGGCTCGCGGTGACGCTCGTCGATGACCGCGAGGCACCGCTCGGCCCGGGCCTCGACGTCGCGGTCACCGAGCTGCCGTTCCGCGCCGAACTGCCGCTGCTCGGCACGCGACCCGGCGACCACCGGCTCCGGATCGAGCTGTTCGACGGCGAACGGCAGCTGCTGCGGACGGAGCAGGTGTTGTCGTTCGCGCGCCGGCTCGACGGGCGCATCGCCACGCTCGCGAAGGTCGCGCAGCAGCCGCCGACCGACTCGCAGGCGGCGACCGCGCGCGGCCTCGCGCGCCTGCTGCGCTCGCTGGCGCGCGGCGGCACCGCGGAGACCGATGTCGAAGCGGCGCGGCACCTGCGCGAGGTCGAAGCGCTCGCGGCCGGCGAGTCGACGCCGTTCGGTGCCGGCACGCCCGGCGACTTCCGGCTCTGGCTTCGCACCGACGCCGGCATCGTCGCGACGCGGGTCATGGTCCCGCCGCCGGCGACCGCGCTCGCGCCCGGCGCGAAGTTGCCGGTCGTGATCGCGCGCCACGGCGCCGGCGGCTCCGAGAACCTGTTCTTCGACGCCTACGGCGCCGGCAAGATCGTGCGGCTCTGTCGCGAGCGCGGCTGGCTGCTGGTCGCGCCACGCGCCGACCTCGGCCGCGGCGCATCGGCGAGCGCGATCGTCGCGGCGCTCGCCGCGATCTACCCGATCGATCGCGGGCGCGTGTTCGCCGTCGGCCACTCCATGGGCGCCGCCACGCTGATGGGCGAGGCCAGCGCCGAGCCTGCGTCGTTCCGCGCGATCGCGCTGCTCGGCGGCGGCGGCGGCAGCGTCACCCCGTCGGCCGCGCTGGCGAAGCTGCCGATCTTCCTGGCGCCCGGGGAACACGACTTCGCGCGGCCGAATGCAGCGCGGCTCCGCGACGAGCTGCGGTCGGCCGGCGTCGCCGACCTGGTCTACCGCGAGTACGAGGCCACCGAGCACTTCGGCGTCGTGCAGGTCGCGCTCGCCGACGCCTTCGCGTTCTTCGATCGCGTCGCGACCGCAACGCCGCCGCGGCGACGACCGAACGTGCTGGTGATCCTCAGCGACGACCAGGGCTTCGCCGACATCGGCTACCACAACCCGAACGTCTGGTCGCCGAACCTCGACGCGCTCGCGGCCGGCGGCGTGCGGTTCGCGCAGCACTACGTCCAGCCGCAGTGCACCCCGACGCGCGTCGCGCTGATGACCGGCCGCTATCCGAGCCGCTTCGGCGGCGCCGCGATGCAGGCCAGCAACCAGCCGGCGTTCCCGCTCGGCACACCGACGCTGGCGAGCCTGTTCGACGCCGCCGGCTACGACACGTTCCTGGTCGGCAAGTGGCACCTCGGCAGCAGCGCCGAGCACGGCCCCAACCACTTCGGCTTCGACTCGAGCTACGGCGCGCTCGCCGGCGCGGTCGGCGCCTACGACCACCGCTACCGCAGCGGCCGCTTCGAGTTCACCTGGCATCGCGACGGCGTGGTGATCGAAGGCGGCGAGAACGGCACGCACACGACCGACCTGCTGGCGCGCGAGGCCATCCGCATCATCGAGCGCGACGACGACGATCCGTTCCTGCTCTATCTGCCGTTCACCGCGGTGCACACGCCGCTCGACGAGCGCGGCAGCCAGACCGACCGCCCGACCCGGCTCGACCCCGACGATCCGTCGCGCTGGCTCGGCGAGGACGAGAACCCGTGGTTCCACGACCCCGACGGCCGCATCCAGCGCGAGCGCGATCCCGAGAAGCGGCTGCTGCTCGCGGCCGTGCACCACCTCGACCACGCGGTCGGAGAGATCGTCGCGGCGCTCGATCGCAGCGGCAAACGCAGCGACACGCTGATCCTGTTCAGCTCCGACAACGGCCCGCAAGGCAGCTGGCCCGGCAACGCCTATCCCGACGATCTGCGGCTGACCGACTTCAACCAGCCGCTGCCGATGCGCGGCAAGAAGCTCGACGTCTACGAGGGTGGCATCCACGTGCCGGGATTCGCGAACTGGCCCGGCCGGATCGAGCCCGGTGTGCGCGACGATCCGACCCACATCGTCGACTGGTTCCCGACGCTCGCGGCGCTGATCGGCCAGACCCCGGAGCCGGCGATCGAATGGGACGGCGTCGACCTCGGACCGCTGCTGTTCGCCGGCCAGCGGCTGCCCGAACGCGAACTCTACTGGACCTGGAACCCGCGCATCGACCGCTGGGCGTTGCGGCGCGGCGATTGGAAGATCGTGCGCTACGGTCGCGAACCGGCGGTGGCGGCGAGCGACTGGCAGCTCTACGCACTCGCCGACGACCCGCGCGAGCAGCATGACGTCGGCGATCGCCATCCCGAGGTGCGCGAGGCACTGCACCGCCGCTTCCTGGCGCAGCGCGCGCGCGACCGGCAGTAGCTCTCGTCGCCGCGCCGCGACGGGGTATCATCCCCGGGATGCCCTGCCGTCTGTCGATCGCGATCCTCCTGCTCCCTGCGCTGCTCGCCGCGCAGGCCAAGTCGCCCGAACCCGCCGGCAGGAGCGAGTGGTTCGCGACGCTGCACCACACGATCTCGGGTGACGAGGGCGGCGAGCTCGTGCACGGCGACTTCGCGTTCCGCAATCCGCGCGCGACCGCGATCGAATGGCGCAACTTCGAGGCGAGCTGCGCCTGCTCCCATCTCGAGGTGACGGTCGGCAGCCACCGCTACTGGCTCAAGCCGAAGCCGCGCGAGCTCGTCGAGCTGGTGCCGAAGGGCGACGGCGAAGAGGTCGAACGCCGCCCGGTCGACGCGATCCCGGTGCCGGCCGGCGCCGAGGGCACGGTCGAGGTGCACGTCGATCTCCACGGCCGCCCCGGCAAGAAGGCGGTCTCGGTCGACATCCACTCGACCGACACCGCCGAGCCGCAGGTCCGCCTGCACCTCGAGATCGCGCGCGCCGAGTCGATCGTCATCACGCCGCCGTCGATCGATCTCGGCATGCTGGCGCCGACCGAGCAGCGCGAGTTCACGTTCGAGGTGCGCTGCCCGTCGCAGAAGGACTTCAAGATCGAGATCCCGGGCGAGCTGCCGGCGGGCTTCACGATCGAGCCGACGAAGGTGGTCGAGAAGGGGCTCACGGTCTGGAAGGTGCGCGGCACCTACGGTCCGAACCCGAGCGGCAGGGGCCAGGGCGGCACGCTGAAGTTCGCGACCGACGTCGCGGCGATGTCGTCGTTCAGTGTGCGGATCGACGCCGAGGTCGCGCTGCCGGTCGCGGTCACGCCCGGCTTCCTGCCGATCGGCCGCGTCGATCCGGCCGCCGGCGCGACCGCGAAGGTGGTGCTGCACGCCAACGACGGCAGCGACCTGAACGTGTTGTCGGTGGAGCTCGCGGGTGTCTCGCCGAAGACGGTGGCGCTCGAGACCCGGGTGACGAAGTCGGGCAAGGACGTCGTCGTCGAGATCGTCGTGCCGAAGGGCGTGCCGCGCGGCCTGCTGAAGGGCGAGCTGCAGGTCGAGCTCGATCACGCCAACGCGCCGCAGCACAAGGTGCTGTTCAACGCGTTCGTGCGCTGACCCGCACCGCGACCAGCAGCAGGATCACCGCCAGCAGCGCGCCGGCGATCGTCAGCGCGAACCACGAGGTCACCGTCGCCTCGGGCGACGAGCCGGCGGGTTCGACGGGCG
>JAGQRB010000123.1 GCA_020425925.1 Planctomycetota bacterium
CGACCTCGCGAAGGTGCCGTCCGGGTTCAGGGCCCCGCCGCCACCCGAACGCCTGCTGTTCAGCGAATCGCAGAGCCGCATCCTGTTCGAGGTCGCACCGGACCGGCTCGACGACTTCCGCGCCAACCTGCACCGGGTGCCCTGCGCCGTGATCGGCGAGGTCACGGCGGCGCCGACGCTCGAGTTCGTGCACGGCGATCGCGCGGTCGCGAAGCTGTCGCTCGCCGAGATGCAACGCGCGTGGCAGGCGCCGCTCGACTTCGACGGCACGCTGACGGGCGGAGGTGCACGATGAAGGCACCCGCGATCCTCGTGCTGCGCGCGCCCGGCATCAACTGCGAGCGCGAGACGTTCCACGCGTTGGCGCGGGCCGGCGCCGCCCCCGAGTTCGTGCACATCCGCCGTCTGCTCGAGCAACCCGACGAGCTCGCGCGCTTCGCGGCGCTGTGCGTGCCCGGCGGCTTCGCCTACGGCGACGACATCGGCTCGGGCCGCGTGCTCGCGCAGGAGATGAAGTACCGGCTCGGCGACCGGCTGCTGCGCTTCGTCGACGATGGCGGCTTCGTGCTCGGCATCTGCAACGGCTTCCAGGTGCTCGTCCGCCTGGGCCTCTTGCCGCGCACCCAGCAACGCCTGGAGCAGGAGGTCGCGCTGACCCACAACCTCAGCAACCACTACGAGTGCCGCTGGGTCACGCTGGCGACGATGCCGTCGCGCTGTGTGTTCCTGCCGGCGGGGCTGCGGCTGCGCTGGCCGGCGGCGCACGGCGAGGGCCGGCTGGTCGCCCGCGACGCCGCGTTCGGCCAGATGCTGTGCGACGAGGGCTTCGCACCGCTGCGCTACGTCGACGACGCCGGTGCGCCGACCGAGGACTACCCGCAGAACCCGAACGGCGCGCCGCTCGGCATCGCCGGCCTGACCGACGCGACCGGGCGTGTGCTCGGCATGATGCCGCATCCCGACCGCGCCTACCTGCCGACCCACATGCCGGACTGGCGCCGCCGCCAGCAGGACGGTGAGCTGCCGGCCGACGGCGACGGCATGGTCGTGTTCCGCGAGCTGGTGCAACGCGCGCGCGAGGTCTCGTGACCGGCACCGACCGCGATCCCACGCGCGCCGAATGGGGCAAGCGTTCCGCCGACCACAGCGAACACCACTTCCTTGCCGGGCCGCGCAGCCGCCTGCACGAGTTCGGGCGCGTGCTGCGCATCATGTTCGAGTTCATCCGCGGCTTCCGCGCGCTGCACTTCCTGCCGCCGTGCGTGACGGTGTTCGGCTCGGCCCGCTTCGACGAGAACAACCGTTGGTACCGCATGGCGCGTGAGGTCGCCGCCGAGCTGTCGCGCACCGGCTTCACGATCATGACCGGCGGCGGCCCCGGCATCATGGAGGCGGCCAACCGCGGCGCACGCGACGCCGGCGGGCTGTCGGTCGGCTGCAACATCACGCTGCCGCACGAGCAGTCGCACAACCCCTACCTCGACCGCTTCGTCGAGTTCCGCTACTTCTTCGTGCGCAAGGTCATGCTGGTCAAATACAGCTACGCCTTCGTGGTGATGCCCGGCGGTTTCGGCACGCTCGACGAGCTGTTCGAGTCGTCGACGCTGATCCAGACCGGCAAGATCGAGGACTTCCCGCTCGTGCTCATGGGCCGCGAGTTCTGGCAACCGATGCTCGACTTCCTGCAGCAGCGCATGGTACGCGAGGGCACGATCGCGCAGGCCGACATCGACCGCATCCTGGTCACCGACGACGTCCAGGAGGCCGTCGCCCACATCCGGAAGGGCGCGCTGCGTCACCTGCAGGACCCCGGCCGCGAGGCCAAGAAGCCGAGCGTGCTGCTCGGCGAGAAGGGCGTCACGGCGCAGACCGTCGGCGACTGACGCCGACCCCGGCCGGGCGCGACCGCTAGCCGCGGTAGTCCGAGCTCTTGATGCCGTACTTCTGCATCAGCTTCTGGAACGCGCTGCGCGCCATGCCGGCCTCCTCGCTGCAGTGCGTGACATTGCCGTTGTGCTTCTTCAGCAGGCCCTCGATGTAGGAGCTCTCGAGCGCCGCGATGCGGCGCGCCTTCATCTCCTGGAACGTGCCCGACGCGTCGGCACCGACCGGCTCCGCGCCGGCTTCCTCCTGCCGAAGCTCGGGCGGCAGGTCCTCGACCCGGAGCTCGGGCGCCTGGCCGAGCGCACACGCGCGCTCGATCGCGTTGCGCAGCTGGCGCACGTTCCCGGGCCACGCGTACGAGCGCAGCAGCTCCTCCGCCGCGCCCGACAGGCGCGAGATCCCGACCGGCCGACCGAACTGGGCGAGGAAGTGCTCGGCCAGCACGGTCACGTCCTCGGGGCGTTCGCGCAGCGGCGGCACCGCGATGCGCACGACGTCGAGCCGGTAGAACAGGTCGGCGCGGAACGCACCGGTGTCGACCTCGCGCTGCAGGTCGCGGTTGGTCGCCGCGACGATGCGGACGTCGACGTCGACCTGCTCGTGGGCGCCGATCGGTCGGACGTGGCGCTCCTGGATCGCGCGCAGCATCTTCGGCTGGAACGGCACCGGCAGCTCGCCGAGCTCGTCGAGGAACAGCGTGCCGCCGTCGGCGACCTGGAACAGCCCGAGCTTGTCGGCGAGCGCGCCGGTGAAAGCGCCCTTCTTGTGGCCGAACAGCTCGCTCTCGAACAGCTCGGCCGGGATCGAGGCGCAGTCGACCGGCACGAACGGCTTGTCGACGCGCGCGCTGGCGTCGTGCAGATGGTGTGCCAGCAGCTCCTTGCCGGTGCCGCTCTCGCCGAGCAGCAGCACCGAGGCATCGGTGCGGGCCGCCCGTTCGAGCATCTCGACGACCCGCCCGAACGCCTCGGAGCGGTAGATCAGCCGCCGACCCTCGACCCCGCGCCGCAGGCGTTCTTTCAGCCCCTCGTTGCGGTCCTTCATCCGACGGTGCGCGATGGCCTTGGCGACACTCGCCATCAGGTCGCGCTCGCCGTAGGGCTTGGCGAGGTAGTCGAACGCGCCCTGCTTGATCGCCGCGACCGCCATCTGCAGATCGGGGTAGCCGGTGATGATCAGCACCTCGACATCGGGGTCGCGCGCCTTGACCGCCGCCAGCACGTCCATGCCGCTCATCCGCGGCATGCGCACGTCGGTGATCACGAGCGCGAACGGCGATCGCTCGAGCAGCTCGAGCGCCTGCTCGCCGCTGGTGGCGCAGCTCGCGTCGTAGCCGGCGCGCTCGAGGAAGTAGGCGCACGACTCGGCGAGATCGCGCTCGTCGTCGACCACCAGCACCCGGTCGCCGGTCACTTCGCCGCGCCCCGCGACCCGCCGTTCTTGCGGGCGGATCGGCACGACTGACAGCGGCCGTAGATCCGCAGGCTGTGCCGCTCGATGCGGAAGCCGAGCCGCCGCGCCGCGAGCTCCTGGCGACGCTCGAGCTCGACGTCGTGGAACTCGAAGATCGTCCCGCAGGCGGTGCAGACCATGTGGTCGTGGTGCTCGTGGCCGAGCACGTGCTCGAACTTGCGACCACCGTCGCCGGTGTCGAGCCCTTCGACGAAGCCAGCCTCCTCGAGCACCGCGAGCGTGCGGTAAACCGTCGCGCGCGACACCCGCGCATCGAGCTGCCGGCAGCGGTCGAGCAGCTCGTCGGCGGTGAAGTGCTCGTGCGTGGCGAGCGCGGAGCGCACGATCAGAGCCCGCTGATTGGTCCAGCGGAAACCGTTCTTGCGCAGGTGCTCCTCGACGATGCGCTGTTCCTGCTCCGGTTTCACCGCTCGGAAACGTAGCCGATGTCGCCGCGGTAGTGGCACCCCGCGAACTCGATGCGGTCGAGGGCGCCGTAGACCCGGGCCCGCGCCTGCTCGACATCGTCGCCGAGTCCGGTCACCGCGAGCACACGGCCGCC
>JAGQRB010000124.1 GCA_020425925.1 Planctomycetota bacterium
GACCAGCGTCGACGGGTTCATGGGACGCGCCGACGACGCGACCGTCGTGGCGCAGCACTACTACCTGCAGGAGAACCCGAGCCCGGTCGGCAGCAAGGACAACCTCGACCGCGCCAAGGACGGTTCGACCTACTCGCGCGTCCACGAGAAGTACCACCCGTGGCTGCACGGCTTCCAGCAGGAGTTCGGCTACTACGACGTCTTCCTGATCGATCCCAGCGGCCGCGTCGTCTACTCGGTGTTCAAGGAGGTCGACTTCGCCACCTCGCTCGCGAACGGACCGTGGGCGGGTTCGGGCCTCGGCAAGCTCTACCAGCAGCTGCGCGGCGCCGCGCAGGGCAGTTACGCCTTCGAGGACTACGCCCGCTACACGCCGTCGTACGAGGCGCCGGCGTCGTTCATCGGTAGTCCGATCGTGCAGGGTGGCGCGGTCCTCGGCTACGTCGCGTTCCAGATGCCGATCGATCGCATCAACCAGATCATGACGGCATCGACCGGCCTGGGGGAGACCGGCGAGATCGTGCTCGTCGGCCCGGACGGCCTGATGCGATCCGACTCGCGCCGCTTCCCGGATGTCCTCGGCGTCGAGGCCTCCTTCCGCAATCCCGCGACCGGCCGGATCGAGTCGCCCGTCGTCGCCCGCGCGATCGACGGCGAGACCGGCCGCATGATCGAAGGCGACAGGTCCGGCGCCGAGCTCATGCTCGCGTTCGCGCCGATCGACATCCTCGGCAAGCGCTGGTGCGCGCTCGGTCGGATCGAGACCGCCGAAGTGCTGGCGGCGAGCGCGAAGGTGCAGCAAGTCGCCGAGGCCTCGATCCACGCGCTGCTCGGCTGGAACGCGGTGCTGTTGCTGGTCATCGGCGGCGTCATGGTCGGCGTCGGCCTGCTGTTCTCACGCCGCATGATGGGGCCGATCCGGCAGACCGTCGCCGCGCTCGAGGACATCGCCGAGGGCGAGGGCGACCTCACCCAGCGGCTCGACGAGGAGCGCGCCGACGAGCTCGGTGAGATCGGCGGCGCGTTCAACCGCTTCCTGATCCGTATCCAGGACACGATCCGCGACCTCGGCGGCAAGGCGACCAGCCTGACCGCGGCCTCGACGCAGCTGATCTCGACCGCCGGTCGCCTCAGCGACACCTCGACGCGGACGCGCCAGCAGTCGAGCACCGCGGCCTCGGCGGCGGAGCAGATGAGCGCGAACATGGACAGCGTCAGCAGGTCGAGCAGCACGATGGCGAGCACGCTGCGTACGATCGCCGCCGCGGTCGAGGAGATGACCGCGAGCATCGGCGAGGTCGCGAAGAGCGCCGATTCCGCCGCGACCGTGGCGAACCACGCCGCCGAGCTGACGCGCTCGAGCGACAAGAAGGTGAGCTCGCTCGGCTCCGCGGCCAACGAGATCGGTCGCGTCATCGAGACGATCCAGGACATCGCCGAGCAGACCAACCTGCTGGCGCTCAACGCGACGATCGAGGCAGCGCGCGCCGGCGAGGCCGGCAAGGGCTTCTCGGTCGTGGCCAACGAGGTCAAGGACCTCGCAAGGCAGACCGCCGAGGCGACGCAGGACATCCGCCAGCGCATCGTGCGGATCCAGGAGTCGACGCAGGACTCGATCGACGCGATCACCGAGATCGACAAGGTCATCGCCCAGGTCAGCGCCGCCTCGAAGTCGATCGCGGTCGCGGTCGGCGAGCAGCGGACGACGACCCAGGAGATCGCGCAGAGCCTCGCCGACAACACCAGCTCGGTCGACGTCGTGAACCGCAACGTTGCCGAGTGCGTGCAGGCCAGCCGCGAGATCAGCCAGAGCGTGCTCGAGGTCGATCAGAACGCGAGTTCGACCGCCCAGGGCGCCAACGACACCGAGCACGCCGGTCGGCAGCTCAGCGAACTCGCGCTGCAGCTGCAGAGCGTCGTCGAAGCCTTCAAGGTCTGAGTTCGGAGCCCGAGATGACAGACGACGCCGACGACCTCCAGGAACTGATCAACGACTTCGTGACGGAGTCGCGTGAGCACCTCAGCACGGTCGAGAACGACCTGCTGCTGCTCGAGCAGGGCAACGCGACCGCCGACACCGTCAACAACGTGTTCCGCTGCGTGCACAGCGTGAAGGGGGTCGCGGGCTTCCTCGGTCTAGACACCATCCAATCGCTGGCGCACGCGCTCGAGAGCACGCTCGATCTCATCCGCAAGGACCGGCTCAAACCGAACCCGGAGCTGATCGGTACGCTGCTCGGCGCGATC
>JAGQRB010000125.1 GCA_020425925.1 Planctomycetota bacterium
GGTTGTTCGGAGCCGACGAGATCCGCGGCATCGATCTCTCCGGCTACGACCTGGCCACCCGTGCGGCGGTGCTCGACGAGGCCGGACGCTTCGGCGTCGCGCTCGAGCACGGCGACGGCTCGCGTCGCGCGGCCGGCGCGGTGTTCGCGCTCGAGCGCCCGTTCGACCTCGCCAGCGTGCTGGCACGGCCGGCGTCCGAACCGACGTTGTTCGAGTTGACCGCGCCACCGGGCACTCCCGAACGCATCCTTCGGACGCTGCTCGGCGCGCTGCCGGCGGTGGCGGAGAGCGCCGCCGGCCGCCGTCCGCCCGCGGTCGCGGTGCTGGCCGGTCGTATCGGCGCTTTGCTGCGCTACGCGACGCTGCGTTGATCGCACCGGACATTCGGCCAAGGCCGGCCTGACCGGATCGTCATCGCATCGGCTATCGTCTGGCGGATGGCGGTCTCCGGCAAACCCTCCGACCAGCAGGGCGACGAGCTCGAACGCGCGCTGCGCGACGGCGACGGCAGCGCGCTCGCGCAGCTGTTCGATCGCGAGCGCGGGCGATTGCATCGCATGGTGCAGTTCCGGCTCGACCCGCGGCTCGTCGGACGCATCGACCCGGAGGACGTCGTGCAGGAGACCTGGCTCGAGGCCGAGAAGCGGGTCGCGGCGTTCCTCGCCGACGACAAGCCGTTCTTCCTGTGGGTGCGGCTGATCACGCAGCAGACGATGGTCGATCTGCACAGGAAGCACATCGGCACCAAGATGCGAGCGGCGGCGCGCGAGGTGCAGTCGCCGGCGAGCAGCGCGCTGAGCGGCTTCTTCGTCGGTCACATCACCTCGCCGAGCGGCGCGGCGATGCGCGCGGAGCTGCGCCAGCGGATCGAAGCGGCGCTCGACAGCATGGACGATATCGACCGCGAGGTGCTGCTGCTGCGGCACTTCGAGGAGCTCTCGAACAAGGAGGCCGCCGCCGTGCTCGGGATCCAGGAGAACGCCGCGAGCAACCGCTACGTGCGCGCACTCGGCCGGCTCAAGGGCCTGTTGTCGGAGCTCGCCGACGGCTGAACGGTCATGGATCAGGACGACGCCGCCTCGACCGAACGCGACCCGCTCGACCTGCTGGTCGAGGAGTTCACCGCCCGTCTGCGCGCCGGTGAGTCGGTCGCGATCCCGGCCTTCGCGGCGGCGCACCCGGCGCACGAGGCCGAGCTGCTCGAGCTGCTGCCGACGCTGCAGGCGCTCGAGCAGCTCAAGCGCGAACGCGAGACGACCGACGGTCTGACCGCGCGTGTCGCACTGCCGGAGCTGCACCGGCTCGGCGACTTCCGGATCGTGCGCGAGGTCGGCCGCGGCGGCATGGGTGTCGTGTTCGAGGCGTTCCAGGAGTCGCTGTCGCGCAAGGTCGCACTCAAGGTGCTGCCGCAGGCCGCGCTGCTGACCGGCAACCAGCTCCGGCGGTTCCAACGCGAGGCGCAGATCGCCGCCAAGCTGCACCACAGCAACATCGTGCCGGTGTTCGGCAGCGGCGAGACCGACGGGTACCACTGGTACGCGATGCAGTTCATCGACGGTGACGGGCTCGACGCCTGGCGCCGGCAGGAGCTCGAACGCCAGCAGGGCGGCAGCGCGATCTGGCGCGACCGCGCACGCTTCGTCGCCGGCGTCGGCGAGCAGGTCGCGAGCGCACTGCAGTACGCCCACGGGCAGGGCACGCTGCACCGCGACATCAAACCCGCGAACCTGCTGCTCGATCGCGACGGCCACGTCTGGATCACCGACTTCGGTCTGGCGAAGGCGCTCGAGGCCGAAGGTCTGACGCACTCCGGCGATCTGCTCGGCACGCTGCAGTACATGGCGCCCGAGCAGTTCCATGGCCACTACGACGCGGCCAGCGAGGTCTACGCGCTCGGCATCACGCTCTGGGAGCTGCTGACGCTGCAGCCGGCGTTCGCCGGCCGCACCAAGAGCGAGCTCATGGATGCGATCCGCCGCGGTCGCCCGCCGTCGATGCGTCGGCTCTGCCCCGATGCGCCCGCCGATCTGCTGACCGTGATCGAGAAGGCGACCGCGAGCGAGCCGGCGGATCGCTACCCGGACGCCGAGGCGCTGCAGCACGATCTGCAGGCCTTCCTCGAGGATCGGGCGATCTCGGCGCGGCGGCAGAGCCTCGCCGGCAACGTGCTGCGCTGGTGCCGGCGCAACCGCGCCACCGCCGCGCTGCTGCTGGCGACGGTGGTCGCCGTGCTGGTCGCCGGGATCACCGGCTGGGTCGCCTACGTCACGACCGACGACGCGCTGGCGCGCGCCAAGACCGCCGGCGAGGCGACGAAGCTCGAGTCGCGGCGGGCCGAGGCCAACCTGCGGCTGAGTCTGACCGCGTTCGCCGACGTCTTCGACGCGCTGGTCGGACCGGACCCGCTGCTGATGTTCGAGGAGGACCCGGACACCGGTGAGGAATACGTCGTCGCGCCACGCACGGTCGGCGACGAGGACGTCGCGCTGCTGGCGAAGATGCTGCGGTTCTACGACGAGTTCGCGGCACAGAACGCCGGGAGCCAGAACCTGCGATTCGAGACCGCGCGCGCCTACCGTCGGGTCGGGCTGATCCAGGCCCGGCTCGGCAAGCTCGACGAGGCCGCAGCGGCCTACGACCAGGCGCTCGAGCGCTACGCCGACGTCACCGACCGCGACGTCACGCGCGAGCTCGCGGCGGTGCACATGGAATACGGCCAGGTCGAGCAGCGCCGCCACGACGCCCGCGCCGCCGCCGGTCGCTTCCGGCTCGCGATCGAGCTGCTCGACCGCGAGCCGGCGGTCGGCGATACCGCGGCGCTGCGTTTCGACCGCGCCAACGTGCACTACCTGATCGCGCACAACGCGGTCGCGCGCGGCCGCGAGCGCGGTGGCTGGCGGCCAGAGCGGCGCGAGCGCGCCGAGCAGGCGCGGAGCGAGCTCGACGCGGCGCAGGCGATCCTCGCGACGCTCAGCGACGCCGACGTCAAGAACCGCGACGTGCGCGCGCTCGAGGCGCGCTGTCTGCTGCTCGCGGGCCGCCTGCCCGCCGACGACGAGGACAAGCGCGCCGCCGACGTCGAACGCGGCATCGCGATCCTGACCGAGCTCGTCGCCGAAGACCCGGGTGCGCCGCAGTTCCGGCTGGCGCTGTGCGAAGCGCTGCGCGACGGCCCGCGCCGGCAGGACCTCGACGAGCGGATCGCGCGCCTCGAGGCCGCCGAGGCCCAGGCCAACGTGCTGGTCGGCCAGCAGCCCGGGGTTGCCGACTATCGCGGCATGCGCGGCAGCATCGCCGACGAGCTCGGCCTGGCGTTGCTGCAGCGCGCGCGCACCGCCGAGGGCGCGGCCCGGCGCGACGCGCTGGCGCGCGCCGAGGTCGAGCTCCGGATCGCGATCGTCGACCCGAATCCGCGTTCGGTGCTGGCGATGGGCCGGCTCGACTCGCTGCTGCGCGCGACCGATCGCGCTGCCGAGGCCGACGCCGAACTCGACCGCTTCTTCGGCGCGCTGCAGCAGGAGCTCGCGCGCCGGCCGCTCGATCGCCGCCGCGCTGGCAGGTTCCTGCCCGGGCGCGACCGTCAGCCCGGCCGCGACCGGCGGCCACCGCGGCCGGACGGACCGGGGGGCGGTCCCGGCAATGGTCTCGGCGCCGGTGGCCTGTTCGGTTTCACTCCCGAGTTCGAGGCGCGGGTGCGCGAGGTCCGCGACCAGCTGCCGCCGCCCGAGCCCGATCGCCAGGATGCAGGACCTCCGGAGCAGGATCCCGCGACCGACCGTGGTCGCTGAGCCGCGTCGAGCGGGCGCTGTCAGGCCGGAGTGACGACACCGACGGGCGCGACGGCCACACGGAAACCGACGGTGCCGCCGCGATTCCAGGCCAGGTAGGTCACCTCGAATGCGGACCGGAGGTGGCGCGGTTGGACCGTTCGCAGGTAGTCGGCGTTCGTGCTCCAGGAACCACCTTGGACATGGATCCAGCGGTCGCCATCGCTGTCGATCCGTTGCACGTCCGCGCTCCACTCCCAGACGTTGCCGGCGAGATCGGCATGACCCTGGGGTCCGAGGCCCAGGGGGTACAGGCCGACCGGGGTCGGATGGCCGACGTCGCGATCGAAGTTGGCGTGCTCGCGGCCCGGGTAGTCGCCGCCCCAGGGATACTCCCCGTCGGCGGCGACCGCGGCCGCCTGGCGCTGAGCGACGGTCGGAAGGCTCACCGCCAGCCCGTAGCGCTGGGTCATCCAAGCGCAGTAGGCGCGCGCCTCGTGCCACGAGACTCCGGTGATCGGACGGTTCGGGTGGCGAAGTTGCCACTCCAGGTCGGCGGGCTCGATCCAGTCGCGCCGCTCGCGCTCGGGCCAGTCGGTGGTCCAGAACTCGGGTCGCGAGTAGCCCTCGTCATCCACGAACGCGAGATACTCCTGGACCGTGACCGGGTAGATGCCGAGCCGCCACCCTTCGCCCGTTCGGACCGGTCGCAGGTTGCGCTCGAAGCCGTCGTCCGCGAGCCGGGGGTCGCCTGCGCGCCCGAGGGCCTCGGCAGCGCGGAGGCGCTCGCGCAGCGGCACCTGGGCCGCGCCCGCGACGGTGAAGATGGCCATCGCGCGCTCTTGCGATCGCAGGTGGGACTCGCGGATCGCCGGATTGGCGACGTAGCCGAGCGCCTCGACCGCGGGCAGGAATCGACCGACCAGGCCGGCGGAGCGGGCGTCGAACGCCAGGTCGCTCTCGTGTTCCCGACGCGCCAGCCCCTGCACGAAACCCAGCAATCGGTCGACCCGGCCCTGGTCACGGTCGCCGAACAGGCTGGCGGGGAGGAGCTCGAGTGTCTCGCGCCACTGCGGATCCTCGAGGTGATCGCGGACCGTCGGCCACCAGGCGTGTTCGTCCTCGGGATCGTCCAGGCCGAGCGCGAGTTCACATGCCGCGAGGTACTCCTGGAACGTCAGGTGCCAGAACTCGAGGCGACCGTCGGGCAGTTCCTGCACGATACCGGAGCCGAGGCACTCGTAGCGCAACCAGTGTCGGGCCCGAGCGCGCCGCTCGAGCCGGTCGAGGTCCGGGAAATGGCGCTCGACGACCCCGTCGATTGCGGCCGCGGCGGACTCGAGCTCGATCGACTTCTGCTTGCCGTGTTCGTGCGCCGTCATCGCGAGAGCGAGGCGCGAGAATGCCGATTGCGCGAACGTGTCGCTGTATCCGAACTCCTCACGGGCCTCCCGCTTGCTCCGGATCAGCCAGTCGATGACGGCGCGGTAGACCCTGGCACGGCCGCGCGGCAGTTGGCCGTCGTTCCAGTGCACCACGCACAGCGACGTGATCATCACCGGATTCTCGGCCAGCAGGCGCATGTCCCGCCGTTGCAGGATCGCCGACCGCAACTCGGCGAGGTAGGCGTCGCCGTCGGCGTCGGGTCGTTCGCGTTCGTTGCCGTGGAGCGCTGCGGCGAACCGCTGCAGGAACGCATCCATCTGCGCGCGTCGGAACGGTTCGATCGCCGTGTGGGTGAATCCGTGCGTGGTCCGGAGCTCGCTGGTCTGGATCGGGCGGCTCGTGACGACGAACGGGCAGGAGATCCAGTGGGTGCACACGTCGTCGAATACCGTGAAGACGCGGCGGCGCAGCTCCTCGTCCGCGACCTCGTCGAGACCGTCGATCAGCACGAAGGCGTCGCCGGCCGAGAACAGGGCTTCGAAAGTCGAGCCATCGACGGCAATCCGGTTGTCGGAACAGTACTTGACGAGCAGGTCGAGCAACCAGTGCCGGTTGTCCTCGCGCTCGGACGGTTGCTGCATCGAGAGCGCGAGGCTCGCGGCACTGAGCAGCACGGGGATGCGCGCGGGGCGATCGGCCGCCAGGCCGAGGAGCGAGGTGCGCCAGGGTTGGCCGGTCGGGCACGGAACGCCCATCGCGTCTCGGGCCAGCATGCACGCGACGAGACGCAGAAAGGTGGTCTTGCCCGCCCCGGGATGGCCTTCGATCAGGAGGCGTGCAGTGGCGGGAAGGAGCTCGGCGAGATCGACGGTGACGTGGGCCGAACGCGCGAACAGGCGGGTGTACAGCGTTTCGATCGGCTGGAGTGCCCGCGCTTCCTTTGCGCGTGAACCGGCTCCGATGCCGACCAGGCGGATGTGGTGTGTCGCTCGTTCGATGACGTCGAGGTATCCCGACCGCAGGACGAGAGCCCGCGGCGACTCGACCGCCGCGTCTGGGGTCGGTTGCTCGGCACGGTCGAGGATGCCCGCGAGGTCGGCGGCGAAGCGTTCGAGAACGATCGTCTCGAGCTCCTCGCCCGAACCGAAGCGGTGGGTCGGCCGCAGCGCCTTGCTGTCGTCCGCCGGCCAGTCCTTGCTCAGCGATCGCCGGAAACGCAACAGCGCCGTCCAAGCCGCCGCGCCCTCCTCCTCGTCGGCCGACTCGGGCGCGCGCTTGGGAAACAGCGCGTAGACCGGCAGGTCGTCGTCGCCGCGGCCGCGCGCGAGCTCGACCTCGCGTCTGGTCACCTCTCCGACCCGGCCGCGGAACACGAACAGCGCGACGTGGGCGCGGTGGATCACCGGATCGATGCCGTTCTGACCGCGTCGTTCGCCGCCGAGGTCGTCCTCCCAGCTCCAGACGCGCACGGTCTTGAGCGGGCAGTCGTCACGACGGTGCCGCAGCGCGGCTTCGAGTTGCTCCTGGAGCTTCGGCTTGAGCTGCTCGAGTCGCCCGGCGAGATCGGCGGCGTCGCCGGCATAGCCGACGAAAACCACGAGCTCGTGATTCTGGATCTTCGTCATACCCTGGGTCGCTCGGGTCCCGAGCGGGCCAGGATACGATCCCGGTGCGTCAGCGCCAGCTCACGGGTTGATGATCGCGGCGGCGTAGCCGTTCGGCACGCCGTCGGCGTTCACCCAGCTCGTCAGCACGATGCCGGTCGCCGGGTCGGCGAGCCGGTTCGCGAGCGTCAGTCCGAGCGGGCCGCTCATGTTCTGGTTGGCGGCGCCGTCGCGCTTGAGCGGGCCGATGATCGGCTGCTCCATCGGCAGGCTGCTCGAGCCGTTGCTCAGGCCGCTGGTGTCGTCGACCACACGGTCGAGGTCGTAGACCACGTCGTTCGGGTCGAAGTAGTCGCGCGGCGCGGTGCCGTCGCTGCCGTAGCGGTTCGGGTTGTTGTCGATCGGGTTCTGGGCCGCGCCGTTCTGGTCGAACAGGAACAGGCCGGTGCCGAGACCAGCCGCCATGTGCACGAACCACGGTGAGTTGAGCTGGTTGCCCGGGTTCTTGCCGATGTGGGTCTTGAGCAGGTCGTAGTCGAGGTTGCCGAAGTCGCCGGCGCGCAGCTGGGTCCGGAACGTCGCGTAGGCCGAACCGTAGTCCGCCAGCGCGGTGTCCGTCAGGTGGCAGGCGACGCAGTAGCGCGGGCCCTCGTTGGTCGAGCTGACGCGGCCGCGGATGCTGTGCTGCATGAGCGCGTTGTGGCCCAGCGCCGGGAACGGCCGGGCGCCGTTCTGCGCCGGGTTGGCGCCCTGCGAGTTGCGGTCGCTGAACGCGAACACCGGCGTGCGGTCGCCGTTGATGTCGAGGTAGCGGAAGAACACCTTGGTGTTCATCGACGTGCTCGTGATCTGGTTGTCCGGACTGATGCCGAGGCTGAATGGCACCGGCGACTGGTAGACGAACTCGGCGAAGCGCTCACGGAACGCGATGCGCTCACCGGTGATGTTGCTGAAGTTGTTGCCGAGGTTGTACTCGCCCTCGAGGTGACAGCCGGCGCAGGTGTTGGTCCACGACGAGTGGCAGGCCGCGCAGTCCATGCTGTCGCCGTGCGCGAAGTTGCTGTGCGGGCTGCCGTTCTGCTCCGGCCCGATGCCGGTCGAATCGAGCCCGTCATCGCGTCCCATCGCGTACGACGCCATCGCCGAGTAGACCGGCTCGCCGGTCAGCGGGTCGAGCCGCCCGTTGTCGACGATCACGTCCATCGTCTGGCGGATGAAGTGGCGCTTGCCGGTGACCTTGCTGGTGAGCCAGTAGTCGCCGTTGGTGTCGCGCTCGACGTGGCGCAGCGGCAGGCCCTTCTGGTCGACCACCAGCGGCACGTTGAAGCCGGCGTAGTTCTCGCCCGGCACGGTCGCGGCGTAGGCCGTCGCGCTGCCGTGGCAGCTCTCGCAGCGGATCGACACCGCCTGGCTCATGTGGCTGACGATCGCGCCGCCGCCGGCCTTGACCTCACCGTGCAGGTCGGAGCCGCCGTGGCAGTCGACGCAGCCGAGGCCGGCCTCGTAGTGCACGTCGGCGGGCGTGTCGTCGCGCTTGTCGCCGTCGTAGTCCTCGAACAGCAGGTACTGGTTCTCGTTGCGCCCGTTGAACGTGCGGTTCCGGACCTCGGGGTCGAACAGCCGGGTGTCGTTGCGCGTGGTCTTGAACGTCACCGGATTCGCCGGGTACTGGAAGCCGCGCCGCACGTCCTGGTTCTGGTCGAGACGGATACCCCAATACTGCATCACCATGCGGTTGCTGCCCTGGTGGCAGCCGGCGCAGGTGTAGTCGTCGATGCCGCCGACCTGCACGCCGTTGCTGAGCGTGCGGGCGACGCTGACGATGCGGTGCGAGCGCACGTGTGCGCGTTCGGGATCGTCGATGTCGTCGGGGTCGGCCGGTTCGTCCTTCGGAACGTTCGGGTCGCGGCTGCGGCTCCTGCCGTCGAGGCTGTAGGGCATGTGGCAGCCCGAGCAGCCCGACGGCCGGAAATCGCCGTAGCGGTTGTTGGCGCCGCTGCTGCCGGCGTGGCAGTCGCCGCAGGTGAACGAGACCTGCTCCTGGTAGAGCTTGGCGAGCCGTGAGTTCGGCTTCAGCGTGCCGTCGGCGTTGACGTCGTTCACCAGGTTGCTGACGGTGAAGTCCTGGTTGCGGAACAGGAACTCGGGGCCCTCGTTGCTGCGCGAGGACCACACCGACTGCTCGAGCAGCTGGCCGATCTTGCCGACCGCGTTCGGGTCGTGGACGTGGGCCGGGTCGCTGACCGCGCGGAACGCGGTGTCGGACGCGGTGTCCTCGAACAGGCCGGCGTGGCCCGGGATCTGGTTGGGTTGGCCGGTGGCGTAGGCCGCGCCCGAGAAGATGCCCATCGTCAGACCGATCGGCGATCGCGCCATGCTCGCCGAGTGGTCGGCGTGGCAGGCACCGCAACCGCGGGCCTGTTCGGTGACGCGCAGGTCGCCCGGGTTCAGGAACTGCAGGAAGTCGATGCCGGTGTAGGTGACGCCGTCGACGGTGTAGTCCGCGACCTTGTCGATGCCCGCGAGCGTGAGCTTGTTGAACCAGGCGTAGGCGTTGCGGTCCTGCAGGTCGCGGTCGCCGATGGTCGGCGGCGGCGGCACGTGCGCCGAGGCGACGTCGGTGCCCGCCGGGTTGCCGCCGTGACATTGCGTGCAGCGCAGCACGTCGGCGCCGGGGAACGGGTGCGGGTTCTCGAGACCCGGGCCGTTGTAGTCGTCGTGCAGCGAGCCGTTGTGGCAGAGCATGCACGACTCACCGGTTGCGAACGATGCATCGCGGCCGGCCTCTTCGACGCACGCGGGCGTCATCGTGAGCCAGGTCGTGACGGCCACGAAGGCGAGCACGGACGTGCCGAACGGACGGCGTAGGGCGGTTCTCATGGCAAGTGGTCCTCCGTGGACCTTCCGAGGGCGGGGCTATCGGCACTTCGGGACGGGGTTTGCCCTGAGCGGTCCCGTTGCGGGACCGCCGGGCGGGTCACGCCGCTGTCATCGTGGGCGCGCGCGGCGGTCATCGCACGACGGCCGGACGCCAGGAGGTCGGGATGTGGCAGCGGTCGCAGCTCTGCAGGAACTGCAGCCCGGCGTGGGGGGGATTGAGCACCCCGAGCGCGCGGTCGAGGTGGCAGCTGGCGCAGTCGGGGTCGGTGGGCCGGAAGTTGCCGAGCCAGGCGCCGGCGTGGCAGCGGTGGCAGGCGACCTGCATGTGGGCGCCGGTCAGCGGCAGGCGGGTGTGCAGGTGCTGCACCCGCGCGTTGTTGACGCGCCAGGTGGTCTCGCCGTGGCAGCTGGCGCAGTCGTTGCCGAGCTCACCGTAGTGACTGTCCTCGTGACAGCCGGCACACCCCTTGGCCTCGAACGTCGCGACCGGTCCGCGATCGTTGTGGCAGCGCAGGCATTTGGCGGCGGCGTGGGCGCCGTGCAACGCGTACCCGGTGCTGCGTTCGTGGTCGAACGCGAACGAGTCGACCACTTCGTTCCAGTTCGCGCCGACGTGGCAGAGCTTGCAATCGCCCGGGAAGCTGTCGTGTTTGACGACCATGCCGAAGCCGGCCCACCAGCGATGCAGCTCGCGTTCGCGCGGCGAACTCACGCTGCACGCGACGATCGCGAGCAACCAGACGAGGGCGAGGAGCGTCCGACCCTGGGTTCGAGTGAGTTTCATGGCGGCCCTCAGAAGGTGCGTTGGAGGTAGAGGCCGGCGGCGAACGAGAACTCCTTGTCCCAGAGCGTACCGTCGCCGTAGGTGATGAGATACCAGTTCGAGCCGACGTCGGTGCTCCAGTAGCCGGCGAGGCGGTACTGGATCAGATCGTCGCTGTCGCTCGGGAAGCCGTCGTGGTGCACGAGCGCGACCTCGGCGATCGCGTCGAGCCGACCGCCGGCGAGCTTGCCGCCGTGATCGATGCGCGCGCCGAGCAGCGAACTCGAAGGACCCTGGACCAGGAAGCCGGCGACGCCGCTGCGCGCTCCCTTCAGCAGCAGGTCGTCGGCCAGCACACCGAGCTCGGCGGTGCCGCCGGTGTTCTCCTCGTCGCTCCAGCCGGTGACCCGCGTGAACCAGCGGCTGCCGCCGTCGGTCTCGAGATAGGCGTGCATCTGCAGACGGTCCTGGTGGGCATCGAGCAGCGTCGCCGGCGCGATGCGCTGCGGCAGCTCCTGCCGGCGCTGGTCGACGTATTCCTCGTGGTCGTAGACGAACTCGAGGCCGCTGCCGTCGTCCCAGCGCCGCGAGGCGTGCGCCCGCGCGCGGGTGAGCCCGATGCCGTCACCCTTCTGGTCGCCACCGTAGTAGACGTCGACCCAGGTAGTCGCGGCCAGGTCCCAGCCGTCGAGCGGCAGGTAGCGCACCTTGGCGACGACGAGATCGCGATCGGGGCTCAGGTTGTGCCAGGTCTTCTGGTAGCCGAGTCCGACCGTCAGCCGTTCGGCGATGGTGTCGGGCCACAGCCACCACGCCGCCAGCTGGAGGTCCTTGCCGGTCGTCATGTCCTCGTCGAGCTCGGGCAGGAAACCGAAGCTGGCGCCGAAGCGCTGGCCGTCCTCGAGGCGATAGCCCCATTCGCCACCGTCGAGGATGCCGAACTCGGGCATGTCGTTCTGCAGGAACCGACCGACCTGCCAGCGCATCGGCTCGTAGCGCGTGCCACCGTGGGCGTAGCTCACCTCGTAGAAGCGCAGGTCGGCGCCGGTCTGCTGGTTGGTCTCGGTGAGGTACGACAGCTCGGTGTGGACCCGCAACGTGCCGCCGTGGCCGCTCGGGTTCTCGACCTCGAAGTCGGTGCCGAGCCGCGCGAACGAGTGCGTGAAGGTGTCGAGCGTGTGCGTCAGGTCGGCCGTGGTGTAGGCCCGGCCGGTGATGCGGGCGGCGCGCTCGGACGGTCGCAGCGGTCGGCTGCCGGCCAGCAGCGGCATGCCGGTTCGCCAGCCGTCGTCGTTCGGGGCGCGCCGTGGCTCGTCGGTGGCGGACGGCGACTCGCCCGCGGGCACGTCGCCGGGCGGCTCGTCGGGAACCGGTGTCGGGGTCTCCGCCGGCGTGACGCGCTGCGCCGCCCGGCGCGCGCGCGGCACCAGCACCTCGCCGCGGACGCCCGGCAGCACGGTGGCGTTGTGGTCGAGCAGCTCCACGATCGCGGTGCGCGCCTCGACCGCGGTGACGGTGCCGTGGATCACGCCGCCGTCGCGCGGCAGCAGCACGACCTTGTCGCCGGCGCGCACCAGATCGCGGACGCCGCGGTCGATCGTGACCTCGCCGTTCGGCCGCACTGCCGCGACGCGCAGCGCGACCTTCTCGAACACGCCGTCCTGCGCCAGCGCCGGGCCCGCGAGCGCCAGGCTCGCGAGGGTCAGGCGGCGCAAGGCCGACCAGGTGGCTGTGGATCTCGCCGTCGTCATCTTCCCCTCCTCGGCTTGTCGGTGCCGTGGCACTGCACGCATTCGGTCGGCAGTGGCTTGTAGCGCACGGCCTCGTTCGCCCCGAACCGTTCGAGCTTGTGGCAGTCCGCGCACGGCACCTTCTGGTGCGCCTCACCGAGCGGGAAGCGCGAGTCGAGGTTGTGGCGGAAGGACAGTCGGCGGAACGAGGTCGGACTCTTGTGGCAGCGTGCGCAGTCGGTGCGCCCGAGGCGCTCGAACTGGCCCGCGTGTGGATCGGCGTGGCAGTCGTTGCACTCGCGGCCCTTCGCCGGCAACGATTCGCGGCCGTTCTCGTCGGGTTGGTCGCGCAGCGCGTGGCAATCGACGCAGCGCATCTCGGCGTGGGCGCCGGTGAGCTCGAAGCCGGTGAAGTCACCGTGCGCGAAGCCGTGCGGCAGCGCGCGGAACGAGGCGGTATCGTGGCAGCGCGCACAACCGGTGCGGCCGTCGATCGCCGCCGGCAGGTCGGCGCGATCGAACTGGCCGCGGTGCGGATCCGGGTGGCAGGTCACGCAACCCGCGAAGGTCGCGCCGATCGCGACGACCCGGCCGAAGCGGCGTCCGAGCTCGTCGGGCTCGGCGCTGCCTGGGTGGCAGTCCCTGCACTCGATCTGGGCGTGCGCGCCGTCGAGCAGGAACCCGGCGTCGCGCTCGTGGTGGAACGCGGCGACGTCGACGTCGGCGAACGCGCTGGTGCCGTGGCAGGCGGCGCAGCTGCCGCGTGGTTCGGCGGCGGGTGCGACGGCGTTCGCGAACTTGCCGAGGTGGGCGTCGCGGTGGCACTGCTCGCAGCGGCTCGGCGTACCGGCGAACCGGCGCGGCTCGCCCGCGGCCGGGTCGGGGTGGCAGCCGCTGCATTCGAGGGTCTCGTGCGCGCCGGTCAGCGCGAAGCCGGTGCGGGCGTGGTGCTCGAGATCGAACTCGTGCGGCGCGAACCGCGTTGCCGCGTGGCAGCCGACGCAGCCGCCGGCGATCGCGGCCCCGGCGGCGAACGGGCCGGTCGCGAACTGACCGCCGTGCGGATCGCCGTGGCAACTCTGGCAGTCGGTGCGCTGTCGACCGGGATGGCGTTCGGCGAAAGGCAGCTCCCGGGCGTGGCACTGCTCGCAGCGCAGGCCGTCGTGCTGATCGCTGAGCGGGAAGCCGCTGTGGGCGTGTTGCGCGGCGTCGAGTGTCACGCGCTCGTCGGTGAACGCGGGCAGCTCGAGTGGATGGCAGCTCTCGCAGGTCGCCTTCGCCGACCGTTCGGTCGCCGCGGCGTTGCCGGCGATGAACGCGGAGCCGTGCGGGCTGTCGTGGCAGTCGCCGCACTTGCGCGCCGGACGATCGTCACGATGGGTCATCGCCTCGAGCTCGTGATCGGTGCCGGGCACGTGGCACTCGCGGCACGAGACCTCGGCGTGTGGGCCGGTGAGCGCGAGGTAGCGGTCGTGGGTGGCGACGAACCGGGTCTGGAACGTCTCCTGGGTGTGGCAGGTGGCGCAGACCAGCTGCATGCGGCCGCCGTGCGGGTTGTCGTGGCAGCTGCCGCAGCCCTGCTCGAGCTCGAGGTAGCGCTTGTGGCCCTCGGGCAGCACCTCGACCTCGGCGTTCTGGTGGCAGTCGACGCAGGCGAGCTCGAGGTGACGCCCGCTCATCTCGAAGCCGACGCGGCCGTGGTCGAACGCGCCCGGATCGGGCACGCCCGCCTGCGCGAACGCCAGCCGGTTGACCAGCCGGAAGTCGCTGCCGTGGTGCTCGCCGTGGCAGGTCGAGCAGCTCTTCGCCAGCGCCGGATCGAGGCCGCCGTGCAGGCCGTCGCGGTCGACGAGCTGGGCACCGATGTCGTCGTGGCACTTCTCGCACGACTGCTGCATGTCGCCGAACCAGCCGCCGTGGCAGGCGGCGCAGTTGGTGCCGCCCGCGAGTTCCTCGATCGCGCCGTGCACCGCCGAGACCGGCCCCGGCGCCTCGCGCCGCAGGTTGACGAACGCGACCAGCAGCACGCCGAGCAGCGACGCCGCGCCGACGATCAGGCCGGCGAGCCGGGCTCGCTTCTGGGGCGACCTCACCGCGGCCCCCCGACCGAGAAGGTCGCTCCGGACGCGAACGCACCGTGCAGCCAGGCCATCACGACGTGTACCACGATCAGCAGTACGAGCAGCAGCGCGAGCCAGCGGTGCAGCCAACGCCAGGTCGACAGCACGGCCCGCAGGTCCTCGAGATGGGCGGCGGCGACCGCGATGCCGTAGGCCTTGCGGACACCGGCCAGCACGCGCCGGCGCTCGAGTGGCGCGATCCGTTCGGCCCGAGCCTGCTGCTCGAGCCGGCGGACGGTGCGCCAGAGATCCCACTGCAGGCCGAGCAGCGCCAGCGCGCGGCCGAGGAACGTCGAGCGCCACTGCCGGCGTTCGAGCAGCGCTTCGGTCTCGTGCTGCGCCATCGCGGCGAACTCGCCGTCGGAGGCGGCGCGCAGTCGCGCGAGGTCGGCGCGGACCGCGGCGAGCGTGAGCTCGCGGCCGTTGGCGGCGCGCGGCAGCCAGGCGTAGAACCAGCGGCCGATCGCGCCGGTGCCGACGAGTGCGACCAGGGCCCAGAACGCCTGGCCGCCCGGCGTCGGGCGCGGCGCCATCGCGGCGTGCAGTGCCGCCAGCAGGACGGCGGCGACACCGGTGACGATGTGCGCGTTCATCCAGCCGGTCAAGGAGCCGAACCGCACCGTCAGGCGGCGGCGCAGCAGGTAGGCGAGGTTGGCGACCAGCGCGATCACTGCCGCGACGCCGAACCAGAGGCCCAGACTCTGGTCGGGGCGAAGCAACGCATGCTTCGGATCGGCGGCCCGCAGCGCGGCCGGCGCGCTGTAGTAGTCGGCGTGCAGCGCGGCGAACGCGAAGGTCGCGAGCGTCAGCACGGTGGTGCCGGCGAGCACCGGCAGCAGGCTGCCGGCAGCGGCGTTCGACGCCGGCTCGGTGGCGCCGTCGACAGCCGCGGGGCGCCGAGTCTGGTCGAACGAGACGCCGCACTGCTCGAGCTGCGCGAACGGCGGGACGCCGCCGACCAGCACGAAGACCTGATCGGCGGTGAGCCGGGTCCGGCGGTCGGTGCCGTCGTTGCTGACGAGATCGACGGCGGTCGCGGTGATCGCGGCGATGTCCTGACGGAACAGACAGCGGATGCGGCCGTCGTCGCGGCGGGCCTGCAGCTTGTCCTTGTTCTTGCGACGGATCCGGAAGAAGTCGTCCTGGCGGTAGACGATCGTGACCTCGTTGCCGGGTTGCTCGGCGAGCGCCATCGCGGCCTCGACCGCGCTGTCGCCGCCGCCGATCACGACGACCCGGCAGTCGGTGAACGAGCCGGCGTCGAGCAGCGAATAGGCGACGTGCGGCAGCTCCTCGCCGGGCACGTCGAGGCGGCGCGGCTGGCCGCGGCGACCGACCGCCAGCACGACGTTGTGGGCCAGGACCGCACCCTGGTCGGTGTCGACCCGGAACGTGCCGTCGGGCTGGCGTTCGCAGCGGTCGAACGTCACGCCGCCGCGGAACGGCAGCTGGTGGCGGTCGGCGATCTCCTGCCACAGCTCGATCAGGTCTTCCTTGGCGTACTCGCGCTGCCGCATGCGGCCGAGCAGCGGCAGTTCGATCGGCTCGGTCAGCACGAGCTTGCGGCGCGGGTACTTCGCGACGGTACCGCCGATCGCTTCCTCCTGATCGAGCAGCTCGAAGGCGAGGCCCTGCTCGACGGCGCCGAGCGCGCAGGCGAGTCCGCCCGGGCCGGCGCCGACGATCACGAGGTCGAGCACGTCGTCCTGTTCGCCGCCACCGCCGGCTGTCGCTGCCGCCAGTGGAGCGCGCTCGGCGCAGCGCTGCGCGATCGTGCGGGCGACCCGGACGCCCTGCTCGGCGGCCGAACGGATCAAGGCCTTGGCGGTGATCTCGCCGACGAGGTAGAGACCGTCGGTGCCGACCGCTTGCAGCTCGGCGTCGAGCACCGGCACGTCCTTGCGTGCCGACAGATCGCCGCTGGTGAGCGTGACCGCGCCGACCGGGCACTCGGCGACGCAACGCGCGTGGCCGACGCAGGCCGCGGCGTTGACGACCGCGGCCTGGCCGTGCACCAGATCGAGCACGCCGTCCTCGGGGCACGAGCGCACGCAGGTGCCGCAGCCCAGGCACCGCGACAGGTCGATGACCGGCAGCTGCAGCGGTCCGGCCTCGTTCGATCGGCCCGACGCGACGGCGCGCTCGCGCAGCACGGCCTGCTGACGGCGCAGGTCGAGGCGGCGATGGAACGCCACCGCGAGCGCGAGCACCAGCGCGACCGAGAGGCAGATGAGCAGGGTCCAGGTCACGGTCCCCTCAGCGGGGTCGGCGAACGGGGGGGCGAGCGGGAGCCAGGGGCCGGCCCTAGCGGTCGGGGCCGGCAGGCGTGCCGAGTGCCGGCAGGGCCGAGTTGTCGACGTAGGCGCGCGCCGCCGCGAGGCAGCGGTCGAGCTCCTGGTCGAGCTTCTGCGCGCTGGTCTGCACGATCTTGACGTCCTCCTGGATCTCGTCGAGCGAGCCCGGGTTGAGATCGTGGGCCAGGAAGGTCGCGTGGTCGCGCAGCGACTGCACGAATGCGTCGAGCTGGTCGCGCGAGGTCGTCGCCGACTCGAGCAGTGCGTCGTAGCGCTCGCGCGTCACCGCCATGCGCAGCTGGCTGCGGGTGCGCAGACGCTCGTTGCCGATCGTCGCGACGTCCTGCTCCCACTGCTCGAAGACCGGCTTCGCCGACGACTCCATCGGCTCGACGACCTCGTGGAATCGCTTCGACTGCTGCTCGGCGACGTCGATCGCCTGCACGAACTGCGCGTAGGCCTGGGCGACGTCACCGCTGCGGTAGTTGCCGCTGGCGAGGTCGCGGAGGCGCTCGTAGCCCTCGGAGATCGCGTCGCGCGAGCGGGTGGCTTCGATGTGGACCTTCTCGATCCAGGTCACGAGCTCGTCGACCTGTACGGGTGCACCCTGCAGCCGCGAGCCCGTCGAGGAGCAGGCGGTCAGCAGCGAGAAGAGGAGAACGGTCGTCGCGGCGCGTCGCTGTAGCATGAAAGGCATTCCTGATTGAACGTTGGCCCGAGCGTCATGCCAGTGTCAGGCCGGGAGTTCCGGCCTTCTGATCGGCCCATGACACGCTGCGGCTGAAACCGATTGTCGGGGCGCCCAACACGAGCCGTGCGGCTGCGGCAAGCTGCTCGCCGTGGCGGCGCGCGCTTCGCTGCCGGGCCGCGATCGGATACACCGCACGGATGACCGGTTACCGCAACGTGCTCCTCGCCGCGCTCGTGGCCTCCAGTCCGCTCGGTGCCTTCGCCACCGGGCGAGGTCCGCAGGCGAACCCGGCCTGGGTCGAGGCGCATTGGCGGGTGCTGCACGGGCGGCCGGGCGTAAGCCTGCGCGGGCTCGCGGTGGTCGACGCGCGCACGCTCTGGGCCACCGGCAGTGGCGGCACCGTGCTGCGCTCGCTCGATGGTGGCGCGAGCTGGCGCGACGTCGGGCCGGCGGCGGCGAGGGGCGACGAACTGCGCGACGTGCACGCGTTCGACGCCGAAACCGCGTTGGCGATGACGGCGGGCGACAGCTCGCGGCTCTATCGCACGAGTGATGGCGGCGCGTCGTGGACGGTCGTCCACCAGGACGACGCCTTCTTCGACACGATCGAGTTCGCCGGCAGCCGCGGCGTGCTGTTCGGTGATCCGACCGACGAGTTGCCCTACGTGTGGTCGAGCGTCGACGCCGGCGCGAGCTGGCAACGGCTCATGGGGCTGCCCGCAGCGATCGCGGGCGAAGCCGGTTTCGCCGCCAGCGGCAGCTGCGCCAGCGTCGCCGGCGCGGCGATCCGGATCGTGACCGGCGGCACCGCAACGCGCTGCCTCGCGACCACCGACGGCGGTGTCGCCTGGCGCGCGACCCAGCTGCCGCTCGCGCACGGCGAGCCGTCGCAGGGTGCGTTCGCGGTCGCGTTCCGAGGCGGGCACGGCGTCGCGGTCGGCGGCGACTATCGCGAACCGACCCGCTCCGTCGGCACCGCGGCCTGGACCGACGACGGCGGCGCGAGCTGGCATCCGGCCGACGCGCTCGGCTACCGCTCGGGCGTCGCCTGGCTCGACGACCAGCACGTGCTCGCGGTCGGCGAGCAGGGCGCGAGCCTGTCCGTCGACCGTGGCCGGACCTGGCGGCCGTTCGGCGACGCCGGCTTCCACGTCGTGCATGCGGCCGCCGACGGCAGCGTGTTCGCCGCCGGCGGCGATGGGCGCATCGCGATGCTGGCGCCGCCGCAGCCGTTCACGGTGATGCCGCTGTTCGGCAGCCACATGGTGCTGCCGCCCGACGACACGGTGGTGCTGCGCGGCACCGGCACGCCCGGCGAGCAGGTCGCGGTCGCGAGCTCGTGGGGTGGCGCGGCGACGGCGCACATCGACGCCGCCGGCCGCTGGCGCTGTCCGCTCGCGACGCCGCCGCGCGGTGGCACGCACAGCATCACGCTGCGCGCGGGGACCGAGACGATCGCGCTCGACGACGTGCTGATCGGCGACGTCTGGCTGGCGTCGGGTCAGTCCAACATGGAGATGACGGTCGGCTTCTCGGGCGGCTGGCGCCAGGGCGTGCTGAACTGGGAGGCCGAGGTCGCCGCCGCCGACCTGCCCGAGCTGCGGATGTTCACGGTCGAGAAGGCCGCGAGCGGCACACCGCTCGACGTGGTGGCGGGCGAATGGCAGGTCTGCTCACCGGCGACTGCCTCTGGCTTCTCGGCCGCGGCCTACTTCTGTGCCCGCGAGCTGCTGCGGCGCGGTCACGGTCCGATCGGGGTGGTGGTGTCGTCGTGGGGCGGCACGGTCTGCGAGGCCTGGACCAGCGGTGAAGCGCTGGCGCCGTTCCCCGAGTTCGAGGCGGCGCTGGCGGCGACCAGGGCGCCGGTGCGGCCGTGGGCCGAGCGCGCGCTCGAGTTCTGGCAGGCGGTGCCGGGATGGAGCGGCGCCGCGGCGCTCGCCACGGCCGAGGACGTCGCGCTGCCCGCGGTCTGGTCGCAGGACGGGCTCGGCGACTTCGACGGCGTCGCGTTCTACCGCCGGCGGGTCGAGCTGCCGGCCGAGCTGCGCGGACGCGAGCTCGCGCTCGAGCTCGGCGCGATCGACGACATGGACACGGTCTGGTGCAACGGCGTGCGGATCGGCGGCATGGAGCGCGAGGGTGCCTGGGCGACGCCGCGAAGCTACACCCTGCCGGCGAACGCGACCGCGGGTGCCGTGCTCGAGCTGGTCGTGCGCGTGCTCGACACCGGCGGCGAGGGCGGCTTCTCGGGCACGCCGGCGGCGATGAAGCTCGCCGCCACCGAGAGCGCCGACGGAGCCGGCGGAGCCGGCGAGCTGTCGCTGGCCGGCA
>JAGQRB010000126.1 GCA_020425925.1 Planctomycetota bacterium
CCGAACGTTCGGTTGCGACCGCGGCCGCCACTGGCTTTCGGACTGTCGTGCCGAAGCGTTACTGACCGATCAGCATCGCGGCGGAGTCGGAACCGACCGCACCGGCCGCGTTGAAGCCCGGATCGAGCACGACGGCCTGGTTGTAGAGGATCAGGCCGATCAACGAGGTCGTCGGCGGGACCGCGAAGCTCCACACGCAAGCGTTGCTGGCGCCGAGCAGCAGCAGGTTGGCGTCGGGGCTGACCAGCAGGTCACAGCCCGGCGCGCCGTAGGCGGCGAGCGGAGCCGGCAGCGGGCCGAGGATCGACGTCGTGTTGCTGAAGCCGGTCATCATGATCGCGACGTTCGACGGGCAGTTGTCGACCGTGACGTTGATCGTGCTGCCGATCGCGGGCGTGGTGTCCGGCGACAGGGTCGACTGGCCGAGCGAGCCCGCGCAGCCGAGGCCGTCGAAGCCGTAACCGGCGAGGTCACCGTTGCCGATGATGCTGTAGTGGAACGACGCGGTGATGCCGCGCGGGTTGTTGGCCGAGGTCGAGAACAGCGACGACTTGCCGAGGCCGGTCGTGATCGTGAAGTCGGCACCCGGGTAGACGCCCGGGTTCACGGGCTCGGTGTAGTAGCGCAGGCCCTGGCTGGTCGAGATCGCCATCGAGGACTGGCCGAACGGCACGTAGACCGGGTTGCTGAGCGTGAAGCCCGTGGGCGCGCCCGAGACACCCTGGTCGATGCCGGTGCCGGTCGCGGCGAGACGCCAGACGGCGGCGTTGGTGTGGTTGGCGAGGTAGCCACCCGGAGCGTCCGTGACCCAGACCTCGCAGGTGATCGTGCCACCGGCGCTGCTGGTGTAGGGCGTCAGGGTCAGCGCGCAGATCACCGCGCCCTGCGGGTTCGTCATGTCGATGTCGAAGACGTTGCCGGCGCCGTTGCTGCTCAGGCCGTTGTTCGGCGTCAGCGACGTCGTGAACTCGGTCGGCGCCTCGACGACCTGGGCCGAGGTCGTGAACGGACCGACGCAGGCGTCGGAGACCGAGAGCGTGACGTTGGTCACCGTGCACGGCGCGTAGGCGAACATCGGGTTCTGCGCGGTGCTGTCGGTGAAGCCGTCACCGTCGAGATCCCAGTCCCAGGTCGTCGGCGTCGGGGCCGAGGTGTCGGTGAACTGGTAGAGGCCCGGCGCCACCTTGGTGTAGGTGAACGACGGCACGATCGGGGTCTGGCCGATCGAGATCAGCCCGGTGCGGGTGAGCGTGCTCGACGGGTTCGACGCGTCGGTGACCGTCAGCTTGACGTCGTACGACCCGCAGGCGTTGTAGGTGTGCATCGGGTTCTGAGCCGTCGAGTCGACCGTGCCGTCGTTCTCGAAGTCCCAGGCCCAGGTCAGCACGCCACCCGGATCGCTCGTGAACGAGGTGTCGGTGAAGGCCACCGTCTGGCCGATCGGGCCGCTCGTCGGCGTCGCGTTGAAGCTGGCGTAGAGGCCGGACGTCGGGGTGTACACCAGCTCGGCGACCAGCGCGTGGTCGACCGTGGTGCCGTTCGCGAGCGGGTAGTTCGAGCTCGCGAAGACGCGGCTGCCGAGCGCGCCGGTGCCGGAGACGACGTCGTGCGACGAGCTCGTGCCGCCGGTCCACGACGGGATGACGCGGTCCATGTCGACCACGAGGTCGCTGCCCGAGTTCGGGTCGTAGATGAACGGCGAGCCGAAGGTGATGTCGACGTAGAACACGCCCGGAACGCCGGTGCCGTTGCCGGTGCCCGCCTGGACGGTGACCGTACCGTTGAAGACCTGGGCGCGGTCGGCGCCGTGGTTGTTGTCGAAGATCGCGTCGGGCAGCGTGTAGTCGACCGCGGCGGTCGACATGTCGATCGTGCACGGGCTGAACGTGCCGCCGGTCCACGAGCCGGTCGTCGCATTCTGGCGGAAGCGGATGCCGGAGATGCGGATCGGGTAGGTGATCGACTGCGAAGTGAAGTTCGACGAATCGTAGATCTGCAGCAGGCGGAGGCCGGCCCACGCCGTCGTCGTCGTGCCGTAGGGGAACGTGTTGGACGAGTTGCCTTCGACGGTGTCGTAGCCAGCCGGGACGACGACCGACTGGGCCAGCGCGAGACTGCTGAGGACGCAGGCCGCTGCGCCGAGAGTGAAGAAACGTTGCATGAGTCTTGGAGATCTCCGTGAGGTGAGGTTCGCCCCGAGCTGGACATGGAGTTCGGGTCGCGCGACACGGTGTTGCGAGGACCGTCGCAGAATCGAGGCCGTAGGAGGCTAGCGCACGTTTCGCGCTTGGGTAGGGGCCAGACCAGCTTGTGGGGCCGCTGTCGGCCGAGCGTAAGACCGGTTCTCCGGTCTCGTTGCGGTGAACCCGCGATCGCGCCGGTCCTACTGTCCGCGCGGCAGCCGTTCGCCGGGCGCAGCCCGGTAGAATGCCTCGACGTGGCGCCAGCACTCGTCGGCGGTCTCGGCGTAGGAGATCAGCTCGAGGTCGGCCGGCGAGATCGTGCCCTCCTCGACGAACAGCTCCCAGTTCACCAGGCGGTCCCAGTAGTCGCGGCCGAACAGCACGACCGGGATCGGCGCCATGCGTTTGGTCTGGATCAGCGTCAGCGCCTCGAACAGCTCGTCCATCGTGCCGAAGCCACCCGGGAACGCGACCATCGCCTTCGCCCGCATCAGGAAGTGCATCTTGCGGATCGCGAAGTACTTGAACTCGAAGCACAGCTCCGGGGTGATGAAGCTGTTGGGCTCCTGCTCGAACGGCAGCGTGATGTTGAGCCCGATCGACTTCGCGCCGGCGTCGTAGGCGCCGCGGTTCGCGGCCTCCATGATGCCCGGTCCGCCGCCGGTGCAGACGACGTAGTCGCAGTGGCCGTCGATCTGGCAGTGGCTCGAGACGATGCGGGCGAGCTCGCGGGCCTCGTCGTAGTAGCCGGCCTTCTTGAGCACGTTCTCGGCGATACGCACGCCGCGCTGGGCCGCCGGGTCGTCGGGTGCGGCGGTCGCGCGGGCGCGCGCGAGCTCGAGTCGGCGCTCGGCCTCGGCGCGTTCGACGACGCGCGTGCCGCCGAAGACGACGATCGTCGACTCGACGCGCTCGTCCTGCATCACGAGGTCGGGCTTCAGGAGTTCGAGCTGCAGGCGCACGGCGCGCAGCTCGACGCGGCCCATGAACGCCGGATCGAGGTGGGCCTGGCGGTACGACGTCGAGCCGCGGATGTTCGCGATGCGCTCGACGCGGCCGTTCTGCTGGTTGGTCATGTGGGCTGGGGGTTCGGCGGGTGCCGAGCCGTTCCCATCGGCTTTCGGGGCCGGCCAACCACAGTCGGACGGGTCAGCGGACCAGGCCGCCGGCGGCCGGCGAGGCCTCGACCACCGAGCCGGCGAGCTGGAACGCCTGGATCCAGACCTCGGCGTACCGCAGCGCGGCGAGGTTCGGGATCACGATCGGCCGGCTGAGCTGCCCGCTCGAGATCGTCAGCGCCGCGAGCACGAACGGTTGTCCGCCGACGCCGAACACCGGGCCGTTCACCGGCGCCACGGTTCCGGGGGTGGCGTCGAAACCGCCGACGATCGCGAGCAGCCGCGGCGTCGCGAGGGCGTCCGCGGTGGCGGTCGTCGTCTGCCCGAGCGCGAAGCCCTGGTCGAGCGTCAGGCCGACGAGTTCGGTCGAGAACGTGACGTTGCCGTGCGTCGGGAGATTGGGCCCACCGTAGCCGGCGCCGCCGGTCAGCGTGCAGCGCGACACGATCGCGGTGCCGGCCGAGTCGATCGCGTTGGCGCCGCTCTGCGGCGCGCAGAAGTTCGCGTTGAACCAGCCGATTCCGCCCGTGGCCACCGAGTCGGAGAGCCGTAGCGTAGCGGCCGGCCAGACCTCGATTGCGGCTGAGGCCAGGCTTTCGGCGGGGAGGAGCGCGCAATTCGTGTCACCGCCGATTGCGGTCAGGTGCGAGGCGATCACGGTAGCGCTGTAGACCAGGAGTGCCGGGTGCCCGGCGTAGCCAACGGGCGTCGTCGGCGATTGCAGCCAGGCGTTGCCGCCTTCGAAGCGGCAGTCGGTGATGCAACACAGCGCGCCCCCCGAGACGCTCACGCCGCCACCCGAAAGGTAGGCGAGCGAGTCGCAGTCGCGCATGAACACCGTGCCTGATGCGATGGCCAGGTTGAGCCAGGCCGAGTTCGCCAGCGGGGTGCCGGGATCGAACGTGCAGTGTTCGAACGCGACGTCGCCCGTGGTCGATACCCTGTCCGGGCCCTGCACGAGGAAGTCGACGTCGGCGACCCGCATGCGTTGGCCGGCCGGGATCGTGAGCACGACGTCGCCGACCACCTGCCCCGGACCGATCAGCTCGATACCGACGTTGAGCGTGAACGGCGGGAACGTGCCCGTGCCGGGCACGAGTTCGACGATGTCGCCGGGGGCGACCTGTGCCAGCACGGTCGTCAGGTTGTTGGTGCCGGTGTTGCCCTCGGCCGACCACACGGTCTGGGCGAACGCGCCGGCGCAGGAGAACAACAGGATCGCGACGGATCGGGCTGGGTGCGGCATCGGCACATGGTAGCGGAGTCCGAACCGGCGCGCTTCGCGACGGACCCGTTGGTATCGTTCGTCCCGAGCCATGGCGAGCGCCCGTCTGACCTACTGCAGCAACGTGCACCCGGCGCCCGACTACGAGACCCACGTCGATGCGCTGCGCGAGCACGCCCGACCGGTCGGAGTCGCGATGCGCGAACGCGGCCGTGAGTTCGGACTCGGCGCCTGGTGGCCGGCCGATCTCG
>JAGQRB010000127.1 GCA_020425925.1 Planctomycetota bacterium
CGCAGCAGGTCAGCGCCTGGTCGCTGATCGGCTTGTGCAAGGGCGCCGCGCCGCTCATGGAGGGCCACGAGTCGAGCGTCATCTGCCTGAGCTACTACGGTGCCGAGAAGGTCGTGCCCAACTACAAAGTGATGGGCGTCGCCAAGGCCGCGCTCGAGGCCAACACGCGGTATCTCGCGAGCGATCTCGGACCGCGCGGCGTGCGCGTCAACGCGATCTCGGCCGGGCCGATCAAGACCGTCTCGGCGATGGGCGTGTCGGACTTCAGCTCGCTGCTCGAGACGATGGCGCAGAAGGCGCCGCTGCGCCGCAACGTCGACCAGGCCGACGTCGGCAACACCGCGGCATTCCTGCTGTCACCGCTCAGCACGGGCATCACCGGCCAGACGATCTACGTCGACGCCGGCTACAGCATCCTGGGAGTCTGATCGAGCCGGGCCGCGATGCGCCGGCGCTCGTCGCCGCTGAGTCCCCCGCGCCGCCCGTCGGTAGCGAGCACGCGCCGCAGCAGCTCGTCGGCGCCCGCATCATCGCCCGCCGCCGTGCGCAGCGCCGCGAGGTTGAGCAGAGCGCCGAGGTGATCGGGATCGCGCGCGAGCGCACCGTCGTAGGCCGCGACGGCGGCCGCGGTCTCGCCGCGCTCCTCGGCGACCACACCGATGCGGAACATCGCCTCGGCGACCCGCGGAAACCGTTCTGCCACCTGCGCGAAGCTCGCAGCGGCCTCGCCGAGCAGCCGTTCGCGGTCGGCGCGTTCCCCCTGTTTGCCGGCGAGCTCGGCCGCGCGCAGCAAGGACGCACCGATCGCGAGCGCCGCATCGTCGTCGCCCGGCGCGAGATCCCAGCAGCGCTGGAACGCCCGCGCTGCCTGCTCGGCCTGGCTCTGGGCAACGCTGTCCTGCCGCTTGCGCGGCCCCATCGGCAGCATCGCCTGGCGCAGCAGGCTGCTGCCGATCCGGAAGTGCGCCGCCGTCGACTCGGCGCCGCGCGGGGTGCCGACGAAGGCCTGCAGCCACGGCAGCGCGAGCCGTTCCTCACCGAGCTCGTAGCGGTAGGTCCCCGCGAGGTCGAACAACCGCGAGCGGTCGTCCGGCGCGGCAGCGGTCGTGCGCGCGAGTCCGTCCTCGGCGGCGGCTGCGGCGGCGCTCAGGTGACCGGTATCGGCTAGGAAACGCGCCCGCAGCCAGGCGACGACCGCGTCGTCGGGCGCGAGTCTCTCGGCCAGCACGGTCGCGGTCTCGGCCGCGTTGCGGCGTTCGAGATCGGGCGGATCCGTCGCATTGGCGCGCTGCAGACCGACGAGCCCGGTCACGGCCAGCGCCCGTGCCGCGCGCGGATCGAGCGCGAGGGCCGCTTCGGCGTGGGTTTCGGCGTCGTCGAAGCGCCGGTGATCGATGTCGTCGACGCACGCCCGGAGCAGGTCATCGACACGCACCGCTTCGGCACCGGTGAGATCGCGGCGCGGTAGCGAATCGACATCGGCGTCCGCGGGTCGAGGCGATACGCCCGCACACGCCGCCAGGGCCAGGAGGATGCAGGCCGACGTCCGCATCGGCACATCATGAGCTGGCCTGACCGCACCGCAAAGCTACGCTTCCCGGAATGGCCCGCAGCGCGAGCGACGTCACCTGGCTGATCGGCGACACGCCGCTCGTCGAGCTCGCAGCGATCGCGCCACCGGGGGTGCGCCTGTTCGGCAAGCTCGAGGCCTGGAACCCCTCGGGCAGCAACAAGGACCGCGCCGCGCTGGCGATGATCCGGCATGCCGAGCGTCACGGCTACCTGCGGCCCGGCGGCACGATCGTCGAGTGCAGCAGCGGCGACCTCGGGCTTGCGATCGCGATGGTCGGCGGTCGGCTCGGCTACCCGGTCGTGCTCACGATGCCGGAGTTCCAACCGGAGAGCCGGCTCGCGATGCTGCGCGCGCTCGGCGCGACCGTGACCGAGACGCCGGCGGCCGAGGGCATGCGCGGCGCGATGGTGCGGGCGGAGCAGATCGCCAAAGCGACCGACGGCGGCGTCTGCCTGCAGGCGTTCACCAACCGCGCCAATGCCGCGGCCCACGCCGACACCACCGCGCGCGAGATCTGGCGCGACACCGACGGCCGGGTGAACGCGGTCGTCGTACCGGTCGCGACCGGCGGCACGGCCGCGGGCTGTGCCGAGTTCTTCCGCGGGCGCGGGGTGGCGGTCGTCGGCGTCGAACCCGCGAGCAGTGCGGTGCTCAGCGGTCGACCGGCCGGCAGCCACGACATTCCCGGACTCGGCGCCGGTTTCGTGCCGGACATCCTCGACCCCGGCGAGCTGACCGAGGTCCTGCAGGTGTCGGATGCGGACGCCGCCGAAGGCGTCCGCGCCCTCGCACGCCGCGAAGGCCTGCTGCTCGGTCCGGCCAGCGGCGCGGTCGCGCACGCGGCCGTGAGCCTGGCGCGGCGGCCCGCGCACGCCGGCGCGACGATCGTCGCGGTCCTGCCGGACCGCGCCGAGCGCTATCTCGAACACAAGTCGATGCGGCGAGGGATCTGACGCCGAGCGCAATGACCGGAACACTGCAGCAACGTGCCACCGAACTGGTGGCGAAGGTGGTGGCCCTGCGCGACGAACTCGCGCGGCAGGTGATCGGCCAGGATGCGCTGATCGACGCCCTGATCGTCGGCCTGCTGGCCGGCGGCCACGTCCTGCTCGAGGGTCTGCCGGGGCTCGGCAAGACGCTGCTGGTCCGGACGCTAGCGCGCGGGCTGGGGCTCTCGCATTCGCGCATCCAGTGCACGCCCGACCTGATGCCGACCGACATCACCGGCACGCAGATCCTCGACGAGGAGGACGGCCGTCGGGCGTTCCGCTTCCAGCGCGGCCCGGTGTTCGCCGGGCTCGTCCTCGCCGACGAGATCAACCGCGCCACGCCGAAGACGCAGTCGGCCCTGCTCGAGGCGATGCAGGAGCACTCGGTGACGGTCGCCGGCACGACGCACCCGCTGCCCCAGCCGTTCCACGTGATCGCGACGCAGAATCCGATCGAACTCGAGGGCACGTTCCCGCTGCCCGAAGCACAGCTCGATCGCTTCTTGTTCCGGCTCGATGTGGTGACCCCGGACGTCGAGGCGATGGTGCGCATCCTCGAGGTAACCACCGCGGGAGAATCGCCCGGGATGCGCGAGCGCCTGCCGGCGGCCGAGCTGCTCGAACTCCAGGGCATCGTGCGCGAGGTGCTCTGCGGTTCCCATCTGCTGCGCTACACCGCGCACCTGGTGCTGGCGACCCATCCGGACGCGCCCGGCGCCGACGAGGCCACCCGCCGGTTCGTGCGCTACGGCGCGAGTGCGCGCGCCGGCCAGGCCATCGTGCTGGGCGCCAAGGCGCGCGCGCTGCTGGCGGGACGACCCGCGATCACCCGCGAAGACATCGACGCATGCAGCATGCCCGCGCTGGTGCATCGCGTTCTGCTCGGGTTCGAGGCCGAAGCGGAACGCACGGGTGTGGCAGATCTGTATCCGGCTTGGCGAACGGCAGCCGAACGAGCGCTCTGAGCCGGGCGCCGACGCCGCTGCCGAAGCCAGTCGCAATGCCAGTCGCCACATCGGCCTGCGCGCGGGGGCACACAATCGGCGGGCCGCTCTCGCAGAAAAAGTAGCTCTGCTTCGGAAAGTTTCGTCCCGTTCTGCGTCTACTACGTTGCATGGGACGAGTTGGTCCCGACTGCGCAATCGCGAGCGTGGTGCAAGCCACGCGCGCGACGATTCGAGAGGGCACAAGACGCAGTCGGGACCAGACCGTGGCCGGCGATCCTGGGAGAGGGTCGCCGGCCACTCTTTTCTTTACCGCGCCCCTTCTTGGCAAGCCCCTCACGCAGTTTTCTTCTCGTCCACCGATGCCCAACACCGCGCCCGAAGACCCGGACTTCCTGCGCCGCTCGACCCGTTGCCTGGATGACATCCAGGCCGCGCTGGACGACTTCGACCCGGACGAGCTCGAGGCCGACCACGCCGCCGGCGTGCTCAAGATCACGTTTGCGGACGGCCGCCACTGCGTGCTGAATCGGCAGGCAGCCGCCAGTCAGATCTGGCTCGCCGAGGGCGCGTCGGCCTGGCACTTCGCGTTCGACGCGGAGCGGGACGGCTGGTTCGACACCAAGGCGCGCGGCGAGCTCAAGGCGATCCTCGGCGAGGTCCTGACCAGGAAGCTCGGGCGGACGATCGACCTCGGCGATTAACCGGCGCGCGACTCGACGCTGCCCGCGCGCGGAAAACTCATGCGGAAGCGCGTGCCGCGACCGGGTTCGCTGGCGACCTCGATCTCGCCGCTGCTGCTGCGCACGAAGCGCGCGACCGCAGTCAGTCCGAGTCCCGTGCCCTGTCCGACCGGCTTGGTCGTGAAGTAGGGATCGAAGATGCGGTCGCGAACGTCGGCTGGCATCCCGGGGCCGTCGTCGGCGACCTCGATCCAGACCACGGCTGCATCGCCACCGCAGCGCAGCGTGATGGCGCCGCGACCATCCAGCGCCTGGCGCGCGTTGATGACCATGTTCCAGAGCGCGTGCGACAGTCCGCGCGGATTGAGCAGCACGAAGAGCGGCCCGTCGGCGATCTCGCGGCGGAGCTCGATGCCGTCCGACAACAACAGGCGAGCCTGATCGCAGAACTCGTTGGCGATCGCCGTCATGTCGCTGTGGGCGGTCGAGCCTTCGTCGGGGTGCGCCATCTGCATCAGTTGATCGAGCAGCGGCCGGGTCTCGGCGAGCGTGTGCTCGATGAGCTGCAGCCGCCGTCCGCGTTCCTCCTCGCCGGCGCTCTCGGCGAGCGTGACGTGTCCGAGCAGGATCTGGTGGGCGTTGCGCAGCTGGTGGCAGACCATCCCGGCGAGGTCGCCCACCGTCTCGACCCGCAGAGCGTGCCGCAACAGTTTCTCGCGGTAGCGCAGCGCCCGGCGCTGGGCCTCGGCGTGGGTGAGTGCGAGGAACACGAGGCGGTTGACGATCGTGCCGGCGAGCGCCGAGGCGAGGGTCAGGCTCGCGAGGCTCGTGACGTGGACCCAGACGTCCGGCGCGGCGCTGACCGGCAGCCCGGTGCGCAGTGCGGGCAGCAGCATCGCGACGACCGCGACCAGCGTGAGGCCGAGGCCGGGCAGCACGCCGAGCGCGATCGTCGCCAGCAGCGACAGGAACGGGTGGAGGTACCAGGCCGGGCTGAACGCGCCGCGCGGGTAGTTCGCGAGGATCGAGAGCGTGAACAACCCCACGAACAACAAGATCGCCGCGCGATGCAGTCGCGCGTGGCGCCACTGCCACCATGCCGCGAAGAACACCGGCGACGAGGCGAGCGCCGGCAGCATGCCGGACCACGGCAGCTCGGGCGACCACCAGGGCCGGTCGTAGGCCAGCAGACAGAAGAGGCTCCAGCCCAGGCCCACGATGGCCAGTCCGAGCGATATCCAGCGGATGATGGCCGCGATGCTCGAGACGACTGGCAACCGCGTGCTCGTCAAGAAGCCGAACAACGACTCCTGGCTAAGTCGAACGGGTACCTGCAAGCGGGCCGTGATTGTAGATCGGATGCCCGCCGCAATCACGGCTGCAATTCCGGCTCCGGCGGCGGCGCCTCGACGGCGATCTGCTGGCCGGTGACCGGATGCCTGAATGCGACCCGCCACGAGTGCAGCATGACCCGCGCGAACGCCTCGTCGGCGCGACGTCGATAGCCGTACTTGCGATCGCCGGCGATCGGGCAGCCCATCGCCGCGAAGTGCGCGCGGATCTGGTTCCGGCGCCCGGTCTCGAGGCGGCAGCGGACCAGCGTGCAGCGGTCGCGCCGGCACAGGGTCTCGTAGTGCGTGACCGCGCGTTCACCGCCGCGGGGCACGACCCGCATCACGCCGCCCGCGTCCTCCCGCAGCTGGGACTCTACCGAGCCCGCCGGCGGCGACGGCGCCGCGGTGACGAGCGCGAGGTAGTCCCGTTCGACCGCGTGCCGGCGGAACAGCGCCTCCATCCCGGCCCGGCCGGCGGCATCGCGCGCGACCACGATCGCGCCCGTGGTCTGCTCGTCGAGCCGATGGACCGCCTCGACGACGCCGCCGAGCTGGCGCCGGAGCAGATCGACGAGGGTGGGCTCGCGTCGCCCCGGCGCTGTCACGACGAGCACGTTCGCGGGCTTGTCGACGATCGCGAGGTGGGCATCCTCGTAGAGCAGCGGCACGTCGACCATCGCGCTCAACCCTGCTCGAGCCCGAAGCCGAGCCGGCGCAGCTCGGCGACGAGGCTGCGTCGCGCCGCGGCGTAGCTGCTCTGCTCGCCCCAGGCGCGCGCCATCCGATCGGTCCAGCCCTTCGACTCGTCGATCGGCCTGCCGGCATAGCCACCGTCGGCGGCGTTCGCGCGCCGGGCCCAGTCGCGCATGATCTCGTCGGCGCCGCCGAGCGCTGCGATCGCGGCAGCGCGATCGTAGGCCTCGCGGTGCAGGACCCCACCGAGCGGCATCCGCCGCCGCGGCGCCGGGTCGTCGGCCGGCACACCGAGCGTCATGCCGAAGACCACGAACGCGCCGCTCGGCAGGCCGAGCAGCGCCGCGAGCTCGATCGGATGGTTGCGCGCGCCACCGATCATGCAGCCGCCGAGCCCTTCGGACTCGGCCGCGAGCTGCAGGTTCTGGCCGAACAGCGCGGCGTCGACCGTGGCCTGCAGGAACAGCTCGAAGCTCTGCGACTGCAGCGCGGTGCCGTGCTGCTCGCAGGCCGCCGCGAGCTTCGAGAGATCGGCGCAGATCGCGAGGAACAACGGCGCCTCGGCGACGTGGCGCTGGCCGCCGCAGAGCCTGGCGCACTCGTCCTTGCGGCCGGGATCGGAGACCGCGACGACCGAGTAGGCCTGGATGTAACTCGACGTCGAGGCGTGCCGAGCCGCGTCGACCAGGCGCTCGAGCTGGTGGTCGGGGATCGGGTCGGGCCGGAACGCGCGCCGGCTGCGGTGCCGGAACATCTGCTCGACCGTCGCGTGCGGGCCGGCTGCGAGCGCGGCCTGCGCGCCGCGCAGGTCGTCGGGATCGTCGAGGTCGGCGACCACCCAGGGGTTGCCGGTCGCGATGTCGCGCACCCGCGTGGGATCGCGGCGGACGATGTCCCGCAGCACCGTCCCTGCCGCTGCGATCTCGTCGAACGCGGACCGCTGCAGCGCGATCGGGTGTCCCGGGCGACCGCGATGGGTCGGGCGTGCGATCGCGGCACCGGCCGGCGCCACCGCCGCGAGCAGCGCCAGCACGGTGTCGGTCTCGACCAGCGCGTGGTCGACGGGGAAAACGACGACGCGATCGGCAGCGGTCGGCAGCGCGTTGCGCGCCGCGCGCAGGCTGTCGGCCATCTCTCCGCCCGCAGGCACCTCGACGACCTCGGCGGCGAGCCCCGGCGGAACGGGATCGGCGCCGCGGCGCCGCACGACGAGGAAGCGGTCGATACCGGCGGCAGCGCAGGTCGCGACGACACGCTCCAGCAGCGTGGTGCCGCCGAGCCGGAGCAGCCCCTTGTCGGTCCCCATGCGCCGCCCCAGCCCGGCGGCGGGCACGATCGCGACGGCGGCCAGCGGGCTCATCGCGGGGTCACCGCGCCCGAATCTCGCTCAGCGTCACGAGCGCCTCGACGCGCCATTCGCGGCGGAACGCGTCGGCGTCGGGATCCTCGCGGTCCGCGATCGTCATCACGACGACCGGCTCGGCACCGGCCTCGAGCACCGCGTCGATCGCCTTCTTCGCGCTGCCGCCGGTGGTGACCGTGTCCTCGAGGATGCAGACCTTCTCCCCGGGCTCGAGCTCGCCCTCGATGCGGGAACCGGTGCCGTGACCCTTGGCCTCCTTGCGAACCAGGAAGGCCTTGAGGTTCTGGCCGGTCTCGAACGACAACGCCGCCACCGCCGCCGCCAGCGGATCGGCACCGAGGGTCAGGCCGCCGACCGCCGTGATCTCGGGATGGGCCGCGAGCTTGTGCAGCAGCAGGCGCGCGATCAACCACAGCCCTTCCGGGTGCAGCGAGACCTTCTTGCCGTTGATGTAGAAATCGGAACGCTTGCCGGAGGCGAGGACGATGTCGAGACCGTCGCGGTAGGCGCGCTCGCGGATCAGCTCGAGCAACCGGCTCTTGGCCGACGCTGGGTCGAACGGAGAGTTCACTGCGGCATGGATAGCGCTACCTTGGTGCCATGTCCAAGCTGAGCACTCCGGTCGACGCGGCACTGTTCGAGTTCATCCGCAACTCGGCGATCCAGGAGGACGATCTGCTGCGCGAGCTGCGCGAGGCCGCCCGCGCCGCCGGGCTGCCCGAGATCCACATCGCGCCCGAGCAGGCCGCGTTCCTGCGGATCGTGCTGGCCGCGGCGCGCGCGATCCGGGTGGTCGAGATCGGCACGCTCGGCGGCTACTCGGCGATCTCGATGGCGCGCGGACTGACCGCCGATGGCCTCGTGATCACGCACGAGCTCGAGCCGAAGCACGCCGAGTTCGCCCAGGAATGGATCAACCGCTCGGACCAGAAGGACAAGATCGAGATCCGGGTCGGCGATGCCCACGAGACGTTGCGGCAGCATGCCGACGGCACGGCCGACGCGGTCTTCATCGATGCCGACAAGGAGGGCTACGTCGCCTACCTCGCCGAGGCACTGCGAATCCTGCGCCCGGGCGGCCTGCTGCTGGCCGACAACGTGCTCGACGGCGGCCACATCAACGATTCCGCGGACGACTCGCCGCGCCGCCAGGGGTTGCGCGATTTCCTCGCGCAGGTCGCGGCCACACCCCACCTCGATCCGGTGATCGTGCCGCTCGGCGACGGCTGCCTGTTCGCGGTCAAGAACTGGCCCCCAATCTGAGCGGCCCGATCCGGGTCGGGCCGATCTCAGCCGCGGGCAGCTGCCAGCCGATCCTGCTCGATGCTGGCGATCATCGACTCGGTGATGTCGCCGGTCGGGTACTCGCCGGCGAAGCAGGCGGTGCAGAACTCGCGTTCGGGTGTGCCGCCGGCGACGCGGACCGCATCGATCATCTCCTCGACGGTCTGGTAGAGGACATGGTCGGCGCCGATCTCGCGGGCGAGCTCCTCCGGCGTCCGATCGCGCGCGATGAACTCGCGCTTCGTCGACATGTCGATGCCGTAGAGGCAGGGGAACAGCAGCGGCGGCGAGTACGACGCGAAGTAGACCTTGCGTGCCCCCATCTGGCGCGCGATCGCGACGATCTGCTTGCTGGTATTGCCGCGCACGATCGAGTCGTCGAGGATGATCACGTCCTTGCCCTCGAACTCGGCGCGGATCGGATTGAGCTTGGCGCGGATCGAGGCCCGCCGGGTCTCGTCGTTCGGCATGATGAACGTCCGGCCGACGTAGCGGTTCTTCACGAAGCCCTCGCGGCAGGGCAGCCCGAGCTCCTCGGCCATCGTCTGTGCCGCGGTCTTCGCCGACTCCGGCACCGGCACGACGACGTCGGCGTGGAACCCGGTGGTGCGGAACGACGCCGCCAGCCGGCGACCGAGCTCCATGCGGGCTTCGTAGACCGACGTGCCGTCGAGGAACGAGTCGGGGCGTGCGAAGTAGATGTACTCGAAGATGCAGGGCCGGTGCGGCTTGTCGGCGACCTGCAGGAAGTGCGGCTCGCGATCCTTGCCGATCCAGAGCATCTCGCCGGCGGCGAGGTCGCGCACGACCTCGTAGCCCGAGACGTCGAGCACGACCGACTCGCTCGCCGCCGCGTACCAGACGCCTTCGGGTGTCGTCTTCTTGCCGAGGATGATCGGCTTGATGCCGAACGGGTCGCGGAACGCATACATCCCTTCGGCGGTGATGCCGACGACCGAGTAGGCGCCCTTGACCCGATCGAAGACCTCGCGCACCGCGGCCCGGACGTCGCCGGGGTCGATGCCTTCGCCGGCGCGCCGCATCAGCGCATCGGCGAACACGTAGAGCACGGCCTCGAGGTCGCAGTTGCTCGCGAGGTGGATGTGCCGGTGGTTGAAGTAGCTGCCGCGCAGCTCGTGGAAGTTCGTCACGTTGCCGTTGTGCGCCATCGCGACGCCGACCGGGTAGTCGAGCCAGAACGGCTGCACGTCGGTGTCCTCGCCCATCCCGACGGTCGGGTAGCGGACGTGACCGACCGCGAGCGGCCCCTTGAGGCGCTGAAGGTGCTTGTCGGCGAACACCTCACGCACGAGTCCGAGGCCCTTCTTGGCCTGGAACCTGTCCTTGAAGGTCACGACGCCGGCCGCGTCCTGCCCGCGATGCTGGATCGCCAGCAGACCGCTCAGCACATCGTGAATGGTGTCGGTCCCGTCCGGACCGAAGATCGAGATGAATCCGCACATGCGTTCCGGCGAGCTTACCATCGCGACGGCGATGGCGAATCTCTGCAATCTCGACGGTTCCATCCTGCCCGAGGACGAGGCCCGCGTGCCGGTGCTCGACCGCGGGTTCCTGTTCGGCGATTCGGTCTACGAGGTGGTCCGGACCACCGCCGGCGTGCCGTTCGGCTGGCCCGAACACTTCGCCCGGTTGCGGACCTCGGCGGCCGCGATCCGGCTGGAACTCGACCTCGACGACCGCGAGCTGGCGCGCCGGGTCGACGCCACCGTCCGGGCGGCCGCCCACGGCGACAGTTACGTCCGCATCATCGCGACGCGCGGCTCCGGCTCGGCGCCGAACATCGGCCTGGCCTACGCCCCCGGCCCGCCGCGATGGGTCGTCCTGGTCCGCCCCGCGCCGGACGTCCGCGGCCACCCGGCACGCATCGCGTTGGTGCAGCGGCTGCGCAACGACCGGCGTGCCCTCGACCCCGCCACCAAGAGCGGAAACTACCTGAACAACGTGCTGGCGCTCGCCGAGGCGCAGGCCGCCGGGGCCACCGACTGCGTGATGGCGAATGCCGACGGCAACGTCACCGAGGCATCGACCGCGAACCTGTTCGTGCTGCTCGGCGGCGTCTGGTGCACGCCGCCGCTCGAGGCCGGCCTGCTCGCAGGGGTCACCCGCGGCCTGTTGCTCGGTTTCCTCCGCGGCAGCTCCGCCGCCGTCGAGGAGCGCAACGTGACCGCTGGCGATCTGGCGCGCGCCGACGAGATCTTCCTGTCGAGCACGCTGCGCGAGATCTCACCGGTGACGCACCTCGACGGCCGCGAGCTGCACGGCGGCGGCCCGGGGCCGCAAACCGCGGCGCTCGCGGAGCGCTTCGCGGCGCACTGCGCGGCGCTGCTGCGCGAGACCTACGCGCCGCGC
>JAGQRB010000128.1 GCA_020425925.1 Planctomycetota bacterium
GCCGAGGTTGCCGGCGCCGTTCGCGCCGAAGCAGAAGCCCTGGAACACCAGATCGACGCTCAGTCCGGCCGGGATCGGCACCGCCAGCGCACCCGGCAGGAACCCGAGAATCACCGCGACCGGCGAGCTGCCGTAGGCCGTGCCGAACGGCGCCACCGTCGTCGTCGGTCCGGGGAACAGCATCGCGATGCCGCCGAACGCGCCCGCCGGCGAACCGAGCTGCAGCATCAGTGTCGACCCGGCGCTGGCCCCGCCGGCGGCGGCCAGCACGCAGTCGGTGTGCTCGTGGGCGCCGAGATCGGGGAGCATCGTGCCGTCGAGATCGCCGTCGTTGACGCGCGGTGCGCCGCCGAGCTCGAGACGCGGATCGAGATGCGCGATGCCGGCGTCGATCGCGGGCGAGTCGCCGGCCAGCCGATAGTCGTTCGCGGCGACGAACCGCGGGTCGTCCTCGAGATTGCCCGACGCGTAGGGCAGCGCGTTGACCGCCGTCGCCGAGTTCAGCTCGCTGCCGCGGTAGTGCATCAGCGAGACGCCGTTCTGCCAGAACATGCAGTTCCGCAGCGTCGGCGCGTTGCTCGGTCCGACGTCGCAGATGCCGCGGCCCTGGTTGCGCACGAACAGAGAGTTCGAGATGTCACAGCTGGTCGTACCCTGCATGTGCAGCCCGTTGTGCGGGTTGTCGGCGACCGTGATGTGCTCGTAGGTGCCGCTGGCCCCGAGGTCGACGTCGATGGTGTGGCCCGAGTTGGTGTTGTGGTGGAAGACGCAGTCGGCGATCAGCGGATCGGCGCCGTTCCGGATCGCAAGGGCGGCGCCGCGGCCGCCGGAGTTGTTGTTGGCGGTGAACACGCAGCGTCGGATCGTCGCGTCGACGCCGTCGATCAACGCGCCGCCGCCGCCGGGTGCCGCGGCGTCACCGTTCTGCAGCACGAAGCCGTCGAGCGTACTGTGCTGACCGAGCAGGACGACGCGCTGGGTGCCCTGGCCGTCGAGGACCGTCGGGTGGGCGTGGGGGCGGGCCTGGTCGGCGCGCCGCATGCCCGGCTCGAAACCGCCGAGCAGCGCGACGTCGGCCGGCAGCACGAAGCCGCCGGCGTAGCTGCCGGCCGCCACCCAGACCGACTGTCCCGGCCCGGCCGCGGCCAGCGCCGCCTGGACGGTCTGGTAGGCCGTGGCCCAGCTCTGGCCGTTGCCGTTCGGTGCGGCGGCGGCGTCGACGTGGAGCTGCGCGGTCAGCGTCGCGGAGGCGACCGTCGCGGCGAGAAGTCCGGCGAGTGGGGTTCGCATGGTGGGTCGCGGCGATCATACGACCGATGGCGCCGGCGGTGCCGCGACAGGCTGAACTCCGGCCCGAGCCGCGTCGATGAGCCCGGCGTGGACGTCGGGGCAATCAACCAGATGATCGGCGGCATCGCGGCGCGCAACCTCGATGTCGCACTGCTCGCGAAGCTGATGCAGCAGCAGCGCGTCGCGGGTGCCGCGATGGTCGGGCTGATCAACGGTGCGGCTCCCACGGCCGGTGGCGGCAGTGCGGCCGCGCCACCGCCGCCGCCCGCCGACGCGCCGCCACCGCCGCCCGCGAAGGGTGCGGACGAGCCCGGCAAGGGCGGGCTCGTCGACGTCGTCGCGTAGAACCTGCACACTGGCGGCATGCGGAAACGCGCCGCCCCATTCCTGACGAACGTCGCAGTCCGACCGGACGTCGAGCTCGACCGCGAGCGCTTCCCGACCTCGCTGCCGTTCCTGCCGACACTCGACCTGGCGCTGTCGACGCCGGTGACGTTCTTCGTCGGCGAGAACGGCACCGGCAAGTCGACGTTGCTCGAGGGGATCGCGGGTCTCTGCGGCCTCCCGGTCAGCGGCGGTGGCCGCAACGACCTCATCGCGGCAGCCGGTCGGGAGTCCGATTGCCACCTGCTGCCGCACCTGCTGGGCAGTTTCCGGCGCAAGCCGCGCGACGGCTACTTCTTCCGCGCCGAACTACTGGCGCAGTTCGCGTCGCTGCTCGAACAGCGGCAGGCGGATCCGGACTTCCCACGCGACCCGTTCGCGCGCTACGGCGGCAGGTCGCTGCATACCCGGTCGCATGGCGAGGCGTTCCTGCGGGTGTTCGCGTCGTGGATGGGCGAGGGCATCCTGCTGATCGACGAGCCCGAAGCGGCGCTGTCACCGCAGCGTCAGCTCGCGCTGCTGGTGCAGATGGCCGAGCTCTGCCGCGAGAAGACGGTGCAGCTGATCATCGCGACGCACTCGCCGATCCTGCTGACGTTCCCGGGTGCGACGCTGCTGTCGTTCGATGCCGACGCGATCGCACCGATCGAACTGCGCGACACTTCGCACTACGCGATCACGCGCGGGATCCTCGAGGATCCGGAGCGCTACTGGCGGCACCTGCTCGCCGAGGAAGAGGAATGAGCGCCCGGATGGACGGCCGGCGGCCGCGCCGGCACACTGCCGCGATGTCGAGGGCCGCATGCTGAGCCTGGGCGAGGTCGCGATCGCAAAGCCCGCCGTGCAGGCGGCGCTGAGCGGCTATTCCGATCTGCCGATGCGCACCGTCGCGCGCGAGCACGGCGCGGCCTACACGATCCACGAGGTCGTGCTCGACGAGCTCGTGCTGCAGAAGGGCAAGTTGCAGCGCCGCATCCTCGACGTACCCGAGCACGACCACCCGGTCGGCGGCCAGCTCATGGGCTCGCGGCCCGAGACCTTCGGCGCGGCGGCGCGGGAGCTCGTGCGCGCCGGCTTCGACGTCGTCGACATCAACTTCGGCTGCCCGGTCAACAAGGTGCTCGGCCGCCACCGCGGCGGCTGGCTGCTGTCGGAGCCCGAGACCGCGCTCGCGATCGTCGAGTCGGTGGTGCAGTCGGTGCAGGGCGACGCGCCCGTCACCGTCAAGATGCGACGCGGCTACGACGACTCGCCGACCGCCGAGGGCGCGTTCTTCACGATCCTCGAAGGTGCGATCGCGCGCGGCATCGCCGGGGTCACGGTGCACGGCCGCACCGTCGCGCAGAAGTACGTCGGCCCGAGCCGCTGGGAGTTCGTGCAGCGCGTCAAGCGCGAGGTCGGCGACTTCACCGTGCTCGGCAGCGGCGACCTGTTCTCGCCGTTCGACGTCGTCGACATGCTGCAGCGGACCGGCGTCGACGGCGTCACGATCGCGCGCGGCTGCATCGGCAACCCGTTCGTGTTCCGGCAGGTCGACGCGCTGCTCGCCGGCGAGACCCCGCTGCGGCCGACCTGCGGCGAGCAGCGCACGGCCCTGCTGCGCCACTGGGAGCTCGCACGCGGCTACTACGGCAAGGAGCGGCTCGCCGTCAGCCATCTGCGCACGCACGCGATCAAGTACGCGCAGTACCACCGCGAGGCCGAGTGGGCGCGCGAACGGTTCGTGCGGGTTCGCGACGCGGCGGAGCTCGAGGCGCGCATCGACGAGGTGTTCGCCGCGCGGTTCGACGAGGGGGTGGCGCGCGAGCTGCGGCGCGAGGACGCCGTCGTGCCCGCACTGCAGAGCTGCGCCGAGTAGGTTCGGCCGAGGTCGTGCCGAGCGGCGCTACCGGCGCTACCGTGGGCGACCATGTGGATCGCGCTCGCCGTCGCCATCACCCTGCCGCAGGATCCCGCACCGCGGGCGACTTCGCTCGCCGTCGAGCTCGCGCCGGCTCCGACCGCGAGCAAGGCCGCGCCGCGCTGGAGCCCGAAGGGTGCCAAGGTCGCGCTGCACGGCGAAGGCGATGTGCTGAGCGGCGGGTTCGCGCTCGGGCCGGTCGGTTCGCCCGGGGTCGCGGTGCGACTCGCGAAGTCCGCGGGTGCCGAGCGCTACGACACCCTGACGATCGATCTCGATCGCGACGGTGTGCTCGCCGACGACGAGGCTCTGGCGACGGTGCCGAAGGAGCAGCGTGGCAAGTGGTGGTCGAGCTTCACGGCCACCGTGCAGGTGCCGGTTCCGGCCGAAGGTGACGCGGCGGCGGCGACGCGGCCCTACGCGATGAACCTCTGGTTCGTCGAGGACCCGCTCGAGCCCGACGCACCGCCGACACTGCGCTGGTCGCGGCGCGGCTTCCAGCTCGGCGAGGTCGCGATCGGCGGCGAGCCCGCGTTCGTGCAGATCAGCGAACGGGAGATGGACGGCGTGTTCGACCAGCGCGACGCCTGGGCGCTCGCGCGCAGCGAAGCCGAGCTCGCCACGGCACCGCCGCGGTCACTCGAGCAGCATTGCTGGCTCGACGGCGTGGCCTGGCGCGCGATCGCGATCGACCCGCACGGTCGGCGGCTGCGCTTCGAGTCGTTCGATCCGGGTATCACCGAGGCCGAGGAGAAGGCCAAGGCCGACGTCTACCGCCCCGATCGCGAAGCCGCGCGCGCGAAGTCGCCGCTCGCGTTCGGCAAGGACCTCGCCGCCGCGCTCGCGACCGCGAAGCAGGGTGGCAAGCGCGTGTTCGTCGATTTCGAGACCACCTGGTGCGGGCCGTGCAAGCTCATGGACCAGTGGGTCTACACCGCGGCCGACGTCGTCGCCGCCGCCGACGCGGTCGTGGCGGTCCAGCTCGACGGTGACGAGCAGCGCGAACTCGCGAAGCGCTACGACGTCGGCGGCTATCCGACGATGCTGTTGCTCGATGCCGACGGCAAGGAGCTCCGCCGCGCGGTCGGCTACCGATCGGTCAAGGCGATGGTCGAGTTCCTCGGTCGGTGACGGGGCGTCCGGTCCCCGGACCGCGGGCGCTCCGTCAGTGCTTCGCGTCCGAGGCGGCCGCCGCCGTCTCCTCGGCCGGGTAGGCCTCGATCCGGACCCCGCGTCCGTCGCGCACCTCGACGATCGCTTCGATCTCGCCGTCGATCACGACCCCGACGAGCTCGCAGCCGCCGTCGGTCCGGTTGCCGAGCGAGCCGTGGCGCAGGACGCCGCCTTCCTGGACCCCGTCGGTTCGCGTCCAGGTGTACTGCAGCGCACCGTCGCCGCGGATCACGATGCGGATCGTCGGGCGCTCGCCGTCGGCGTGCACCAGCAGCCGCGCCCCGGGCTTCATGGCCAGCTCCGACCTCGCGTTGGTGGAGGACCAGGCACAGCCGGCAACCAGCGACATCAGCGAGAGGGCGAGGGTACGCACGCGCATCGGCGCATGGTCCTGCCGCGCGGTGCGGCGGTCAACCCGCACGGCGTCTCGCGGTCACGGCGTCACGCCGCGCAGCCCGTTGCTCGCGGCCGCGCCGAGCGCCGCAGCGGCATCGAGCCCCCAATACTGGAAGTACGTCGAGTGGCCGCTCGGGAACCCGCTGGGCCACTGCAGCGTGAACGACGCGTCGCCGTCGGCGTCGCTGACCACGAGCACCGTGAAGTCGCCGCGCGGCACCAGCGTGCCGCCGAAGAACGGCTGGTCGATGCGCGCGAAGCCGATGACGATCGCCGCGAGCGAGCTCGGCGCGGCGTGTGCGAGGTGCACCGCGATCGGCTGCCCGGCGATGAACTCGCCGCCGCCGGCCGCTACCGGCACGCCGTCGACGCCCGCGAGGCCGCTGCCGAGATCCTGCCAGGTGCCGGTGCAGGTGCCGGCGGTCTCGGTCGCGGAGAGGGCGTTGCCCTGCGCGTCCCAGGTGAACCGGAACTCGGTCGTGCCGTCGCAGATCGAGGTGATGTTGCCGGCGATGTCGCGGCCGATGCTGGCCTGGGTCACCGTGATCCGACCGGTCGAAGCCATCGTGTAGAGCGGCGTCGTCACACCGTCGTGGCCGTAGACGTCGGCCATCAGCAGCGCCTGGCGGATCGGCTCGGCCTTGCCGGCGGCGAACCGCAGCACGCCGAGGCGCAGCGTGTGCAGCGAATCCGTGTTCCACTCGTTCGCGAGCGACGCGACGAACTCCTGCGGGTTCGACTGGAAGAACTGGCCGCCGATCTGGCTGCGCAGGTACTGCAGGTCGTCGAGGCCGGCGGCCTGTAGCAGCGCATCGCGTCGGGTCGCGAACTTCGGCGAGCTGCGCAGCAGATACGAGTCGATCACGTGCGCGACCTCGTGGCAGACCGTGGTCGCGAAGACCGGCACGTTGCGCGGCGCCGTGTCGGCCGGGAACTGGTTCTGAAGGGTCTGGATCGCGGACGCCGCGAAGACGTTGACGCCGCGACCCGGGAACGGGAACTGCCGCAGCGCGGGATCGTTCGCGAGCTCGTTGACGCACGTCATGCGCTGCAGGTCGCGCGGCACGCTCGGGATGCTCGCCATCAGGTCGAGGATCACACCGCGGTGCTGGGCGCCGAACCCGCGGTTGTCGAGCAGGAGGAAGCCGTGCTCGCGCAGGATCGTGGCGTAGTCCGGATCGACCGCGGGATCGGTGATCCCGAGTGCCGGCTCGATCACTGCGAGGCGTTGCGCGTCGAGGTCGAACGCGCCGACGATCGCGGCGCCGAGGCCGGCGCGGACGACCGCGAGCGCGGCGTCCTGGGCGGGGTCGAACGTGCCCGCCATCGTGAACCACTGCGGGTTCTGCTCCATCAGGTCGCGGAGCTCGGCGTCGAGCGCGGCGCGCACGCCGCCGTCGACGGGCAGCTCGGTCGCGAGCGTCACCGCCAGCGCGGCCGCGGCGACGAACTCGGTGCGGGCGGTGGCGTTGCCCTGCAGCCAGGTGTCGAGATCGGCCGGGTGGTTGAACACCGCGTCCGAGAGGTGGGCGAGCGCGCCGTCCGTGCCGTAGGCATCGCACGCCGGGTAGAACGTGTGGAACAGCACCGAACCGTTGTGGTTGTTGGTCGGATCGGTCAGGTAGGTCGGCAGCCAGCCGATGCCGTAGCTCGCGCCGATCGCGTTCATCGGATAGTCGGCGGAGTCGCCGGGCCACGACCAGCCGAGCCCGGCGAGGTAGAGCCCGCCGCCCGCGGCGACGTGGCTCTCGAGCGCTGCGAGTTCGCTCGTCTGCAGCGCGCTCCACGCGTTGCCGACCACGACGACGCCGGCGCCGGCGAGCGCCATCGAGGTCACGACACCCGGCACGTCGACGATCGTCCAGCCAGCACCCGTGAGCGCGCTGCCGAGCACGTTGATGTCGCCGCGATTCGCCCATTCGGCGTGGCCCGAGAGGATCGCCAGCCGCCGCGTGTTCGCGCCGTCGAGCCAGTCGAGCGCCTGCAGGTTGAACTGCAGCGTGTCGTAGAGGCCGTTGGCCGTGTCGCCGAGCAGGCCTTCGTGACCGACCGCGAGTACGTGGCCCGAGCCCGGCGTGCCGAGGCTGCCGACCGCGGCGAACAGGCTCGGCTGCGTCGTGTCGTCGTCGCCGCTGACGAGCGGCACCACGCCGGCGCCCGGGAACGCAGCGATCGCGCCCGGGCCGCCCGTCGGCGTGACTTGCTGGATGCCCGCGACGATCGCGGCCGGATCCTGCGCCGTCGCCACGGTCGCCAGCAGGCCGAGGACGGCGGCGAGGGGGAGCACGGAGCGGAGGCCGGACCGGGGTGCGGAGAGGTCGGGGACCGGGGTGGTTTGCATGGCGTCGGGCATGCGCGGCCGGGGCGGACCGAAACACGAAAACCCGGGTTCTGTTCCGCTGGCGCACCGCGCTCGCGGTGAGGCAGCAGGCCGGCGCGTTCTCCCTGCGGCGCGCCCCCGATCCGCAAGGAACCCGTCCGCCATGAAGCACCCCTTCCCCGCTCTCTCCGCCGCGCTGCTCGGCTGCGCCGCCGTCGATGCGCAGCGCCTCGTCGCGTTCGACCCGCTTCCCGCGACCTTCTTCGAGGTCCAGCCCGGCGGCCCGTTCGGACCGCCGTCGCCACCGCTCGCGATCTACCCGACCGTGCCGGCGCTGCCGCCCGGACCGGTCGGCGCGGTGCCGCCGGGCGACAGCACGTTCGACAACGTCGCCGGCATCAACTTCTTCAGCAACGGAGTGATGGTCGCGTCGTCGCCGACCGTGAACTACCCGCCCGCCGGGCCGCTGCTGCCGGCCATCCCGATCGGCCCCGGGCTGATGGCGCTGCTCGGCGGGCCGGTGACCGGCATGGCGATCGACCCGTTCGCCGGCACGCTCTGGCTGGCATCGGCGGTCGGCATGTGCGTCGGCGTCGCGCCGCTGCCGGGGTTGCCGATCCTGGTACCGGCATTCCCGCTGGCGCCCGGGGCGGCGCCGATCACCGGCCTCGAGTGGGACGGGATCACCGGCACGCTGCTCGCGCTCGACATCGCCGGCGTGGTCTGGCCGGCGCTGCCCGGCGGCGCGCCTGCCGGTCCCGCGATCGTGCCCGTGATGCCGCCGCCCGGCGTGCCGACCGACGTCGCCATCGACAAGACCGGTCTGTTGAACGGCGTCGGTATGCGGCCGCTCTACGTCGAAGTCGGCGGCGTGACCTACGACATGACGCTGCCCGGCGCCGTGGTGTTTCCGCACGGTGGCGGACCGACCACGCTCGGACTCGCCTTCGAGCCGATGCCGGCCGAGAGCGGCCCGTTCGGCGGTTGCGCCTGCGGCGGCCTGCTGCCCACGGTCGGCGCGACCGGTCCGATGACCAGCGGCAACCTCGGCTACGGCCTCACCGTGACCGGCGTCATGCCGCTCGCGCCCGTCGTGTTCGGGCTCGACTTCGTATTCACACCGGCGTTCCCGCTGCTCAACGCGACCGGCTGCGGCGTCGGTCTCGTGCTCGGCTCGCCGACGCTGATCACCGCGCTGCTATTCGCCGGACCGGCCGGCACGGCGACGTTCCCGCTCGCGCTCGCGGTGCCGCCCGGCTTCGGGCCGATATTCAGCCAGGCGTTCGCGCTCTGTCCCGCCGATCCCGCCGGTTTCGTCGTCGCCGAGATGCAGCAGACCATCGCCTGCGGCGGTTGAGTGGGCGTGCGGCGTCGGCTCGATGCCATCGCGTTTTCCGGCCACGGCGGCTACCGTCTCGCGTTGTCGACCGATAACGGATCGGCAAACGTCTTGCCTCGCCCCGGAGACCGCAGCTAGCCGCCGATCAGCCGCCTCATGACCGAAACCGACATCGCCGTCGTCGGCATGGCGTGCCGCCTGCCGGGCGCGCGCAACCTCGAAGAGTTCTGGCAGCTGCTTCGTGACGGGCGCGATGCGCGCGTCGAGCTCGACGACGAACATCTGCGCGCCGCCGGCGTACCGCCCGAGGTCCTCGCCGACCCCGAGTTCGTCAAGGCGGCGATGCTGCTCGACGACATCGACCAGTTCGACGCCGGCTTCTTCGGCTTCTCGCCGCGCGACGCGGCGCTGTTCGATCCGCAGCACCGCGTGTTCCTCGAGGTCTGCTGGGAGGCGTTCGAACACGCCGGCCACGTGCCCGACAAGTTCGACGGCCGGATCGGCGTGTTCGCGGGCTGCGGCATGGACACCTACCTGCTGCACAACATCCTGACGAACCCGGACCTGGTGCGGCGGATCGGCATGTTCCTGATCCGGCATACCGGCAACGACAAGGACTTTCTCGCGACCCGCACCAGCTACCAGTTCGACCTGCGCGGCCCGAGCGTCAACGTCCTGACCGCGTGTTCGACCTCGCTCGTCGCGATCCACCAGGCCGCCCAGAGCCTGCTCGCGGGCGAATGCGAGATGGCGCTCGCGGGCGGAGTGACGATCCTGGTGCCGCAGGATCGCGGCTACCTCTACAAGGAAGGCGAGGTGCTGTCGCCGGACGGCCACTGCCGCACCTTCGACCACAAGAGCAAGGGCACGATCTTCGGCAGCGGTGCCGGCGTCGTCGTGCTGCGGCGGCTCGCCGACGCGATCGCCGACGGCGATCACATCCACGCGGTCGTCGCCGGTTCCGCGGTCAACAACGACGGTGCACGCAAGGTCAGCTATCTCGCGCCGAGCGTCGACGGCTACGCCGAGGTCGTCGCCGAAGCGCTCGCGCTCGCCGACATCGAGGCCGGCGACGTCCAGTATGTCGAAGCCCACGGCACCGGCACCTCGGTCGGCGATCCGATCGAGATCGAGGCGCTGACGCAGGCGTTCCGGGTCGGCACCGCGGCGAGCGGCTTCTGCGGCATCGGCTCGGTCAAGACCAACATCGGGCACCTCGACACCGCCGCGGGCGTCGCCGGCTTCGTCAAGACCGTGCTGGCGATGCAACACGGCGAGCTGCCGAAGAGCCTCAACTACGAGCGCCCGAACCCGCTGATCGACTTCGAGCGGAGCCCATTCTACGTCGTCGCGGAACGGCGCGAGTGGCCGCAGCGGGACGGCGCGCCACGCATCGCGGGCGTGAGCTCGCTCGGGGTCGGTGGCACCAACGCGCACGTGCTCGTCAAGCAGCCCGAGTCGGTCGGAGGGGACGTTGCGCCGCCGTATCCGCGGCGCTGCCAGCTGCTGCCGGTCAGCGGCAAGGTCAAGGAGGCGGCAATCGACAACGCGCGCCGGCTCGCGTCGCACCTGCGCGGGGTCGCGGCGGCGCAGCTGCCCGATCTCGCCTGGACACTGCAGACCGGTCGCAGGGCGTTCGCACAGCGCGGCATCGCGGTCGGCGCCAGCGCCGACGAGCTCGCGCAGCAGCTCGAGTCGGTCGACTTCAAAGCCCAGCTCCGGCAGGCGCCCGATCGCGCGCCGTCGGTGGTGTTCCTTTTTCCGGGCGGTGGCGCGCAGTACCCGGGCATGTGCCGCGGACTCTACGAGCACGAGCCGGTGTTCCGCGAACACGCCGATCGCTGTCTCCAGGCGATGCCGGCCGAGCTGCGCGGCGAGGTCGAGGCGCTGCTGTTCGGCGAGCTCGCTGCGCCGGAGCACGGCGACCGCATGGAGCGCGGCGGCCCGATGCTGTCGTCGCTGTTCGTCGTCGAGTACTCGCTCGCCCGCACGCTGATGTCGTTCGGCATCACGCCCGACGCGATGCTCGGCCACAGCCTCGGCGAGTACGTCGCCGCGACGCTCGGCGGTACGTTCACGCTCGAGCAGGTGATGCAGGCGCTCGCGCTGCGCGGTCAGCTGCTCGAGGAGGCCACCGGTGGTGCGGTGCTGACCGTGTCGATGCCGCCGGACGAGGTCTTCTCGCTGATGAACGGCGAGCTCTCGCTGGCCGCGGCCAATGCGCCGCAGCTCAGCGCGGTCGCCGGCAGCATCGCAGCGATCGAGAAGGCCGAGGCCGAGCTGACGCAGCGCGGCATCGAGTATCAGCGGCTGCGCATCGGCGTCGCGGCGCACTCGCACATGCTCGATCCGGTGCTCGATCGCTATCGCGAGGGGTTGCGCGCAATGGCGCTGCGGCCGGCCGAGCAGCCGTGGATCTCGAACGTCACCGGCGACTGGATCGAGCCGCAGCGCGCCGCCGACCCCGAGTACTGGGTCGAGCACCTGCGGCGGACGGTGCGCTTCCAGGATGGCGTCGCGACGCTGCTGCGCGGCGGCGATCGGGTCTTCGTCGAGGTCGGGCCGGGCAAGGCACTGACCACGCTGGTGCGGATGCACGAGAACGCGCGCAAGAGCCCGGGCTTCGTGACCGTGCCCCACGCCAAGGACTCGCGTGCGGCCGACGAGTTCGCGATCGAGGCGGTCGGGCGACTCTGGCAGGCCGGCGTCGAGATCGACTGGCGGGCGTTCCATGGCGGCACCGCGCGGCGGCGCGTGCCGTCGCCGACCTACGCGTTCCAACGCCAGCGCTACTGGATCGAGCCCGGCGCGATCGTCGGTCACGAAGGCGTGTTGCGCGGCGACGACGAGCCGGTCGCGCCGACGCGGCTGCCCGAGGCCGATTGGGTCCGCCGTCTCGAGTTCCGACCGCTGGAGCTGCCGGCAGGCGTGCGCGCCGTCGCCGATGCGCGCTGGCTGTGCATCGCCGGTGACGCCGGAGCGTTCGTCGACGAGTTCGCGCGCGCGGTCCGCGAGGGCGGTGGCAAGATCGCCGTGGCGCGGTCCGGCGAGCAGGAAGCGAGCGACGGTGCGACGTGGACGTTGCCGCTGACGGATGACAAGGCGTGGGATCGGGCGCTCGCGGCGATCGTGGAGCAGGTCGGTGCGCCGCAGCGCGTGCTGTTCGCCTGGCCGCTCGCCGAGGTCGACGGTCGTCGCAACGTTCTGGCGCTCACCGCGCTCTGGCAGGCGCTCGGCCGTGCGGATCTGACCTCGGGGTTGCGCTTCCTCGCGGTCACGAACGGCGGGTCGCGGGTCGCAACCGAAGCGCTGCCCAACCCGGGGCTCGGCGTCGTCGCCGGCTTCCTGCGGGTCGCGGCGCGTGAGTACGACGGCGTCCGGACGCGCAGCATCGATGTCGACGCGGCCGCGCTCGCGGGTGCGCCGCAACTCGTCGAGGCGCTCCGTCGCGAGGTCGAGGCCGAGGCGACGCCGTTGCAGGTCGCGCTGCGCGGCGGCACGCGCCACGTGCGCGAACTCGTGGCCATCGACGCCGAGCGGCGGACCGGATTCGCCTGGCGCGAGGACGGCGTCTACCTCGTGACCGGTGGTCTCGGTGGCATCGGCCTCGTGGTCGCCGAACACCTCGCGAGCAAGGTGCGCGCCAGGCTCGTGCTCGTCGGTCGGCGCGGCCTGCCGCCGCGCGCACTCTGGGATCGCTGGCTCGAGCTGCGCCGCGGCGATCGCGAAGCGCGCCTGATCCGGCGGATCCGGGCGCTCGAGGCCAAGGGCAGCGAGGTCGAGGTGTGCGCCGCCGACGTCAGCGATCGCGACGCGGCCCAGCAGCTCGTGCGCGAGGCCGTCGCGCGCTTCGGTGCGCTTCACGGCGTGATCCACGCGGCCGGTGTGCTCGACGACGGTCTGATCCAGATGCGCACGCCGGCTCGGATCGAGCGCATGCTCGCGCCCAAGCTCGGCGGCGCCGAAGCGCTCGACGCGGCGACTGCGGCGCTGTCGCTCGACCTGTTCGTGCTGTTCGGGTCGACCAGCGGTCTCGCCGGGATTCCGGGCCAGGCCGACTACGCCGCGGCCAACGCCGCGCTCGACGCGTTCGCGCAGTGGCGCAGCGCCGCGCGGCCCGGGCGGACGTTGTCGGTCGACTGGGGCGTCTGGCAGGACGTCGGCATGCTGGCGCAGGACGGCGACGACAGCGTCGGTGACGCGCCGGCATGGCTCGGGCAGCGCACTCAGCGCGGCGAGGAGATCGAGTTCGTGCGCGAGTGGTCGCCGGCGACCGACTGGCAGCTCGCCGAGCACCGGATCCGCGGCGGCGACTGCGTGATGCCGGGCACCGGGCACCTCGAGCTGATGACGGCGGCGGTGCGAGCGATCGCGAACTGCACCGCGCTGACACTCGAGAAGGTCGAGCTCCTGACTCCGCTGTCGTTCCCGGCCGGGCGACCACTGCAGGTCTTCATCGCGGTCCGCAAACGCCAGAACGGCTACAGCGTGCGCATCCAGAGCGCGGCGCCGGGCGTCGACGACCTTCACGCCCGGACGACGCATGCCCGCGCGGTCGCGCGCGTCGGCGCCGACGGTCAGGGACTCGTCGATCTGGCGACCTGGCGCGACTCGGCAGTGCGTCCCGCGAACGCGTCGGATCAGTCCGGTCTGGTCGCGTTCGGACCGCGCTGGCAGTGCGTCGAGCGCGTGCAGCTCGGCGACGGGGAGGCGTACGGCGAGCTCGCGTTGCCGCAGGCGTTCCTCGGCGATCTCGAACAGCATCCGCTGCATCCGGCGGTCGTCGACATGGCGCTCGGCTGCGGCATCCGGCTGCTCTCCGTCGGCAACGAGGATGCACTGTTCGTGCCGGTCGGCTGCGACGAGGCAGTGGTCGCCGGACGGTTGCCGGCGAACTCGGTCTGCCACGTCACCGTTCGCGGCTTCGATGAGCACGCCCGCCTCGGCACGCTGGACATCGCGCTGGCGTCGCCGGAGGGCATCGTCGTCGCCGAACTGCGCGGCCTGCAGCTGTTCGGGGTGCGCGGCGGTTTCGCGGCGGGCGAGAGCAAGCCGGCGGCCGACCCGAAGGCGCGGGCGCGGCGGGTCACCGCGCCGGAACCCGTGCCGCGGATCCGTGCGATCCTGTCGCGCGGCATCACCGCGCCCGAGGGCATGGCCGGCCTGGAGCACGCGCTCGCGACCGGCGAACCGCAGGTCGTGGTGTCGTCGATGGACCTCGACCGCGTCGCGCGCTGGTTGTCGCTGCCGCCCGAGAAACCGAAGGCGACCCCCGCGCCGGGCGCCGCGGAAGGCGAGACATCGGCCGGCGCCGGCGGCGGTGACGACGAGCCGCGCGACGAGGTCGAGCAGAAGATCGCGGCGGTCTACGCGGACCTGCTCGGTGTCGACCACCCCGGGCTCGATCAGGACTTCTTCGATCTCGGCGGCCACTCGCTGCTCGCGGTTCGGCTGTTCGCGCGTCTCCACAAGGACTTCGGCCTCGACCTCGAGCTCTCGACGCTGCTGACCGCGGGCACGGTGCGCAAGCTCGCGGCGGTCGTGCGCGCCGAGCTCGGGCTGCCCGAGCCCGGCACCGCGCCGGCGCGTTCGGTGGCGCAGAAGCGCGGCTACCACATCGTGCCGATCCAGACCGAAGGCACCCGGCCGAAGTTGTTCCTGGTGCACGGCGCCGGCGGCAACGTGCTCGGCTTCCGCGATCTCGCGCACTACTTCGGCAAGGACCAGCCGGTCTTCGGGTTGCAGGCGCGCGGGGTCGACGGCAAGCAGATGCCGCACGAGACGATCGACGAGATGGCGCTGGCCTATCTGGGCGAGCTGCGGGAGGTGCAGCCGCACGGGCCGTACTTCCTGGGCGGCTACAGCGGCGGCGGGGTCATCGCCTACGAGATGGCGCAGCAGCTGCTCGCCGCCGGCGAGCAGGTCGCGTTCGTCGGCATGATCGACACGATCTGTCCGCAGCTCCCCGAGCGCAGCAAGGCGGCGCGCGCACTGATCCACCTCGGCCGACTGCTCCGCCGCGGTCCGATGTATCCGCTGCGCATCCTGCGGATGAAGCTCGACCGCCGCGCCTCGGCGCGCCGCACCGAGGAGGCCCGGGAGCAGGGCGGCGTGATGCCGCAGGCGATGCGCGGCGAGGACGTGCAGTTCGCCTTCGAGCGCGCGTTCTACCGCCACCGCGTCAAGCCGTATCCGGGCGCGGTCGCGATGTTCGCGGCGACCGAACCGCTCGGCGGGACGCGCTACGTGCGCGACGACCAGCTCGGCTGGGGTCCGTTCGTCGGCGGCGGTGTCACGGTCGTGAAGTGCCCGGGCGACCACTTCACGATGTGCACCGAGCCGAACGTGCAGTTCCTCTGCCGCGAGTACATGGCGGCGATGGACCGGGCGCTCGACTAGCCCGCTTCGCTCACACGATCCCCGTGCGGCCGCGCCGCAGGCAGTCGGCGAACGCATCCGGGTCGACGTTCGCACCGCAGACCACGAGTCCGATCCGCTGACCGGCAAGGCGCTCGCGGCACTGCAGCATCGCCGCGAGCGCGGCGGCGCCGGCCGGCTCGACCGCGAGCTTGGCGTCGGCGAACAGCAGCGCCATCGCGGCGCAGAGCTCGTCGTCGCTGACCTTCACGAGTTCGTCGACGTGCTGGCGGCAGAGCGCGAACGAATACGGCATCGCGGTCGGCGAGCCGAGGCTGTCGGCGATCGTGCGCACCGCGTCGATCCGCTGCGGTGCGCCGGCGGCGAAACTGCGGTGCATCGAGTCGGCGCCCTCGGGCTCGACGCCGAAGACCCGGCAGCGCGGCTGCAGCTGCTTGACCGCTGCCGCGACGCCGGCAGCGAGCCCGCCGCCACCGATCGCGACGAACAGCGCGTCGAGCTTGCCGACCTGCCGCAGGAACTCGAGACCGAGCGTGGCGGTGCCGAGCGCCGTTAGCGGGCCCTCGAACGGATGCACGTAGGACAAGCCGTCGCGCTCGAGCTCTTCGGCCTTGGCGAACGCACTGGCGATGTCCGGAGTCAACACGACCTCGGCACCGAGCGCGCGGCAGGCTTCGACCCGGGCCGGACTCGCGGTCTCCGGCATCGCGACGGTCGCGCGGGCGCCGAGCGCGGCGGCGGCGAACGCGAGCGCCATACCGTGGTTGCCGGCGCTGACGCCGACGACGCCGCGCTGCAGCGCGTCGGGCGCGAGCTCGCGCATCACGGTCATCGCGCCGCGCGGCTTGAACGACCCGGTGTGCTGGAACAGCTCGAGCTTGAGGAAGAGCGTCGAGTCGATCGGTTTGCTGCGGTCGATGCGGTGACCCTGCCACTGCCACGATGGCGTTTCGCGGATCTGGCCCTCGAACCGCTGCCAGGCGCGCTGGATCTGCTCGAGCGATGGCGTCGGCGAAGGGTCTACCACCGGTGGAACGCCGGGTGACCTTCCTTGACCGCGACGAACAGGCCTTCGCAGGTCGCGCAGATACGGCCGCCGGCCTCGAGCGTGCCGGTCACGGTGGCGCGATCCTCGCTCGAGTCGACGATCTTGGCGCGCAGTTTGACCGGACCGTCGGTCGGGGTCGGGCGGCGTAGTTTGATGGTGTATTCGGCGGTCACGGTGCACGGCGGCGACTCGGCGCCGGCGCGCTGCATCAGGTGCCACGCCGCCGTCCAATTGCAGTGGCAATCGAGCAGAGTGCCGATGATGCCGCCGGCGAGCACGCCCGGGAACGCCTCGTGCATCGTCTTCGGCGTCCAGGTGCAGACGACCTCGTCGCCGTCGACGACACTCTCGAGCCGCAGGCCGTCGGGGTTGCTCGGGCCGCAGCCGAAGCAGGCGTTATGGGGGGCATAGCGGGCCTGCAGGCTCTGGGTCATGGGCCGCATGATCCGCGGCGGGCGCGGCCGGCGCGAGCAATTCCCGTCCGGCGGTGCGATGATCGCGCCATGGCCAGCTCTCGTCGCTCCTTCCTCTTCGGTGCCGCGGCCTCGTTCGGCGCCGCGGCCGTCGCGGGCACCGCGCTGCCGCAGCGTCGCCGGGTCGCACGCATCGGCGGCGAGCCGCGCCGGCTGATGGTGATCGGCGTCGGGGGCCGCGGCGGTGACAACCTCGGTGGTGTCGCCGGCGAGCGCATCGAGATCCTCTGCGACGTCGACGGTCGTCGCCTCGCAGCGGCCGGCAAGAAGCACCCGGACGCGCGGCAGATCGCCGACTTCCGCAGCGTGCTCGGCGATGCCGAGGCCTGCAGGAAGCTCGACGGCGTCGTCATCAGCACGCCCGATCACACGCACTTCCTGCCGGCGATGCTGGCGCTGCGCCACGGCCTCGACGTCTACTGCGAGAAGCCGCTGACGCACACCGTCGCCCAGGCGCGCGCGCTCGCGGCAGCGGCGAAGGAGTTCGGCGGCGTGACCCAGATGGGCATCCAGATCCACGCCAACGAAAACTACCGCCGCGTCGTCGAAGCGGTGCGCGCCGGCGCGGTGGGACCGGTGCGCAAGGTGATCGTGTTCGTGAACGGCACCGATTGGTCGGCGACCGAGCTGCCGCGCGAGGTGCCGGTGCCCGAGCAGCTCGACTACGAGCTCTGGCTCGGGCCGGCCGCGAAGCAGCCGTTCCGCGAGGGTTTCCACCCGGCCGCGTGGCGGCGCTATCGCGCGTTCGGCGGCGGCACGACCGCGGACATGGGTTGCCACTTCGTCGACCTCGCGTTCTGGGCCCTCGAGCTCGACGCGCCGCGCACGCTGGTGGCCGAGGCCTCGGCCAACGACGCCCACTGCGCGCCGGCCGGTCTGCACTGCACCTACGAGTTCGGCGCGCGCGGCGATCGGCCCGCGCTCGAGCTGGTCTGGCACGGCGGCAAGGATCGACCGGCGGCCGAACTCGAAGCGCGCGGGCTCGAAGGCTGGACCAACGGCGTGCTGTTCCTCGGCGACGACGGTTGGCTGATCAGTGACTACACCCGGCACGTGATCGGGCCGGTGGCGCGCGCCGAGAGCTTCGAACCGCCGCCGCATTCGATTCCCCCGTCGCCCGGTCACTACCAGGAGTGGCTGCAGTGTTGCCGCGAGCGCAGCCAGCCGTCGTGTTCGTTCGCCTACGGTGGGCCGCTGACCGAGACCGTGTTGCTCGCGGATGTCGCGGCGCGCGCGCGGCCCGGCAAGAAGCTGAGCTGGGACGCCGCGCAGCTGCGCTTCGACGACGATGCGGCCAACGCGCTGCTGACCGAAACGGCGCGTGACGGTTTCGGCGCGTAGCCGACGGTATCAGCCGAGCGTCGCCGCGATCCTCTTGCCGACCGCCATCAGCAGCTCGCTCTGCTCGGCGGTGAACTCGTAGGCGACCGGCTTGGCGACGCCGAGCACTCCGGCGAGGCGGTCGCCGGCGAGCATCGGGGCGGCGATCGAACCCTCCATCTGGGTCAGCTTCGCGCCGGGACGAACGACACCACTGGCGTCGGTCTGCAGGTTGCAGACCTGCACCGGTTCGCGGCGTTCGGCGGCGATCCCGGCCATGCCCTTGCCGATCGGAACGACCTGCACCTTCTCGCGCACCGGCGGCGGCAGCCCGGTATCCGCGGTCAGGTGCAGCGCGCCGTCTTTGCCCATGAGGTGCACGGTGCCGAGCACGCAGTCGAAGTGGCGCAGCAGCTCGGCGAGCAGTGCGGGCCACGGCGGGCCGTCCGCCCCGCCCTTCTGGTCCTCGAGCAGGCGGTCGACGGCGGCGAGCAGCGGTTGGGTCTCGGTCATCGCCGCACGATAGCGCGCTCAACGCGCCGCGGCGACGGCGGCGACGACCGCCGCGACCGCGTCCGGATCGGTCACGCGCCGGGCGTACTCGCCGGGCGGAGCGGTCACGCCCATCGGCACGCCGTCGCGCCGGAAGCGCATCGCGCTGGCGCGCCAGGCGGTCGCCGACAGGTGGAGCTCGCGGCAGCCGGTGCGCCGGACGATTTCGGCCGCGTTGTCGGGGCGCACGCCGGCGCCCGCCATCACGGTGATGCCGCCCGCCGCCGCCGCGACGAGCTCGGCGATGCGATCGGCGCCCACGGCCGCGGACGCCGCCTGACCCGACGTCAGGACGCGTTCGCAGCCCACGTGTATCAACGTCGCGAGCGCCGCGAACGGATCGGCGGTGAGGTCGATTGCGCGATGACACGTCAGCGGCAGGGCGCCGGCACGTTCCCGTATCTGCGCCAGCGCATCGCCGTCGATTGCGCCGTCGGCGGTCAGCACACCGGCGACGATGCCGTCGGCGCCGCCCGCGCGCAGTGCCTCGACGTCGCGCAACAAGACGTCGAGCTCCGAGCCGTCGTAGAGGAAATCGCCGCCGCGCGGCCTCGCCATCGCGAAGACCGGCACGGCGACCGCCGCCTTGACCGCCGCCAGCAGGCCGGCGCTGGGGGTGAGCCCACCCTCGAGCAGCGCCGCACAGAGCTCGAGCCGATCGGCGCCGGCGGCGACGGCCGCGGTGGCGCCGGCGACCGAATCGACGGCGACCTCGACGGCGACGCGCACGTTTGCGGGGGGCGACATCGCGACTATGGTGCGCCAATGCGGGCGCAACTGCTCTACCTTTCCGGTCCGAGCCGCGGGCGCACGGTCACCTACGCGGTGCCGCGAGTCACCGTCGGATCGGCGCCGCACAGCACGGCGTACCTGCCGGCCGAAGGCGTCGCCGCCGATCACGCCCGCATCGACTGGGAGCAGGACCGCTGCGCGTTCCACCTGCACGCCCACGACGGCCAGGTCTTCGTCAACGGCAACGAGGTGCGCGAGGTCATCCTGCAGGACGACGACGAGATCGAGTTCGGCGTCGACGGGCCGCGTGCGCGCTTCCGGGTCTACGTGCCAGAGGGCGCGGTGTGCAAGCCGGTGCGGCGAATGCTGGCCGATGCCGAGGCCGTGCGCCGCGTCAGCGGCAGCAGCGCCGCGACCCAGGCGCTGACGCGTGACCTGTTCACGCAGGCGACCCTGACCCTCAAGATCGGCTTCCCGATCGCGGTCGTCGCGCTCGCGTTCCTGGCGGGCTGGCTCGGCGGCTGGCTCAGCGGCCGTCCGAGTGCCGAGGAACGCCGTCGCACCGCCGACATGGTGACGCAGTCCGAGCTCACGGAGCTGCGGTCCGAACAGGAGAAGCAACGCGAGGCGATCGCGCAGCTGTCGCGCGCCAACGCCAACCTGCGCCGGATCCAGCGCGAGTGGAGCCACGGCGTCTGCCTGGTACATGGCGTGTTCGGGCTGCGGCAGCAGGACGGCAGCTGGCTCGAGCACGATTCGACCCCGCTCGAGGCCGAGTACACCGGGTCGGGTTTCCTGGTGTCGAGCCAGGGCGACATCGTCACCAACCGTCACGTCGTCGTGCCGTGGAGCGAGATGCCGGATATCGAGCCGCTGATCGAGGGCGGCATGACGCCCGAGTTCATGCACCTGACGGCGACGTTCCCGGGCCGCGGTCCGATCGCGATCCCGCCCGACTCGATCCGCGCGCGCGCGGACTCCCGCGACGTGGCGGTGGTGCGAGTGCCCGCCGATCGCGTCGAGGGCGTGCCGGTCTTGCCGCTGGCGCAGACCGACCGCGCCGACTACCAGCGTGCGACCGTGGTCGGCTACCCGACCGGTCTCGCCGCGCTGCTCGCCCGCGCAGATCGCGGCCTGGTCGACGACCTGCAGCGGCGCCAGGCGTCGATGACGATGGCGATCGACGAGCTCGCCGCCGCCGGGCAGATCAACCCGGTCATCACCCAGGGCAGCGTGAACGTCGAGGAACGTGTCATCACATATGACGCCGCGACCACCCATGGCGGCTCCGGCGGGCCGGTCTTCGGCGACGACGGCGAGGTCATCGCCGTCAACTTCGCGATCCAGCGCGGCTTCACCGGCCTGAACTACGGTGTGCCGATCCGCTTCGCGCGCGAACTCCTGTCGCGGTAGGGGCGGAAAACCCGCGCACTCGGCGGCCGAATCGGCGACACTCTCGCGGTCGTGAAACGGTCAGATCGCGGCATCGGAGCGGCTTCCATGGAACCAGCTCGTCGACAGGCGGAGGGTGGGCGCAGTTTGGGCCCCCGGGGTCGGGGTCTGTTCGGACGCCTGTTCCAGGGCATGCGCGCGGTCACCCCGCCACGGCGCGAGGGCGTCGCGATCGCGGTCGCGAGCGGCAAGGGCGGCACCGGTAAGTCGTTCCTCGCGACCTCGCTGGCGGTGCTGTCGCACCGGGCCGGCAAACGCACCGCGGTGGTCGACTGCGACTTCGGGCTGGCCTGCGATCACCTGCTGCTCGGCGTCAAGCCGACGGCGACGCTGCAGCAGCTGCTGCACGGCCAGGCGACGCTCGACCAGACGCTATGCACCTCGCCGTGCGGCCCGCGGCTCCTGCCCGGTGCCTCCGGCGTGCGCCGGATGGCCAACATGTCGGACAAGGACCTGGTCGCGTTCGCGCACCAGCTCGGCGAACTGGCGGCGCGCGAAGAGGTGCTGATGCTGGACCTCGGCGCCGGCATCGCGCCGGCGACGATCCTGACGATGCTCTGCGCCGACTGGATCGTGCTGGTGACGCAGCCCGAGATCGCGGCGCTGGTCGACGCCTACGCGGTCGTGAAGTGCATCGCGCAGATGGAGAGCAAGGCGCGCTTCCTCGTGGTGGTCAACCGCGTGCCCGAGCCGGGCCGTGGCAAGCTCGCGTTCCAGAAGCTGACCGAGGTCGCGCGCCAGCACGTCGGCGTGCAGCTCGAGTACCTCGGCGAGATCGTCGAAGACGCCAGCGTGACGCAGCACCGGCTCGGTCAGCTGCCGTTGGTGACGACCGATCCCGAGGCGCCGCTCGCGCTCGGCCTGGAGACGATGGCCCGGCGGCTGCAGGCGCTCTGCGGCGGCTTCGCGCAGCGCGAGGTCGAGGCCGAAGCCGGCATCGAGGCGCGGTTCAAGCGCCACCGGCTGTTCATGTAGCGTCGCCCGGTGGGGCCGCGATCGGAGCGATCCGCCGCAGGCCTTCGCAGTAGCCGCGCCCGCGGGCGTGCACCATCGAGCGGTAGGCGTTCAGTCCGAGGATGGTGTGCTCGAAGTCGACGTAGGCGGTCTGTGTCGCGTGCGCGCGGATGCCGCGGCGCTTCTGCTCGGCGACGGCCGTGATGTCGACGACGACATCGGGGACCATCGCGTTCCACACCTCGTACCCGAACGCGAGGCCGACGAATGTCGAACGTCGCAGCGCCTCGATCACGATCCGGTGCAGCGCGTGATGATCGGGATGACCCTCGGCCTCCCACGGCAGGTAGACGACGTCGGGTCGGTATTCGCGGATCGCGGCAGTCGCCAGCTCGAAGCCGAGCTCGTAGTCGGAGTCGCTGAGCACGCAGTTGTCCGGCAGCCGCCAGTAGACCGCGTCGCCGACGCCGATCTCGGCCAGCCCGCGCCGCGACTCGTCCTCGCGCCGCGCCGCGTAGGTCGCGGCGTCGAAACGGGCTTCAGGGTCGCCGGCGGCGCCGGTCGAGGCGACCACCACACGCACCGGGTCGCCGGCGCGGCGGTGCAGCGCGAGACAGCCGCCGGGCCCGGCGATCTCGTCGTCCGGATGGGGCGCGAACGCCAGCACGCGGCCGCCTGGAACATCCCGGCACCACTCGGGTTCGGGCGGTGGGGCTGAGGCGGGAGCGGGCATCGCGGCGCCATGGTGCCGGGCCGCGGTGAAAAACGGAACCCCACGGAGTCTTGTCGTGGCGTTCACGCCATCGGGCACAATGTTCGCCCGAATCCGGACACGTCCGTCCCAGCGGCCACCAGACCACCCTCAAAGGAACACATGCTCCGCACCTCCCTCGCCCTCGTCTCTTTCGCCGCGCTCGCCGCGGCGCAGGACTTCGTGATCCCGCTCGGCTTCGGCAATGCCAGCGGTCCGCCGAACTCGAGCTACCCCGTGGCCCGGGTCAAGGACCAGAACGGTGACGGCATCGTCCAGGTCGAAGAGGTCTACGCGTTCTGCACCGTGTTGCCGACGATGGCGACGTCGACGACCAATTTCATGGTCGACGGCCGCTACGTCTGGGAGAACGGCAACATCGTCTTCTACTTCTGCGATTCCGAGGACGGGCTCGTCGTGCGCGGTGAGGACCGCAACCACAACGGCGTCATCGACCCGGCCGAGGCCAGCATCTTCTTCCGCTTCGGTCAGCCGAGCGGCGGCGCGCTGTTCTCGCCCGACACGCTCGCTGTCTACCGCGACACCTCGGTCAACCCGGCAGAGACCCGCGTCTACGTCGCGCTCGACAACTCGATGCCGTCGGGCCTCGGCTACACCCACGGCATCCACCGGCTCGTCGACGCCAACGGCGACGGCGACGCGATGGATCCGGGCGAGCAGAGCATGTTCGTCGACAGCACGATGGGCCTCACCGTGCCCGGGCTCAACGGGCCGGTGCCGATCACGCGCGACTTCTGGTCGCAGATCCGCGTGCTTCCGAGCGGCAAGCTGGTCGCGTTCGCCAAGGGCGTGTCGATCACCGGGCCGGTCTACGTCGTGCAGCCCGAGATGAACGCCTGGTACGGGTTCACCGACAACAACGGCATCGCGGTTCCCGAACTCTGGTTCAACGCGTCGACGCTCAACGACCTGCCGGTGCACCCGGACTTCGACGATCCGCGCGTGCCGACCACGGCGCTGTTCCCCAACTGGGACGTGCAGGATGCCTCGCAGGTCGCGGTGCGCGTCAACTATGCGCGCTACTGCGACATCGTTCCGGGCGGCGGCCCGAACGGCGAGGACGTCTACTACCTCGCGGCGAGCTACCGCACGACCGCCGAGGGCGACGTCAATCTCAACGGCCAGCAGGTCGCCGGTCTGGTCTACCGCGTCGTCGATGCCAACGCCAACGAGCGCATCGACGCCGGCGAGGTCAACCTCTACTTCAACTGCTCGGGGCAGACCTACAACGGCGTGCCGCCGATCTCCTTCAACGATCAGAACGGCGGTCCGGTGTCGTCGCTGTCGAGCCACACCTGGGGCTTCTCGGCGACGCCGACCGGTGAGGTCGGGGTGCTCTACGAGAACGGTGGCACCAACGACGGCATCGTCACGATGTCGGACACGAACGCCAACGGCGTGATCGATCAGGGCGAGGCCTACATGCCGTGGGCACAGGCGCAGGGTCCGAGCGGCTACTTCCCGCCGTTCCACCCGAGCTTCGGCGGCTACTTCACGAGCCTCGTCGGTGTCGGTCGGCTCGAGATGCCCGGCCCGTTCGGTGCAGGCATCACCACGATCGGCGACGCCTGCCCGCTGGCGTCGACCGGTGAGAAGCCGGTCATGGAGGTCTGGAACGGCATCCCGCAGATCGGCAACCTCGCGCTCGAGGTCGGCTGCATCCGCGGTCTGCCGAGCGTGCCCGCGTTCGTGATGGGCGATCTGCGCCTGCGCCCGACGCCGCTCGCGCTGTCGCCGTTCCTGCCGGCGGGCTGCCTGTCGTATCTCGACAACCCGGTGCCGGTCGCGTTCACGCTCGGTGACGCCGACGGCACGCACCGCTTCAACACGCAGATCCCGAACAACCCGATCTACGTCAACGTCAACCTCTACTACCAGATGGCGTTGCTCGATCCGGCCGTCACGACGCCGGTCAACTACGTGACGACGAACGCGCTGGGCTACAACATCCAGCCGTAGGCGCGGAGAACCACGGAATCCGCGGGAAACCGTCGGTCGTCGACCCGCCTTCGCGGGCGACGACATGGCCAAGACCCGCGCATCCGTTCGATTCTTCCGTGACACCGCGCTCGGCGCGACCTGCCTGTTCGCCGCCTGCTCGTCGGGCTCGGGCGCTCCCGCCGGCGGCGGCAACAGTACCGGCGGCACGCCGCCGCCTCCGACCGGCTTCGCGCTGTTCACCTCGAACCGCACCCTCGCCGGGGTCTTCGAGCCGTGGATCGCGAGCTACGACGGGACGGACCTGCGACCGCTCGGCGCCCTCCTGCCGGACGGTGGCGCCATCCTCGAATGGGGCGCACGGATGTCGTCCGACGGCCGGTACTTGGCGAGTGTGACGGCGGGACTCACCGACACGCACTACTCGGTACTCGATGTCGAAGCCGGCACGGCACTGACCCTGCCGTTCTCGGGATCTGCCGCGTCCGCCCCGGCCCGCACGTCCTTCGCGTTCAGCCCGGACTCCCGGCGGCTGTTGCTGACGCGGGACGACGGGCTCGGCCGGCGCACCGCTCACGTCATGAACGCCGATGGCACGAACGTGCTGGAACTGGCCTTCGGCGGCGACGAGCACGGGGCATCGCTCTGGTCGCCGAACTCGCAGCACTTCCTGTGCTGGGTCGAGCGCCAGGACCCGTTCGAGGACAGTCTGTTCCTGGTGCGCCACGACGGCACGACCGCGCTCGATCTGATTCCGCCGATCGGCGAGTCGCGCGGCACCCTCGAGCAGTCGTGGTCGGCGGACGGTTCGAAGCTGGCGTTCGAGTTCCATGCCGAGCCGACGGGCGGCGGCCAGGACTTCAGCCAGATCTGGGTCTACGACACGGCGTCGTCGTCGCTCGTCGCGATCACGCCGCAGTACGACTTCGTCCGCAATCTCGGCCTGTCGGCCGACGGCGCGACGCTGGCCTATTGGCTCAACAACGGGCCGGGAAACCGAGCGGAACTGTACGTCATGTCGACGCTCGGCGGCGGCGGGACGTTCGTCGCATTCGATGCGACCTACGATCTCGAGTGGGCGCCCGCGGGCGATCACTTCTCCTACGTGACGCTCGACGGCACCGCGACGCGCGCGCTGCATGTCGCCGATTCGTCCGGCGCGACCCGCCGCCTCGACATGCAGACCACGAGCAGTCAACGCGTTGCCGAGTGGTCCTGGTCGCCGGACGGGCGCTGGTTGGCGTTCGTCGTCGAACATCCGACGCCGCAGCGGGAAGTGTGGGTCGCCGACGTGACGACCTCCGATCCTGCGGTGCTCGTGACCGAAGTCTCGGTGCACAGCGACGGGCGGCTGCCGCGCTGGTCGCCCGACAGTCGCTGGCTCTACGCGATCGAACGGGAACGCACCTCGCAGGCCGACGTGCTCAACGCATGGCCGACGGGCGACTGGTCGGCGCGGCGCAGCCTCGGCAAATCGAGTGGGGCTGCCGGGCCCTTGATCAGCGGGTTCGGCGACATGCCGTTCGTGCCGACGCCGGACTCGACCGCGGTCATCTGGCGACGTCGCGGCGACGGCGGCACGCAGACGGAAGTGGTCTGGGCCCGGCCCGGCGATCCCGGCAGCCTCCGCGTGCTGTCGTCGCCACCGGCGCCCGGGGCCGTCGGCGGGGTCTGGCAGATGTTCGCGCGTTGACTTCTCGAGCAATTCACCGGGAAACCGCACGCACTCGGCCCGCCTCGGGGCTGACGACCATGGCCAAGCTCCGCGCATCCGTTCGATTCCCCCGTGACATCGCGCTCGGCGCGGCCTTGCTGCTCACCGCCTGCTCGTCGGGCTCCGGTGCCCCCGCCGGCGGCGGCAACAACAACACCGGCGGCACGCCGCCGCCGCCGCCGACCGGCTTCGCGGTGTTCACCTCGAGCCGCACGATCGCCAACGTCTACGAGCCCTGGATCGCGAGCTACGACGGCGCGGACCTGCGGCCATTCGGCGCGGTCCTGCCGGATGGCGGCGCGGTGATCGATTGGGGGGCACGTCTGTCGGCCGACGAGCGTCATCTCGCGGTCGTCACCGAGGGTGCGGGCGCGCTCCACTACGCGGTGCTCGATCTCGTGACCGGCACCGCGGTGACGTTGCCATTCGCCGACGCCCCGATTCTCGCCGCGTTCCGGCCCTACTTCGTGTTCAGCCCCGATGGCACGCGGCTGCTGTTGACCCGCCTGGACTACGGGCTCGGCAAGACGAAAGGCTACGTCATGGACGCCGACGGTACGAACCTGCTCGAGCTGCCGTTCGGAGCCGATCACCACTCCGCCGGGCTGTGGTCGCCGACCTCGGAGTACTTCGTCTGCGCGGTACAGCGCGAGGCCCCGCTGGAGAATGGCTTCTACCTGTTCCGAGCGGATGGCTCGACGGTGCTCGACCTGATCCCGCCGATCGGAGAACACCGGCACGCCAGCCGCAAGGCGTGGTCCGCGGACGGCTCGAGGCTGTCGTTCGAGGTCGGCGCGACGCCGGTCGGCGGTGGCGACCCCTTCTCCCAGGTCTGGGTCTACGACATCGGCACGATGGTGCTCGCCGAGGCCAGTCCGGCGTCGTTGGCGACGCGAAACCACGGTCTGTCCGCCGGCGGGGCGACCGTGGCCTGGTCCCGGCTCGACGCCAGCGGGACGCGGCGTGACCTCTACGTCGGGGCGGCGGTCGGCGGCGGCGGCACGTTGATCGGACTCGACTCGAACTACGAGATCGAATGGGCGCCAGTCGGCGATCACCTCGCCTACAGGACCTTCGATGCGGCGACCTCGACGATCCGGCTGCATGCCAGCGACTCGGCGGGGACGACGCGTCGGCTGGACGTCCAGGCCGCGAACGGCCAGAGCACCGAAGCGATGCGGTGGGCGCCGGACGGTCGTTGGCTCGCGTTCTCCGTGCGCTACCCGGCCGGCCAGTCAGCGCTCTGGGTCGTCGACGTCGAGGCCCCGGACCCGGCCGTTCGTCTCACGGATTCGATGGTCTACGTCGATGGGCGGTTGCCGCGCTGGTCGCCCGACGGCCGCTGGCTCTACGCCTTCGAGACCGACGCCCTGACGCAGCGTGAGGAACTGCACGCCTGGCCGACCGGGGACTGGGCCGCGATGCGTTCGCTCGGCGAGGCGGAGCCTGGCTCGGTCAGGGTCCTCGGCGGACCGTCCTTCGCGGAGCCGTTCGATCCGACTCCCGATTCGCGCGGAGTCGTCTGGCGGCGCCGCGCGGCGGGTGCAACGCAGGTCGACATCCTCTACGGCCGACCTGACGACCCGGGCAACGCACGCATCCTCTCCTCGGCACCAGCGGTTGCCGGCCTCGGCGCGGTGCGACAGGTGTTCGCGCGCTGATCGGAGTACCGACCATGAACACGACCCACGCCTGCATTCGACTTCCGCGTGACACCTTGTTCTGCGCGGTGACCCTGCTCGCCGCGTGCTCGTCGGGCTCCGGTGCTCCCGCCGGCGGCGGCAACAACAACACCGGCGGCACGCCGCCGCCGCCGACCGGTTTCGCGGTGTTCACCTCGAGCCGCACGATCGCCAACGTCTACGAGCCCTGGATCGCCAGCTACGACGGCCAGGACCTGCGGTCGTTCGGCGCCGTCCTGCCGGATGGCGGTGCGGTGATCGAGTGGGGGGCCCGGCTGTCCGCCGATGGTCGCCACCTCGCGGTCGTCACCGACGGCGCCGGCGCGCTGCACTACTCGGTGCTCGATCTGGTGGCCGGCACCGCCGCGACGCTGCCGTTCGCCGACCACACGCAGGCCAGCGGGTTCAGGCCGTTCTTCGCCTACAGCCCCGATGGTGCGCGGTTGCTGCTGACGCGCATGGACGACCTGCTCGGCAAGTCGGTGGCCTACGTCATGAACGCCGATGGCTCGAACCTGCTCGAGCTGTCGCCGGGAATCGACCAACGGACGGCGGGCTCGTGGTCGCCGACCTCGGAGTACTTCGTCTGCCACGTGTCGCGCGAGGATCCGCTCGAGGGCAGCTTCTACCTGTTCCGCTCGGACGGCTCGACGGCGCTCGATCTCATGCCGGCGGTCGGAGTGCATCGTGCGGTCAGGCGCCCGGCATGGTCGGCGGACGGCGCGAAGCTGTCGTTCGAGTTCGCTGCCACGCCGGTCGGGGGCGGCGACGATTTCTCCCAGGTCTGGGTCTACGACGTCGCGACAGCGTTGCTGGCCGAAGCCAGTCCGGCGTCGCCCGCGACCCGCAATCTCGGCCTGTCCGCCGATGGGGCCACGGTGGCCTGGTCCCGGCTCGACGGCACCGGCTTCCAGCACGACCTCTACATCGCGCCGACGGTCGGCGGCGGCGGCACGCTGATCGCGTTCGATGCAACCCGCGAACTCGAATGGGCGCCGGCCGGCGACCACGTTGCCTACACCACATTCAGCGCGGCGACCTCGACGACCGAGCTGCATGTCTCCGACTCGGCGGGTGCGACGCGCCGGCTCGATGTCCAGGTGACGAACGGCCAACGTGCCGACGAGTTTCGATGGTCGCCGGACGGTCGCTGGCTCGCGTTCGCCGTGCGCTACGCCACAGGCCAGCCCGTGCTCTGGGTCGCCGACGTCACGACTCCCGGCCCGGCCGTCCGCCTCACGGACTCGGTGGTTCGCGTCGGTGGACGGCTGCCGCGCTGGTCGCCGGACAGCCGCTGGCTCTACGCGTTCGAGACCAACGCCGCGACGCAGCGCGAGGAGCTCCACGCCTGGCCGGCCGGCGACTGGGCGGCGATGCGCTCGCTCGGTGAGGCGGTGCAGGGCTCGACCGTGATCACCGGTGGACCGTTCTTCTCCGAGCCGTTCGATCCGACCCCGGACTCGCGAGGCGTCGTCTGGCGGCAACGTGCGGCCGGCGCGGTGCAGGTCGACATCCTCTACGGCCGACCCGACGACCCGGGCAATGCTCGCGTGCTCTCCTCGGCAGCGGCGGCCGCCGGCCTCGGCGCGGTGCGGCAGGCGTTCGCGCGCTGAATCGCGGTGACGACCATGAACAGGACCAACGTTGTTGCTCGCCCGCTCCGGCACGTCGCGCTGTGCGCGGGTTTGCTGCTCGCCGGTTGCTCGTCGGGCTCCGGTGCTCCTGCCGGTGGCGGCAACAACAACACCGGCGGCACGCCGCCGCCGCCGACCGGCTTCGCGGTGTTCTCCTCGGACCGGGCGAACGCCGGGGTCTTCGAGCCGTGGATCGCGAGCTACGATGGCGCCGATCTGCGCGCGCTCGGCGCGCTGCTGCCCGACGACGGCGCCACCGTCGAGTGGGGCTGCCGCCTGTCGTCCGACGGCCGCCACCTCGCGGCCGTGACCGCAGCGTTCGGGGAGCACCACTACACGGTGGTCGACGTCGAGGCCGGCACCGCACGCACGTTGCCGTTCGTCGACTTCGTGCCGACCAACGGCGCCTACTTCACGTTCAGCCCGGACGGCGAACGGCTGTTGCTGACCCGCAAGGACGGCGCCGGGGACCTCCGTTCCCACCTGATGGACGCCGACGGCTCGAACGACGCCGAGCTGACGTTCGGCGCGGCCCAGACGACGGTCGGTTCGTGGTCGCCGACCTCGGAGCACTTCCTCTGCCGTGTGCGGCCGGAGCAGCCGGCCGAGGAGAGCCTCTACCTCTGTCGCAAGGACGGCATGATCGCGCTCGACCTGATGCCGGCGATCGGTCAGGCGCGCAACTCGCAGCACTACACCTGGTCGGCGGACGGTTCGAGGCTCGCGTTCGAGTTCGGTTCCGAGCCGAGCGGCGGCGGCGATCCGCGCAACCAGCTGTGGCTCTACGATCCGGCGACGACCACGCTCGAGGCGAAGACGTCGCCGGTCGAGGGACTGGCGAACCACGGCCTCTCGGCCGACGGTGCGACGGTCGCGTATTCGCACCTCGGGGCAGGCGCGAACCGGACCGAGCTCTACGTGACATCGACCCTCGGCGGCGCCGCGATCTTCGTCGCGTTCGACCCGACCGGCGCGGTCGAGTGGGCGCCGGCCGGGGACCACCTGGCGTTCTTCACGTTCGACGCGGTGACCTCGACGCAGGCGCTGCACGTCGCCGACTCGTCGGGCGCGACCCGCCGGCTCGACGGCATGCTCACGAGCGGCCAGTTCGTCACCGAGATGCGGTGGTCGCCCGATGGCCGGTGGCTCGCGTTCGTCGCCGACTTGCAGTTGCCGCGGCGTGAGATCTGGGTCGCCGACGTCACCGCACCCGACCCACCCGTGCTGGTCGCCGACGGCGCCTCGTTCGGCGACGGCAGGCGGCTCTGCTGGTCGCCCGACGGCGGCTGGCTCTACGCGATCCAGCGCGATCTCGCGACCCAGCGCGACGAGCTCCATGCCTGGCCGGCGGGTGACTGGGCCGCGGTGCGCTCGCTCGGCGACGCGGTGCCGGGATCGCTGGTGAACGCGCCCGGCCCGTTCGTGTCCGCTCCCTACGAGCCGACCCCGGACTCGCTCGGCGTCGTCTGGCGGCGCCCGGTGGCCGGCACCAGCCAGGTCGACGTGCTCTACGGCCGGCCCGACGATCCGGGCGGCGCGCGCGTGATCTCGTCGGCGACGCTGCCCGCGAGCGGCGGCGGCGTGCGTCAGCTGTTCGCGCGCTGACTTTCTCGAATAGCTCCGGGCCCTCCGGGGGATGATGCGGTGTGACTGCCGCCGCCGTGCCCTGAACCGACGAGACGCCCGACCGCCGCGCCCTGTTCGAGGCGCTGATCCGCCGCCATCAGGCTGCGATCTGGCGCTACCTGCGGGTGCTCGGCGCGACGCCCGACGAGGCCGACGATCTGCTGCAGGAGGCGTTCCTCGTGCTCTGGCGGCGCGGTCGCTTCGAGGATCGCGGTAGCGAGGCCGCGGCCGCGTTCGTGCGACAGACCGGCAAGAACCTCTTGCTGCGGCGGCGTCGCGACCGCGGCCGACACGAGGCGCTGATCGTCGAGCTCGCCGAGCGCCGCTGGCGACGCGACCGCGGGCGCGACGACGGCGAGAGCTGGCTCACGGCGCTGCGCGGCTGCCTCGCCGCTCTGCAGCCGCGGGCGCGGGAAGCGGTGCTCCGCTCGTACCGGGGTGATCGCGACGGCGCGGCGGCGGCGCTCGGGCTCAGTCCGAACGGGCTGAAGACGCTGCTGCAGCGCGCGCGGCAGGCGCTGCGCAGCTGCGTCGAGCGCCGACTCGGGAACGCCAAGCTCGGAGGTGAACGATGAACCAGACCGATCAGAATGACGACGTGTTCGACCGCCGGCTCGACTGGGCCCTCGGTGAGATCGAGGACCGCCGGACACCGCCGGATCTGACCGCGACGATCCTTGCGCGGATCGACGACGCGCCGCCGGTGCGCGCGGCAGGGCGCGTGCGGTGGCTCGCCGCCGCGGTCGCGTTGCTCGGACTCGGCGCGGTCGTCGCGGTGGCGTTGGGCGAGCGCGCTGCCGATCGTCGGGCGGCGCAGGACCCACTCGGTGGCGACCCGGTGCGCGACCGGCTGCAGGACATGGGCTACGTCGTCGTGCGCAGCCGTGCCGAGCTCGACGCTTTGCCGCAGGGCACGCTCGGCGTCGAGCTCGTCGACCTCGGCTACCGCGAGGTGCAGGCGCTGCGCCAGCGTTGCCCGTACGTGCGCAAGCTGCTGCTGCGCGGTCCCGAGATCGAGGGCGGCGCGGTCACGAGCGCGCTCGGTTTGCCCAACCTGCGACACCTCGACCTCGCCGACTGTCCGAACGTGTCGGCGGTCGCGATCGACTGGATCGTGCGCGCACCGGCGCTGCTGCAGCTCCGGCTCGGCGGCCAACCGTGGCTCGAGTACCAGCACCTGCGGCGACTCGCGGAGGTCGGCATCGAACCGATGCTCGCCGATCCCGGACACCCCCTGACGCTGCCGCTCGCGGCGCTGATCTGCGATCACGGCGCGTCGATGCGTGCCCGTCAGCTCGCGGACCGCGAGCCGATCCCGTTCCTCGCCGTGCGTTCGGCCGAGGAGATCGCAGCGCTGCACCCCGACACCACCGCTGTCGACGGCTTGAACCTGACCGACGACGCGGTCGCGGCGCTCGGTCGGCTGCGTGCGCTGAAGTACCTGAAGTTGCGATCCGGGGTCCAGAGCGAGCTGTTCCCGGTGCTCGACCTCGACGCGCCGTATCCGCACCGGGTGACCGCGGCCAACCACACGTCGGTGACCGACGACGGCCTCGCGGCGCTCTCCGGCCTCGGCGAGCTCGAGACGCTCGAGCTCGCCGGCACGATCGAGGTCACGGGTCCGGGGCTCGCGCACCTCGCCCGCCTGCCGAAGCTGCGCGAGCTCGCGCTGATCTGCATCGACACCAGCGACGAAGGGCTCGCGGTTCTGCCCGACTTTCCGGCGCTGCGGCGACTGCGGCTCGAGGCCAACCACGGCTTCGCTGCCGGCGGCATGCAGGCGATCGGCCGTTGCCGCCGGCTCGAGGCGCTCAGGCTCGAGGCGTGCCCGCAGGTTCACGCCGACGACTACCGCTACCTGCGCGAGCTCACGATGCTGCGCGAGCTGCGGATCTCGCGACCGCAGCACGTCGCGGGATCGTGGCGCGACGACTGGCGTCCGTTGCCCGGTGCGCTGACCGAGAGCGGGGTCACCGATCGCGTCGTCGAGCAGTTCCTCGTACCGATCCGCGGTCTCGAGGTGCTCGAGCTGTCGCGCGTCGCGGCCGGCGCGGCGCTCGCGAAGCTCGCCGACCTGCCGAACCTGCGCGAGCTCACGCTGATCGACGTCGACGGCGTGACGCCGCAGATCGTCGGGTCGTTCCCGGTCGGGCTCCGCCGGCTCGACCTCGCGCTCTGCCAGGGCCTCGACGATTCGATCGGGTCCGTCGTGCGGCGGCGCTTCCCGTCGCTCGAGGTGTTGCAGCTGACTGGCGTCGAGGCGCTGACCGATCTCGCGGCGATCGCCGAGATCAAGACGCTGCGCGAGCTCGATGTCGGCTTCTGTCGCGGCCTCGGCGCGGCGGCGGGAGAGGCGCTGAAGCGCTGTGACTTCCTGCAGCGGCTCGACTGCGCCTTCTGCCCCGGACTGCCGAACGACGTCGTACCCTACCTGCGCGAGCGCGGCGTCGCGGTCAGGCAGCAGAAGTGGTAGAGCGCATCGCCCTGCCGAACACGACGAACATCAGCACCGCGCAGAGGACCGCGCCGCCGAGGCAGAGCACCGCGTTCGTCGTCTCGCCGAAGATCAGCGCGCCGATGCCCGGCAGCGTGAGCCAGATCACCGCGGTGCCGAGCACGGCGCACAGGATGCCGCGGCCGAGCGTGCCGTCGGGTCGGGTCGTCGGCGCCTCGGCCGCTATCGGACCCCAGCCAGGGCCGTCGGGTCGGACCTTGGTGTAGAACGCGAGCAGGTGGAAGCGCGGCTCCGGCCGGGTGACGAACGTCGCGGCGAGCCAGAGCACGAGCGTGCAGCCGGCGACCAGCAGGCTGCGGTAGCCGCCGTCGATCGCGTCGGCCGGGACCCAGAGCTGGAACAGGGAGAACACGACGACCGACCCGACCATCGCGACGATCTCGCTCCAGACGTTGATGCGCCACCAGAACCAGCGCAACAGGAACACCGTGCCGACGCCGGCGCCGAGCGCGGCGAGGAAGGCCCAGGCATCGTCGACCGAGACGTTGCTCGTGACCATCCACCACGCGACGCCGCCGCCGAGCAGCAGCACGATCGTCGACGCGATGCGCGAGGCGCGAACGACCTCGCGCGAGTCGGCTTCCGGTCGCACGAAGCGCTTGTAGACGTCGTTCACGAGGTAGCTCGCGCCCCAGTTCATCTGCGTGCTGATCGTCGACATGAACGCGGCCGCGAACGTGACGAGCAGCAGGCCGCGGACCCCGACCGGCGCGAGCTCGCGGATCATCATCGGGAAACCGACGCCGGGGTTGTCGGCGGTCCGCAGCTCCGGGTGGAGCGCGATCGCCACGAGCGCGACGAGCAGCCACGGCCAGGGCCGCAGGCAGTAGTGCGCGAGCTGGAAGAACAGCGTCGCCTTGACGGCGTGGCCTTCGTCCTTGCACGCGGCCATGCGCTGCACGACGTAGCCGCCGCCGCCGGGCTCGTTGCCGGGGTACCAGGTCGCCCACCATTGCGTCAGGACCATGACGAGGAATACGCCGAGCGGCATCAGCGCGTCGTCGCCGGTGAGATCCGGCACGAACGCGAGCGGGTCACCCGAACCCGCGTAGGCGACCTCGAGTCGGGCGCGCAGCGCGTCGACGCCGCCGACGTGATCGACCGCGACCCAGGCGAGCAGCACACAGCCGACCATCGCGAGCACGAACTGCACCGCGTCGGTGATGGCGACGCCCCACATGCCCGAGACGACGGCGTAGCCGCCGGTGATCGCGAGCATGCCGGCGATCAGCAGCAGGTCGGTGTGCCCGCCGGCGGGCATGTCGACGAGCACCGTCTGACGCAGCACGGTGCTCATCGCACTCGTCACCCAGCCGATGATGATCGAGTTCATGATCACGGCGACGTAGCAGGCGCGGAAGCCGCGCAGGAACTTCGCCGCCGTGCCGGTGTAGCGCAGCTCGATGAACTCGACGTCGGTCAGCACCTCGGCGCGCCGCCAGAGCTTCGCGAACACGAACACCGTGAGCATTCCGCCGAACGCGAACGCCCACCAGAACCAGTTGCCGGCGATGCCGTTCTTGGCGACGAGGCCCGTCACTGCCAGCGGCGTGTCGGCCGCGAACGTGGTCGCGACCATCGACGTGCCGGCGATCCACCACGGCAGGCTGCGGCCCGACGCGAAGTACTCGACGACGCTGCTGCCGGCGCGGTTCTTGAACACCAGGCCGATCGCGAGCGCCAGCACCAGGTAGGCGACGATGATCGTCCAGTCGAGGGCGTGAAGTTGCATGGGCGAGCGCGCGACGGTATCTCCGCGCCATGGACCTCGTCGAGGTGAGTTTCCGCGCCGCCGGCAAGGTCGTGTTCGTGCAGCCCGGAACGACGCTGCTCGCCGCCGCGGCGATGGCCGGGGTAGAGATCCTCACCGGCTGCACCCGCGGGATGTGCGGCACCGACGCGGTGCGGCTCGCCGCGAGCGCGGGCGAGGGTGTCGCGGCGCTCGAACCGCCGTCGGACGACGAGGCCGGCACGCTGGCGCGCATGGGGCTCGGCAGCGATTGCCGCCTGGCCTGTTCCGCGCGCGTCGCCGCCGGGCGGATCGAGGTGCTCGGTGACGCGCTCGACTGACCGGCGGTGCCCCGGCGCGGATCACGCGAATCGGGCGAAGCGCTCGAATAGCCCGCGCCGCCGGGCGAAGATGCCGCGATGACAGAACGTACCGATGCGGTCAGGCCCCGCCGTGTGCGCGACGGCGTCGGCTTCTTCCGCCGGTTCCTCGCCAGCCCCGGTTCGGTCGGGGCGGTGCTGCCGAGTTCGCGCTACCTCGCGCGCGCGCTCGTCGGTCGGCTCGACACCCTGCAGCCGGGCGAGCTCGTCGTCGAATACGGGCCGGGCACCGGCCCGGCCACGGCTGTGATCCGCGACCTGCTGCCGCCGGGTGTGCGCTATCTCGGCATCGAGCTCGACCCGAGCTTCCACGAGCTGTTGGTGCGTCGCTTCCCGACGATGGACTTCCACCACGGTTCGGCCGCCGACATCGTCGACATCCTCGCCGAACGCGGCCTGCCGGCGCCGACCCGGATCCTGTCGGGGCTGCCGTTCGCGAGCCTGCCGTCCGACGTGCAGACCGCGGTGGTCGACGGCATCGTCGGATCGCTGCGGCCCGACGACGGCGAGTTCCGCACGTTCCAGTACGTGCACGCCTACGGGCTCAAGGCTGCGCGGCGCTTCCGGCTGCTGATGCGCGAGCGCTTCGCGACGTTCGAGCGGGTCGGGCCGATCGTGCGCAACGTCCCGCCGGCGTTCGTGCTGCGCTACTCGCACCCGCGCCGGGACGAGGCATAGCGGTCCCTGGGAACGCCGCAGCGGCAACGAGTTGCGGCTAGCCGTGCATTCGGCCGCGGGCGGCGAGATCGGCGGTTGCACCACGCGACGTCGCCAACCGGCGACGGTATGGTCTCGACCGAGACTGCGCCCGCGCGGTGCACTCTGAAGAAGAAGGCTGCCATGCACACACTCGACCGACTCTCGTCCCTCTGCTGCTTCCTCGCCTGCGCCACCTCGCTGTCGGCGCAGACCACGCTCTCGAACTTCACCGGCCCGACCGCCGACGGCTGGTCCGGCGCGATCGGCACGGCGACCGTGTTCCCGAACGGCTCGACCGCCGTCGCCGGCGTCAACAGTCTCGGCAACGACGTGCTCGAGCTCACCGACGGTGGTTTCGGTGGCGGCGCCTACCGCACCTACACCGGCCTGCCGACCAGCGGCTTCGTCACGATCAGCGTGCTCGGGCGCATCGTGACCGATCCGGTCGGTGCGACGGCCGGCGGCACGCTGTCGCCGGATCCCAACAGCAACCCGGGCCAGTTCGGCGCCTCGTTCGGCATCGCGGCCGGCAACTCCGGACTCGTCGACCAGGAGTTCGGCTACGGCGCGAGCCTCGGCACGGCGGCGAACGACACCGGCCAGAACTTCAAGCGCTACGCCGCGACGGTCCGGGCCGACGGCTCCGGCGAGTTCACCGCCTTCTTCACGCCCGACCAGCTCGACGCGACGGTGCCGGGCGGCACCTGGGTCGTGCAGTTCGACGACGTCGTGCTGGTCTCCGACTGCAACGCCGAGACGATGCTCTCGGACTTCTCGTCGGGCACCGACGGCTGGGCCTCGCTCGACGCCAGCAACTCGCCGTTCGGCAGCGCGTTCACGACGGTCGCGCACGGCGCCGGCGAGCTGGTGCTGACCGACGCCGGCTTCACGGGCGGCGCCTACAAGACCTACACCGGCGCCGCGACGGTCCCGGGTGTGCACAACATTCTCGTCGACGTGCGCATCGCCACCGACAACGGCACGATCGATCGCGCCCGCATCGCGGCGGTCGCCGGCGGCGCGACGACGAGCTTCAGCGATCTGTCGTTCTCGCAGTCGTTCTCGACCACGGCCGACGACTCCGGCCAGGCCTACGCCCAGTTCGCGGTGCCGGTGATCACGACCGGTCCGTCCGACGTCACGGTCTACGTGCTGCCCGACTACGACGCCAACATCGGCGGCGGCGGCTGGGACATCCGCATCGACAACGTGCAGATCTCGAGTCCGGTCAACGCCTCGACGGCGTTCTCGTCGGCCTGTGCCGCCGGGCACCACAGCTTCGGCGGGCCGGTGCTGAGCTTCGGTGGCGTGCCCTCGCTCGGCACGAACTTCACGATCAACGGCGGCAACCTCGCCGGCACGCCGCTCTGCGCGCTGCTCTTCGGCTTCGAGATCCCGCCGATCGACCTGACGATCTACGGCTCGTTCGCGGGCTCGCAGGGCTGCGTCCAGGCGCTCGACACCGTGCTGTGCAGCACGTTCCCGACCGCTTCGTTCACGATCGCGATCCCGGCCGATCCGAGCTTCTGCGGGCTGCCGCTGACCGCGCAGTGGGTCGACTACGACCCGACGCTGGTTTCGGGTTCGGTGCCGCTGCCGCTCGGCACCTCGCGCGCCGGCACCTTCACGATCGGGATGTAGGACCGTCCGGCGACTTCTCGCGTGTCGGGTTGGCGGCGTAGTCGGCCGAACCGCCGCGCGGGATCGACAGCGAACGCCAGCTCGCGCCGGCGAAGTGCCGCGCGAGCAGGACGATCTGTCCGGTGTGGCCCGCGACGTGGGCGACCGAGCGCAGCAGCGCGTCGGCGACGGTCAGCGGTTGGGCCCGGATCGTGATCGTGCGCTCGAAGACGCCATCGCCGGCCGTCTCGACGTCCGCGAGCGCGGCGTCGACCGCGCTCCATGCCGCCTGCCACTCGGCGAGCAGAGCGGCGCGGTCGCGACCGCGATCCTCGAACTCGCCGTCCCGGTCGCGCCACGGCTTCTCGCCGTCGCTGGTCAGGAAGTCGGTGAAGCGCGAGCACAGGTTGCCGCTCAGATGCCCGAGCAGGACAGCGATCGAGTTGGAGTCGGAATCGAGCGTCGCGAGCATTGACGCGTCGTCGATCTGCTCGACGGCGAGCTCGACCATGCGGCGGTAGCGAGTGAATTCGGTACGGACGGCAGAGAGGATCGTCATCGTAGTGGTGGTAGCGAACGACGCTCCCGTCGCTCGTCCTCGAGGTTGTCGGTGCGCTCGGTGAGGCGATCGAGCCGGTCCTCGAGCACCCGGACGCGCTGCCGCAGCAGGTTGGCGAGGTGCCATGCGAACAGGCCGACCCAGGCCAGTCCGAGCGCGAACGGCAGCACGCCGATGCGCGGCGACGACCAGTTCGGCAGGTTCGTCTCCGCGAGGTGCTCGACGAACATCGCCATCACGACCAGCGCGGCCATCCGCAGGTGGAAGCTCGTGTCGTTGGGGAAGCGCATCGCCCCGATCTTGCCCGATCGTGGCCATCGGGCATACTGCTTCGCCCGACGCCGCGAACCCCAATGTCCGAAACGAAGCAAGTCTACGAGCCCGCCGCGATCGAACCGAAATGGCAGCGGTTCTGGCTCGAGAACGAGGTCTTCCGCGCGATCAACCCCGGTGAGCCGGGATTCGACCCGAAGCAGCCGAAGTTCTACGCCCTCGACATGTTCCCCTACCCGTCGGCGGCGGGTCTGCACGTCGGCCACCCGGAGGGCTACACCGCGACCGACATCGTCGCACGCTACAAGCGCGCCAAGGGTTTCAACGTGCTGCACCCGATGGGCTGGGACGCGTTCGGTCTGCCGGCCGAGCAGTACGCGATCCAGACCAACACCCATCCGGCGACGACGACCGCGGCGAACATCGAGACGTTCCGCCGCCAGCTGCAGACGCTCGGCTTCTCGTACGACTGGCGCCGTGAGCTCAGCACCGCGGATCCGAAGTACTTCCGGTGGACGCAGTGGATCTGGAAGCAGCTCTACGAGCGCGGCCTGGCCTACGAATCCAACGCGCCGGTCTGGTGGTGCGAGGCGCTCGGAACCGTGCTCGCCAACGACGAGGTGATCAACGGCAGGAGCGAGCGCGGCGACCACCCGTGCGAGCGACGGCCGCTGCGGCAATGGCTGCTGCGGATCACCGACTACGCCGAGCGCCTGCTCGGCGGGCTGGAGCAGGTCGATTGGAGCGACTCGCTGAAGGCCCAGCAGCGCGAGTGGATCGGCAAGAGCGAGGGTGCCGAGATCGAGTTCGACGTCGTCGGCCACGACGGCGTCCGGATCCGCGTCTTCACGACCCGGCCCGACACGCTGTTCGGCGCCTCGTTCATGGTGCTCTCGCCCGAGCACGAGCTGGTCGCGAAGATCACCAGCGATACCGAGCGCTCGGCGGTCGAGGCCTACCAGCGGCAGGCGGCGCAGAAGAGCGAGCTCGAGCGCACCGATCTGGCGAAGGACAAGACCGGCGTGTTCACCGGGGCCTACGCATTGAACCCGTTGTTCCCGGCCGGCGATCCGCGCGCGCGCATCCCGGTCTGGATCGCCGACTACGTGATCGTGACCTACGGCACCGGCGCGATCATGGCGGTGCCGGCCGGCGACGAGCGCGACTTCGAGTTCGCGCAGAAGTTCGGCATCGCGGTGCCGGGCATCTTCGCGCCCAGCACCGACGACGCCGAGCGCGACGCGGCGGTCGCGAAGGGCGAGGCGTGCTGCACCGACGAGGTGCCGTACGCCGAGCACTGCCGGACCGCCGACGGCAAGGTCGCGCTGCACGGCCTGTCGATGAAGGACGGCAAGCGGCAGGTGATCGACTGGCTGGTCGCCGAGGGGCGCGGTGACGCGAAGACGACCTACAAGCTGCGCGACTGGCTGTTCTCGCGGCAGCGCTACTGGGGCGAGCCGTTCCCGGTGCTGCACACCGACGACGGCGTCGTGCTGGTGGACGACGCGGACCTGCCGGTCGAGCTGCCGATGATGGACGACTTCCAGCCGGGCGGTCAGCCGGAGTCGCCGCTGATCCGCGCGAAAGAATGGGTCGCGACGAAGACCAGCGACGGCAAGCCCGCGCAGCGCGAGATCAACACGATGCCGGGCGCGGCCGGGTCGAGCTGGTACTTCCTGCGCTTCTGCGACCCGCACAACGAACGCGAGTTCTGCAGCAAGGCGGCGAGCGACTACTGGCTGCCGGTCGACCTCTACGTCGGCGGCACCGAGCACGCGGTCGGCCACCTGCTCTACTCGCGCTTCTGGACCAAGGTGCTGCACGACGAGGGCCACGTGTCGGTCGTCGAGCCGTTCCACAAGCTCTACAACCAGGGAATGATCCAGGCGTTCGCGTACCAGGACGCGCGCGGCGCGGTGGTGCCGAAGGACAAGACGAAGGCCTCGGGCGACGACGTCGTGCACGTCGAGACCGGCGAGAAGCTGACGCAGACGGTCACCAAGATGTCGAAGCGCTACGGCAACGTCGTCAACCCGGACGACGTCGTCGGCGAGTACGGCGCGGACACGCTGCGGCTCTACGAGATGTACATGGGCCCGCTCGCCGACAGCAAGCCGTGGAACCCGAAGGACGTGCCCGGCGTGCACCGCTTCCTGCAGCGCGCCTGGCGCCTGGTCGTGCCGCAGGACCCTAGCGAGGGCGAGGTGCACGCGTGGTTGCGCGAGGACCGCGCCGACGACGCCGCGCTCGAGAAGCACCTGCACCGCACGATGCACAAGGTCGAGGGTGACATCGAGCGCATGGCGTTCAACACGGCGATCGCGGCGATGATGATCTTCGTCAACGAGGCGACCGGCGCGATGGACAAGCTGTCACGGAGCCAGCTGCTCCGCTTCACGCAGCTGCTGCAGCCGTTCGCGCCGCACCTCGCCGAGGAGCTCTGGCAGCGCCTCGGCGGCGAGGGCCTGCTCGCGTATGCCGCGTGGCCGCAGGTGGACGCGAAGCTGCTCGTCGACGACGAGGTCGAGCTCGCCGTGCAGGTGCTCGGCAAGGTGCGCGCGCGCATCACGGTGGCGAACGGCGCGAGCAAGGACGACGTGCTGGCGGTGGCGCGCGAGGCCGTGGCGAAGTGGCTCGACGGCAAGCACGTCGTCAAGGAGATCGTCGTGCCGAACAAGCTCGTGAACTTCGTCGCGAAGTAGCGTGCCGCGCCTACTCGGCCCGCGCGACCGCCAGCACGTCTTCGAGCGTGCACAGCCCCTGCTGCGCCTTGCGCAGCCCGTCCTGCAGCATGCGCACGTAGCCGGCCTGTTGTGCAAGCTGCTGCAGCTCGTCCTCGGGCGCCTTGCGGCTGATCGCCGACGCGAGCTCCGGCGTCACGTAGAGCACCTCGTGGATCGCGACGCGGCCGCGCTTGCCGCGGTTGCGGCAGGCCTGGCAGCCGTCGCCCTTGCGGAAGCCGTCGCCGACCTCGCCGGCGTTCAGGCCGAACTCGGTCAGGATGTCTTCGGACGGCGTGCTCGGCTTGGCGCACTCCGGGCAGATCATCGGCACGAGCCGCTGGCCGACGACGCAGCGCAGCGCGGGGCCGAGCAGGTAGGGCGCGATGCCCATGTCGCACAGGCGGTGGATCGTGGAGAGGGCGTCGTTGGTGTGCAGCGTGCTGAGCACGAGGTGGCCGGTCAGCGCCGCCTGCACCGCGATCGACGCGGTCTCGGCGTCGCGGATCTCACCGACCATGACGATGTCCGGGTCCTGGCGCAGGATCGCGC
>JAGQRB010000129.1 GCA_020425925.1 Planctomycetota bacterium
CGATCCCGGCGCGTTCGGATTCACGCCGTGGATCGATCTCGATCTCGGCATCGGCGGCGTATTCGCGGTGAAGGACCGTGTGCGCCGCGTGTTCGATCGGCTCACCGGCATCATGGACCGCGTGCGCGACGTCGCGCGATCGCCGCTCGTGGCCGGCACCGACGAGTCGTTCACGCTGCATCACGACGGCCGCACGCGGCGCTATCTGCTGCACGTGCCGGCCCACGACGCCAACTCGGCCGGCCTGCCGCTCGTGCTCGTGCTGCACGGCGGCGGCGGCAACGGCGAGATCGCCGCGCAGTCGACCGGTTTCGCGGCGGTCGCCGATCGCGAGGGCTTCGCCGTCGCGTTCCCGGACGGCACCGGCAAGCTGCCGCGGCGTCTGCTGACCTGGAACGACGGCGTGCTGCCGGTCTACGCCGTGGATCGCGAGGTCGACGACGTCGGGTTCCTGCGCGAGGTCGTCACCGATGTCGCCCGCCGCGTTCCGATCGACGCCGGTCGCGTGTTCGCGGTCGGGCACAGCAACGGCGGCATGATGTGCCACCGGCTCGCGCGCGACGCCGCCGACCTGTTCGCCGGCATCGCCGTGGTCAGCGGCGCGATGAACTACACCGCGAAGGACAGCGCTGCCGCGATCGGCGTGGTGCTGGTGCACGGCACGGCCGACGAGCACGTGCCCTATCTCGGTGGCAAACCGACGCAGGCCACCGGTCGCGCCGGTGAGCGCGAGGACACCTCGGTGCAGGCCGCGGTCGACTACTACCTCGCCCGCAACGGCCTGCTCGGCTATCCGGATTCGTCGACCGATCCGCAGCGTCCGGGCGTGCGCGTCGACACCTACGGCAAGGACAAGCTCGGCGAGGCGAGCTGGACGCCGGTGCGCGTGATCACGCTCGAGGGCGGCGGACACGCCTGGCCGTCGACCGACGGCAAGGCGCCGCGCCGGCTGCTCGCCGACCGCCCGTTCCCGTTCGACGCGTCGCAGGCGATCTGGGACTTCTTCACGCTCGTCCGGCGCGACGGCGGCGTGACGGCCCGACCGGGCAAGACCAAGGGCAGCCCGCCGGCCGTGCCGCGCTGAGTTCCGGGCTCCGGTCCTGCGGGGCGGCTACCAGAAGAAGCGCAGCCGCCAGGTCGCGTCGGCGTAACCGGTCGCGGTGCGCGCGACGTCGAGGCCGTGCTGCCGCAGCAGCGCGCGACGTTGCTCGCGCAGATCGGCCGCCGCATCGGGATCGCCGACGCCGCCGGCGCCGACGATCGGGACGAACTCCCCGAGCAGCTCGAGCCAGAGCTCGGTCGGCAGGGCGACGACATCGGTCGCACTGCCGAGGGCGTAGCCGTGGCAGCCCGGCGGCAGGAAGCGCCGCAGCGGACCGAAGCCCTCGGGCAGCGACCGTTCGGCCGGCAGCTCTGCGGGCAACGACTTGCAGCGGTCGAGTACCTCGCCGATGCGGGTCTCGACGTCGTAGCCGCCGCCGATCGTGAAGACGCCGCGACCGACGGCGAGCCAGAGGTCGTAGCCGAGCATGTTGCCGTAGCGGAACAGCTTGACGTCCTCGAACTCCGACTCGCGTTCGCGCTGCAGGAACGGGCGCACGCGCGGCAGCAGCGCGAAC
>JAGQRB010000130.1 GCA_020425925.1 Planctomycetota bacterium
AACGTTAGCACGGCCGGTCGGTTCAGCCCGGAACGCCGTCGGACCCGGACCCGACGCGATGCGCCGCCGGCAGACTCGCGCGCGGTGCGAGCGGGGTATCCTTCCGCATGATGCTCCGCCCGGGTCTGGCCCTCTTGGCACTGCTCGCTCTCACCGCCGGTCTGGCGGCACAAGGGCCCGCGGCGAAGCCGCTGCGCGCGCGGATCAGCGAGCGCCACACCGCCGATGCGGTGGTCCGTCCGGCAGCCAAGACGGCGCCGCAGCGCGCCCGCGTCGGCCCGCGGTTCGCGAAGGTCTACTTCCGCCACCGCTGAGCCCTGCTCTCCGGTGGGCGCGATCAGAACGTCGTGCTGACGCCGAACGAGGCGATGAGCTCGTTGGCGTCGCCGGCGTTGCGCAGCTGGTTGGTGTCGCCGAGACGCACGTAGTGCAGTCCGAGCGATGCCGACCAGGGCCCGGCGCCGGCCGGCAGGAACGTCAGCGGTGCCGACAGGTCGATGCCGACGTCGAAGAAGCCGAACGCCTCGTCGCCACCGGTCGCCGGTGCCTCGTAGTAGTCGCCGAGGCTGAGGCCGACGGTGAGCGGCGTCGACAGCGTCACCGCGAGGCCGGCGAAACCGCCGAGCTCGAAGCTCGGACCGAGGCCGAGCTGCAGGTAGGTGCCTTCCTTGCCGGCCGGCCCGGTCTCCATCGAGCCGCTGGTCTCGAACCCGATCACCGCGGACGGCTGCAGGCCGCCGGGCAGCGCGTCGCCCCAGATCTCGCTGTCGTCGTAGCTCAGCGCGACCGACAGCTCCTGCACGGTGCCCCAGTTGCCGTTCGGGGCGTGCATCGCGATGTAGGTCAGGCTGCCGGACCAGCGGTCGGACAGCTTGCTCGCCAGGCCGACGTAGAAGTCGCTCTCGTACCAGACGGTCGAGAACTGCGAACCGGTCGGGCCGTCGTGCAGGCTGTTCCAGCTGCCGATCGTCAGCGTCGTGTCGTCGCCGTCCGGCCCGCCGCCGAGACCCCAGCAGAGCTCGATCCACGGCTGCGCGATGATGCCCTGGTTCTCCTGCAGGATGCCGCGGAAGAAGTACTGGTTGGTGGTAGCGATGCCGAGCGAACCGCTGACCACCGACTCGGGAGCCGGCGGATCCTGTGGTGCTTCCTGGGCGCGGGCGACACCGCAGATCACCGCGGCTCCCCACAAGCAGAACGTGCGCATGAGCCCCTCCCCTCTGGGCGCATCAGCCGAACCGCGTCCCTTGCCCGACGCGGATCTGTTTCGAACGACGGCGCGGCTGTGCTTGAACCGCCGCGGCAGCGCACGCTGTCACGGCGCGTTCGTCGTGCCGACGCCGACCGGATGCCGGGCCGGCTGCGGCCGGTTCGCGCCGCGGCGAGCTCTCAGTCGAAGCCGATCTCGCTGCGCTTGGTGACCACCTTGCTCACCAGCCCGTACTCGAGCGCCTGTCCGGCATCGAGCCAGAAGTCGCGGCGGGCGGCCTCGAGCACGTCCTCGGGCTTCTTCTTGCAGGCGTCGGCGATGATCTTGTTGTAGCGATCGCGCAGCTTGAGGATCTCCTTCGCCGTGATGTCGAGGTCGCTGGCCTGGCCGCGGCCCATCGTCGACGGCTGGTGGATCATGAAGCGGCTCTCCCGCATGCAGAAGCGTCGGTCCTTGTCGGCCGCGAGCGCGATCAGGATGCCGGCCGAGGCGCACAGGCCGTTCACCACGGTCGTCACCTTCGGGTTGATGAAGCGCAGCATGTCGTAGATCGCGAAGCCCGCGTCGGCGCTGCCGCCCGGCGAGTTGATGAACACCTGGATCGGGGCGTCCTTGTCCTTCTGCTCCATCGCCATGCAGCGGATGGTGGCGTCGCGCAGCATCTTGTCGTCGACCGGCCCGCTGATAAGCAGCGTGCGCGAGTCGAACAGCGCCTTCTCGTAGGGGTTCGGGATCGGCCGGTCCTTGTCGTTCTTGGAATCGTCGTCTTCGTCGTCGTCGTGCAGGCGAAGGCGGCGGGGATCGAGATGGTCGTGCGGCATCGTTGTCATGGAAGGCTGGCGGCGTGCCGCCGCCCTTGTCATCGGGTCGCGGTGGGGGCCGGGTTGAGCGCCATCGCGCGTGACCGACGGTCGGCCGACCGCTCGGGCCGGGATAGCGCACGCTGCGGCACGCCGCAACCGCGCTGTTTTGCCACCCGTGGCCGGTGGATCGTGCCCCTGGACAGCCGAATCGAAATCGGCGTCAGTCCGGGCTTGCGCTGAAGGCGGTTCGCGGCTAGCGTGCCCGCCCGTAGCCGCCTGGAGCGCGCCGAGGGGTGCGATACTGGGCCTACGCTCAGCCTTCCAGTCGCCGGAGTTGCGGCAGGAGCGCAGGGGTTCGGCAAGACGAGCCTCCCGATCGTGTCTTTCGGCGCTGTCACCAGCCCCCAGGCCTCGCCAGGCGTTGGTGCCAGCAAAGGAAGACCGGCCGCATGCGGAGATCTTCCGCCTTGCCGATCCCGTTCCCAATCGACTTCCGGGTCGTTCCCGGAGGGTTTCAAGGTCCGCTCCGGCCCAGCTGGGGCAGGCGGACGGGCGATCGACCGCACCGATGCAGCGCGGGGCGCCCAGAGCTCACGGATTTGAGGCCGCCGGACGAGGGTCGCGGCGGCCGGGATGCAACGCATGAGCATCAGCGAGAACGACTACCAGAGTAGTACCGACTCTTCCTCGGACGCCGGTCCCGATCGCAAGCGCTGGCGTGGTGGCCGGCGGCGCCGGCGGCGCCGCGGCGGCGGTGGTGGCGGCGGCGGCGGCGGCGGCCAGGGCA
>JAGQRB010000131.1 GCA_020425925.1 Planctomycetota bacterium
AACAACTACTTCGGCTTCGGCACCGACAACGATCTCGAGCTGTCGCCGAACTACCTGATCTTCAAGCACGCGGTGTTCGGCAAGGACGAGCCGGCAAGGCACGACGGTCCGGTGCGCATCCCGTGCGGCAAGGTGCTCGGCGGCGCGCGCGGCCGCAAGCGTGCGTTCCGCCCCGACTCGATGCTCTACGTCTCGGCGATGAGCTTCGGTTCGCTGAGCGAGCGCGCCGTGATGGCGATCAACGAGGGCGTGAAGCTCGCCGGCGCGCTGCACAACACCGGCGAGGGTGGCATCGCGCCGTTCCACGACCACGGCGGTCCGCTGATCTGGCAGCTCGGCACCGGCTACTTCGGCGCACGCGGGCCCGACGGCCGGTTCGACCGCAGCCGTTTCCTCGACACCCTCGCTCGCCACGACGTCCGCGCGATCGAGATCAAGCTCAGCCAGGGCGCGAAGCCCGGTCACGGCGGAATCCTGCCGGGCGCGAAGGTCACCGCGCAGATCGCCGCGATCCGCGGCGTGCCGGTCGGCGAGGACTGTGTCAGCCCGTCGACACACAGCGCGTTCCACTGCGCCGACTCGCTGCTCGACTTCGTGGAGTCGCTGGCGGAGGCGTCGGGCCTGCCGGTCGGGATCAAGTCGGCGATCGGCGAAACCGGGTTCTGGCACGAGCTCGCTCGGCTGATGCAGAACGGCGAACGCGGCGTCGACTTCGTCACGATCGACGGCGGCGAAGGCGGCACCGGTGCGGCGCCGCTGGTGTTCAGCGACCACGTCGCGCTGCCGTTCAAGCTCGCGATGGCGCGGGTCTTCGGGCTGTTCCGCGCGGCCGAGCTGCAGGAACGCGTGGTCTTCTTCGGTTCGGGCAAGCTCGGCTTCCCCCATCTCGGCCTGCTCGCGACCGCGCTCGGCTGCGACATGATCGGCGTCGCCCGCGAGGCGATGCTCGCGCTCGGCTGCATCCAGGCGCAGCGCTGCCACACCGGCCACTGCCCGACCGGCGTCGCGACCCAGAACCGCTGGCTGATGCGCGGCCTCGATCCGACCAGCAAGGCGGCGCGGCTCGCGAACTACCTCGCGACGCTGCAGAAGGAGATGCTCTGGCTCTGCCACGCGGCCGGTCTGTCCCACCCGGCAGAGGTGACGCTCGAGCACTTCGAGATCCTCGGAGATCACTTCGTCGCGACGCCGGCGAACGAGCTGTTCGGCTATCCGCCGACCGCGACGCTGCCGCCGGCCGAACGACTCGCCGAAATCCGGGCACTCATGGCGCGCTGATCCGGGACCGGGCCACCCCGAACGGTCCCTTCTGCGCATGTCGTGCACCGCGCCGATCGCGGACGATGGCTGCAGATCGCGATGAAACTCCACCCGACCGTCGCGTCGGCGGCGTGCGCGATCGCGCTGCTCGCCGATGCGGTTGCGCAGACCGACTGGGCGCGTGCTCCGCTGCTCGCCCATCACTCCCATGCGGCGTGCGCGTTCGATGTGGCGCGCGGCCAGCTCGTGCTGTTCGGCGGCACGTCGAGTGCCGGTCGGCTCGACGCGACGTTCGAATGGAACCCGCTCGCGTCCTGGCGTCGCGTCACATCGCGCCATGCGCCGGCAGCGCGCGAAGGCGCGGCCGCGGCGTTCGACGCGGTACGGGGCGTCGTCGTGCTGTTCGGCGGCCGCACCGCCACCGGCGAGTCGGCCGAGACGTGGGAGTGGAACGGCGTCGACTGGCAGCAGCGGTCGACCGCGACGAACCCGCCGATTCGCAGGCTCGCAGCGATGGTCTGGCAGGGCAGCCGCCACCGCACGTTGATGTTCGGCGGTCGTGGCGCAGGCTTCCCCGAACTCGACGACACCTGGGAGTACGACGGCGTCGACTGGACTGAACGGAGCCCGGCGCACCGACCCGGCGAACGTTCGGCGCCGGCACTGGCCTGGGATTCGGCGCGCGACCGTGTGGTGATGTTCGGCGGCAGCTGCTTCGCGCTCGGCCCCTGCTGGCGCATGGACACATGGGAATGGGACGGCGTCGACTGGACCGATCGCACGGCGGGCTGGCCGAACGATCCGTTGCCGCGCTGGAGCCACGGCATGGCCTACGACGACAACCGTGGCGTCGTCGTGTTGTTCGGCGGCTCGGACGAACCCGGGCACTACAAGAGCGACACGTGGGAGTGGGACGGCATCGCGTGGACGCAGCGGACCACGGTGCACGAACCGATCGGCCGACTCGGCCACGGCACGGTGTGGGACCCGGTGCGCCAGCAGATGCTCGTCGTCGGCGGCGAGACCTGGACCGGGCTCGCCTCCGATATCTGGGCATTCGACGGCAGCGACTGGCAGGTCGCCGACCGCGGACAGCAGCCCGGGCTGTACCCGCTGCCGACCGCGGACGCGGCGTGGGACGGCGGCAGGGACGTCGTCGTCTGGTTCGGCTTCGGCCCCGGCTACACGACGGAGACCTGGGAATGGCGCGCCGGCCGCTGGCACTTCGTCGACCAGGGCAACGGCCCGGCCTGGCCCGATCAGCATCGGCTGGCGTGGCTGCCGCCCCGCAGGCACGTGATTCTGCACCAGCCCGCAACCGCGGGCAGCGCCGAGCAGACGTGGGACTACGACGGCACGACGTGGACGCTGCTCGCGCCCGCGATGCTGCCCGGCGTCACCGGCGGCTTCGATCTCGCACTCGACCCGCGTTTCGATCGACTGCTGCTGTTCGGCGGCCGCGACATCGCCGGTCAGCCACGGAGCTCGACCTGGCTGTTCGACGGCGGCGAGTGGACCATGGCGCTGCCCGCGAACGTGCCGCCGGCACGCGCCGGGCATGCGCTCGCGCTCGATGCGCCGCGCCGCCGCGTCGCGCTGTTCGGCGGCCGCGGTGGCGGTGGCCTGCTCGCCGACACCTGGGAATGGGATGGCGTGAGCTGGAGCCAGCGCGGACCGCAGCACGCGCCGAGCGCCCGCGAGGAACACCGCATGGTGTTCGACTGTGGGCGGCGCCGGACCGTGCTGCACGGCGGCCGCGACGCGACCGGCTACCGCGGCGACACCTGGGAGTGGAACGGCATCGACTGGACCGAGCGCGGCACGCCGACGGGTCCGCCGGCGAGCTACTGGCAGGTTCTCGCTTTCGACGCGACCGGGCACTCGCTGCTGCACGTCGTCGCGCAGAACGACGGCACGTGGCGCTACGGCACGATCGACGCCGCGGCGTTCGAGCCGTTCGGCAACGGCTGCGGCGGGAGCCTCGGAACACCCGCGCTCGCCGCCGAGTTCGGGCAGCTGCCGCACGCGGGGGTCGACTTCGAACTCGCGCTGCTGCGGCTGCCCGGAACGCTCGCGCTCGCGGTGTTCGGGCTGTCGCGCCGCAGCTGGAGCGGTGGTTCGCTGCCGTTCTCGCTCGCGCCGTTCGGATTCCCGGGCTGCGCGCTCGCCGTCAGCCCCGACTTCGCGTCCGCGCTGCCGCTGCAGAACGGTTGCGGGCGCTGGACGATCGCGATCCCGACCGCGGCCGGCCTGATCGGATGCGAGTTCCACGCCCAGGCGTTCGCGCTCGACGTCGCGAGCCCGACCGGCCTCGCGGCGACGCCCGGCACCACCGGCCGCGTCGGTGGCCGCTGATTTCGGCGCCCGCCGGTCCGATTCGGCTGACTCGTCGTGCGTCGCCCCGTAGCGTTCGCGCGTGCCCTCTCAACTCTCACCACTCGCCCGGATGCTACGCTCGGAGGCGTTCCCGGGGATCCTGCTGGTGTTCTGCGCGGTGGTCGCGATCGCGATCGCGAACTCGCCGATCGCCGCGGCGTGGGACCACCTCTGGCACACCGAGTTCGAGATCCGGCTCGGCCAGAACGCGCTCGAGAAGTCGATCGCGCACTGGATCAACGACGGCCTCATGGTCGTGTTCTTCTTCTTCGTCGGGCTCGAGATCAAACACGAGATCCTCGACGGCGAGCTCAACACCGCGCGCCGGGCGATCCTGCCGGTTGCCGGCGCGCTCGGCGGGATGCTGCTGCCGGCCGGGCTCTACGCCGCGACCGTCGCGTTGCACGGCGGCGGCCCGGCGATGTCGGGCTGGGGCATCCCGATGGCAACCGACATCGCGTTCGCACTCGGCGTGCTCGCGTTGCTCGGCGACCGCGTGCCGTCGTCGCTCAAGGTGTTCCTCGCGAGCCTCGCGATCGCCGACGACCTCGGCGCCGTGCTCGTGATCGCGATCTTCTACACCGAGCAGATCGCGTGGTCCTACCTCGGTCTCGGCGCGCTGGTGATCGCGGCGTCGTTCGCGGCGAACCGGTTGGGTGTCCGGAAGACCTGGCCGTACGCGGCGTTCGGCATCGCGATCTGGCTGTTGTTCCTGCGCTCGGGAGTGCACGCGACGATCGCGGGTGTCGCGCTCGCGCTGACCGTGCCGGCCCGCCGCAAGCTCGACGAGAACGTGTTCTCGCGGCGCGCTCGCGAGCTCCTGACCGAATTCGACCGCGAGATGGACCCGACGCCGCGAACGAACGCACCACAGCTCGAGCGCGTGCACGAGCTCGAGATCCACTGCGAGGCGGTGCAGGCGCCGCTGCAGCGCATGGTGCACAGCTTGCATTCGATGATCGCGCATTTCGTCGTGCCGGTGTTCGCGCTCGCCAACGCCGGTGTGAACCTGACGCACGGTCTCGAGACCGCGCCGACGCATCCGGCGGCGCAGGCCGTGTTCGTCGGCCTGGTGGTCGGCAAGCCGATCGGGATCCTGCTGTCGACCCTGCTCGCCGTGCGGCTCTTCGGCGCCGCGTTGCCGGCCGGCACCGGCTGGCGCCACCTTCACGGCGTCAGCTGGCTCGCCGGCATCGGCTTCACGATGTCGCTGTTCATCGACGGACTCGCGTTCGAAGGCCAGCCCGAGGCGTTCGAGGCCTCGAAGGTCGCGATCCTCGCCGCATCCTTCCTGGCCGGCACGATCGGCTTCTTCGTGCTGCGCGGCGCAACGGCGCCGACGACGAGTTGACGCGATGTCGGAGGCGGACAAGGAGCGGCAGCGGCGGCGCTACGAACGCGCCCAGCGTCACGTCACGAGCCACGAGGAGGACAAGGCGCGCAAGGCGAACCGGCGCACGCGCGGTCGCTGGCGCGACGAAGACGACGCCGACGCCGAGTTCGCGAAGATGCACCGGCGGCCGCCCGGCGGCACGACCCCGGCCGTTCCGACCGAACGGGATCACTTCGTCCCGAACTCGGCGGAACTCGTCGCGACCGTCGTCTGGCTCGGCCGCGGCCGCGCGCGCGTGCTGGCGGACGACGGCGAGCACGTCGCGATGCTCGCGCCCGCGATCGCGAGCACGCAGCGCCACTCGATCGCGATCGGTGACGTCGCCGTGCTCCACGAGCGCCGCGGCGCCGAACCGGTCGTCGTCGCGGTGCAGCCACGGCGCAGCGAACTGGCCCGCAGCGACGGCGAACACGGCGAACGCCACGTGCTGGCCGCCAACGTCGACATCGTCGTGCTCGTGCTGACCGCCGGTCGGCTGCGCACCGGGCTCGTCGACCGCCTGCTCACCGCACTCGCCGACAGCGGCGCCCACCTGCTGGTCTGCGTCAACAAGTGCGACCTGCCGCACGACGCGACCGCACGCGACGCCGAGCTCGCGCCGTACCGCGCCCGCGGGGTCGCGATCCTGCAGACCTCGGCGCTCGGCGGCGACGGCATCGAGGAGCTCTCTGCGACACTCGCGGGCGCGACGGCCGCGTTCGTCGGCCACAGCGGCGTCGGCAAGTCGACGCTGCTGAACCGGCTGGATCCGGATGCCGACCGGGCAACTGCCGAGGTTCGCGAGCAGGACGGCCGCGGCCGTCACACCACGACCGCGTCGAGCCTGCGCCGTCTCGCCGACGGCACACAGCTCGTCGACACGCCGGGCGTGCGCCTGTTCGGGCTCGTCGCCGAGGCCAGCGACGCGGCGGCGGCCTTCCCGGAGATCGCCGAGCTCGGCGCCGGCTGTCGTTTCCGCGACTGCCGTCACGCGGCCGAACCCGGCTGCGCGGTGCGCGCGGCCGCCGCCGACGGGACGCTGCCTCCTGCGCGCTACGAGAGTTACCTGCGGCTCGTCGGCGACGGTTCGTAGGAACCGTGGCGCTGCAGCCTCCGGCACCCACGAAGCGGGTAACCTCGGCGCTGGCGCGCCTAGTAGCGCCCGACCCCGCTCGCGACATCCGCCCACACAGGAGCAACGCATGACGAACTCGGCCGCGAGTTCTTCACCCTATCGTTCAGGCGTCCTCGCCCTCGCCCTGGTCGCGACGACCACGGCGACGATCGCCCAGGACGTCGTGCCGTGCCAACCGATCTGGCTGCCCGGCCAGGGCATTCCGGGCGTCAACGGCAACATCAGCCGCATGACCACCTGGGATCCGGATGGCGCCGGTCCGGCGCCGGCCGTGCTGGTCTGCGCCGGCACCTTCGCGCGGGCAGGTCGCGTCGCCGCGATGCACGTGGCCGCGTACGACCCGGTGCTCGCCGAATGGTCGGGCTTCGGCAGCGGGATCGCCGAGACCGTCACTGCGCTGCAGGGGATGCCGAACGGCGACCTGATCGCCGGCGGAATCTTCGGTACCGCCGGCGGCGTCGCGGCCAACAACATCGCGCGCTGGGACGGCACGAGCTGGTCGGCGCTGGGCGCGGGCGTCGGCTTCAACGTGACCGCGCTGACCGTGTTGCAGACCGGAGATCTCGTCGCCGCGGGTTGGCAGACCGGCGGTATCCGCGAGATCGCGGTCTGGGACGGCAACAGCTGGTCCACCCTCGCGACGATGAACGGGATCGTCGATGCGCTCGCCGTGCAGGCGAACGGTGATCTGATCGCCAGCGGTTCCTTCACCGCGATCGGGGGCGCGGGCGTCGCAGCGGTCGCACGCTGGGACGGTGCGAGCTGGTCGGCGCTCGGGGCCGGTTTCACCGGCTCCGGCAACCGCGTCAGCGCCCTCAGGACACTACAGAACGGCGACCTCGTCGTCGGTGGCAGCTTCTCGGCGGCCGGCGGTGTCACCGCCCGCAACGTCGCGCGGTGGGACGGCAACGCCTGGTCGGCGATGGGGGCCACGACCTCCTTCATCTACGACCTCGTGGAACTGCCGAACGGCGATGTCGCGGCCGCGGGCGATCTCCTCGGCGTCGCGCAATGGGACGGGGTGAGCTGGCAGAGCATCGGCACCGGGCTCGCAGGCCGCACCTTCTCGCTGGCGATGCTGCCGAACGGCAGCCTGGCCGCCGGTGGCGACCTGCAGCTCGCCGGCGGCTACGGCGTGAACGCGATCGCGCTGTGGGACGGTTCCTCCTGGTCGCCGACCAATCCGGGCACCGACGCGATCGTCTACGCCCTGACCCCGCTGCCGAACGGGGATCTCCTCGCCGGCGGCAGCTTCCGTTCGATCGGGGGTGCCGGCGCGAGCCGCATCGCGCTGCGGCGCAGCGGTGTCTGGCAGGCCTTGGGTCAGGGCATGAACGAATCCGTACGCGCAGTCGCGATGCTGCCGAACGGCGACATCGTCGCCGGCGGGATCTTCAGCCGGGCGGACGGCGCCTCGGCGCGCTACATCGCCCGCTGGGACGGAACGAGCTGGACGGAGTTCGGCGCCGGCACCGACGGCGCGGTGGCGGCACTGGAGGTTCTGCCGAACGGCGACCTGCTGGTCGCCGGAGCGTTCACCCACGCCGGCGGTGTCCTCGCCCGCGGCATCGCGCGCTGGGACGGTTCGAACTGGCAGCCGCTCGGCACCGGCGTGAACGGTGCGGTGATGTGCCTGGCGGTGCGGCCGGACGGTCACATCGTGGTCGGCGGCCTGTTCGGCAGCGCGGGCGGCGTCGCCGCCGACAACATCGCGGAGTGGGACGGATCGAACTGGTCGCCGCTCGGCTCCGGCGTCGCCGGGGCGGGCTCGTTCTTCGGAACGCCGGGCGTGTCATCGCTGGCCCTGCGGCCGAACGGTGACCTCGTCGTCGGCGGCCACTTCGCGATCGCGGGTGGCGTGCCATCGCTCGGCGTCGCGGAGTGGGTCGGTCGCAGCCGCTGGCGCCCGCTTGACTGCCCGATGGCATACGTCGCCGCGGTGGCCGTCCTGCCGGACGGCGACGTGCTCGCGGCAGGCAACTCGACGATCAGCCTGCAGCGCTGGAACGGACTCTCCTGGGGACCGCCCGTCGGCAGCGTGACCACGAGCGAGACGGACAGCTACGTCACATGCATCGCGACGATGCCGGACGGCGAGATCGTGATCGGCGGCCTGTTCACGAGCGTCGGCGGCCGGCCTTCGTCGCATCTCGCGCACATCGCGACGACCTGCCCGGCAACGTTCGAGTCGATCAGCAGTCCGTACAACGGCACGGCTGGCCCACTGACGCTGTCGAACCGCTCGCTGCCCTGGATCGGCGGCCAGCACCGCTCGGTCGCTGCCGGCTTCGCCGCCAACGCCCTCGGTGCGCTCGTCGTCGGCCTCGATCCCGTGATCACGCCCCTGTCGGCTCTTCACCCGGCCGGCGTCCCGGGCTGCGATCTAGTGATCCGCCCACTGCACTCGGTGCTGCTGGTGCCGACCGCGGTCGGCACCGTGGAGCTGTCGGTCGCGCTGCCCGACGATCCCGGCCTGATCGGTATCGAGCTGCTGCAGCAGGTTCTGCAGGTCGAGTTCGGCACCACGTCCACGGTCACGTCGCTCAGCGGTTCGAACGGCGTGCGCGCGACGCTCGGCGATTTCTGAATCGCCGGTTCGGGCTCAGCGACCGCGGTCGACCAACGGCAGCCGCAGCCGGAACGTCGTACCCGCGGCCGAGGTCGCGATCAGCTCGAGCTGCCCACCCATCGCCAGCGCGAGGCCGTGCGCGATCGCCAGGCCGAGGCCGAGGCCCGGCGTCTCGCCGGTCCGCTCGCGAACGCCACGGCGGAACGGGCGGAAGATCGCGGCACGGTCGACAGCCGCGATGCCGGGGCCGCCGTCCGCGACCTCGAGCTGCAGCTCGCCGGCGCCGAGCCGGCCGCGCAGGACGATCGCCGCGCCATCGGCGTACTTGATCGCGTTGTCGACGAGGTTCAGCAGGATCTGCTCGACGGCCTGCGGATCGACGTGCACCGCGCCGCCCGCGATCGGTTCGACCTCGAGGCCGAGCGCACAGCCCGCGGTGGCGCAGCGCCGGCCGAGCTCGGCCTGCACGCGCGCGACGAGTTCCTCGGCCGGAACCGCCCTGGCGTGAGCCGCGGCGCCGCGCCCGTCCTCGAGCCGGGCGTAGAGCAGCACGCTCTCGACGATCCGGCACAGCCGCTCGGACTCGCCGTGCAGCGTCGCGATGTAGTCCGGCCGTGCGGTCTCGGGCACCATGCCGTCGTTCAGCATCTGCGCGTACATCCGGAATGTCGTCAGCGGGGTGCGCAGCTCGTGCGTCACCGACGACACGAACAGCGCCCGGCGTTCGCCGAGCTCGGTCGCCGCGCGCAACGCGAATCCGATCGCGCCGAGCGCGAGCGCCACCACCATCCAGGTCGCAACGAGCAGCCAGAACGCGGAGCTCGTCGCACCCGCCGGCGGTGCCGGGATCGATCCCGGCTCGAGCGCGACGGGCAGGGTCGCGAGGCGCCGCGCGACGGCTTCGCCGCGCAGCGGCAGCAACTTCGCCTGCGGCAGCAGGTCCTCGATCTGACCGAGCAGCCAGCGCCGCAGTGCCGGCCAGTCGATCTCACGGCCCTGGACCGCCGCCCCGGCACGCCGGACCAGGAACATGCGTCCGTTGCCGGCGAGCACGGCGGCGAACGGACCGGCGACGAGCCGGTTCGGCGGCAGCACGATCGTGTTCTGGAAGTTCTGCGCCATCTGGCTGCGGCCGGCGAACGATGCCGGATCGAGTGGCTCGGTCTGCGGCTCGAACGGCACCGCCGCCGGAGCGAGCGCGGCGAGCTCGTCGACCGGCAGCGCGTCCGCGTCTTCGCCGGTCGCCTGCACCTCACCGTCCGCACCGATCGCGAACGCGCGGCCGAGGAACGTCACCGGCGAACCGGTGGGGCGACCGGCGCTGGCGGCCCATCGCGCCGCCTCGCCCGCGAGGATCGGCTGCAGTCCGAGGTCCATGCGCAGCAGGGCCTCGGCGATCCGGCGCTCGTCGGCGGCGGCGTGAACCGCGGCGCGCTCGCCGCGTTCGGCCGCGAGCAACGCCCAGGTCAGCGCGGCCAACGCGCCGAGCACGAGTGCCGCGGCGCCGACGAACAGTCGTACGTTGCGCCTCACCGGGCCTCCGGCACGACGAACGAGTAGCCGACACCGCGCACCGTCAGGATCACCTGCGGCGCGTCGGCAGGATCGCGCAGCCGCTCGCGCAGCCGCGCGATCCGCATGTCGACCGCACGCGTGGTCAGGCCCTGCGGATCGAGGCCGTAGACCCGCTGCAGCAGCTCGGCACGCGAGACGACGCGCCCGCGGTTGCCCGCCAGGAACAGCAACGTGCGCTGCTCCTGTTCGCCGAGCGCGGTACGCGTGCCGTCGGCGAAGCGCACCTCCTGGCGGGCGAAGTCGATCGTGCGACCCGGCAGCTCGATCGCCTCGACCGCCACCGGCCGCCCGGGGCTGCGGCGCAGCACGGCCTCGACCCGCGCCAGCAGCTCCGGCACCGAGAACGGCTTGACGACGTAGTCGTCGGCGCCGAGCCCGAGCCCACGCACACGATCCTCCTCGCGGCCACGCGCGGTCAGCACGATCACCGGCAGCGCCGGCCGTACCGCGCGCAGTCGTTCGAGCACGGCGAAACCGTCGATGTCGGGCAACAACACGTCGAGCAGCACGAGATCGACGTCGCCGGCGACCGCCGCCGACAGGCCGGCATCGCCGTCCTCGGCCTCGATCGTGCTGAAGCCGGCGTAATCCAGCGCATCGACGAGACCGCGCCGGATCGCGCGATCGTCCTCGACCACCAGCACGACGGCGCGGTTCACGCGAGATTCCTCACGGGCTCGATCACCGCCAGAAATAGTGCCACGAGCAGCCGACCTCCGCCGTCTTTCCTGGCTCGATCGCGACCGTCCAGCTGGCCTCGCCGACGCCGTTCATCACCATCGACCAGACGCTCCAGTACCAGGAGTACCGCCGCCAGTCCGGCCCGTGCAGATCGAGCGGCCCCTCGTCGGCGTAGGGATTGAGCTGGCGCCTGGAACCGTCGGCGCGCACCGCGTCGAGCTTGCCGAACACGAGCCGCCTGATCTCGACCTCGACCGGCTCGCTGCGGCGATTCGTCACGCGCAGCCGTCCGTCGACGTCGACGCGCATGTAGCTGTTGCCGTTCCAGCTCTCGGCGTTCGGCGTCCGCCCGGTCTCCTCGTCCGTCTTGACGACGAGCAGATCGATCGCCGTCGTGAGTTCGAGGTCGCAGCCGTGGCCCGGCGGGGTGTAGGTCGTCATGCCCTGCGCCAGCACGCGGCCGCCCTGCAGCACCAGTGCGGGCGCGGTCGTCAGCGGCGCCGGGCCCGGGTTGCCGAGGCGGATCTCGTGGCGGACCTTCGGAGCGCGCAGCAGGCGCGCCAGCTCGTCGGGACCGTTCCGGAACTGCTCCCACGATTCCTGCGGCGGCGCGATCGACACGTCGAGCTTCCAGACGTCGCGGTACTCGATCGCCTGCTCGAACACCGGCAGCACCATGCGCTCGCCGGCGCGCAGCGAGACGCCGGTGACGGTGAACACGTAGAGGTCCTGCTCCTTGCTGCCGGTGCCGTCCTCGGCGGCGGTCGGTCCACCTGTGACGGGTGCCTCGGCGACGAAGTTCGACGACACCTGGCTCATGATCGAGTTGCTGAACGCGTTCTGGGTCGCACCGCGCGGCATCCTCGCGACCGCGGCAGCGAGCGATTCCTGCAGCGCGATCGGGTCGAGCTGACCCTTGGCGACGAAACTCGGCACGCCGACGACGAGGTGCAGGGTCGCGTTCTCGAGATCGACGAGGTCGTTCTGCAGCGTCGCCTGCAACGACAGCCGCGCCTTGCCCTGACCGTCGATCTCGACCCGGTAGCTCGGGATCCAGCGGAAGCCCTGCTCGACCCAGCCGAGCTCGACATCGACCGCGCGCGGCCCGGAGTCGCCGCAATCGACGTCCAGCACGAGCCGTGGCGCGAGCTCGCGGTCGACGAAGCGGGTCTTCGGGTCGGTCAGGAAGGTGACGTCGACGATGCGGTCGAGGCGCACGAGCCGGGTGCCGGCGTCGGCGATGCGTTCGGCGCTGGTATCGCGGCGCGTCTCGGCGGTGCGCAGCAGGACGGCGTCACCGGTCACCGGCAGCATCGGTCCGATCGTGTCCGTCGCGGCCGCGAGTTCCTCGCCCGAACGGGTCGGCAGCCCGACGATCGTCGCGCGGTAACGGATGTCTCCGGTCTCGCGCACCACGATCTCGTTACCGAGGTTGGCCCGCAGCAGCTCCTTCAGCTCGAGCGCCGTACGTTCGGTCGCGACCACGCGGCGGCCGGCGGTGACGCCGCGCAGCCGGCAACCGTCGCCGTCCACCGCGGGCCAGAAGGTGCCGAGCAGCGG
>JAGQRB010000132.1 GCA_020425925.1 Planctomycetota bacterium
CCCCGTCGGCGCTGCGCCTCGCCCACCTGCGGGCGATCCTCGCCGATCGCGACCGCGCGCGCGCCCTGCTACCGCCGCGCCTCGCGATCTTCGGGCCTTCGACGCTGCCACCCGGGTTCGTCGCGCTGCTGCAGTCGATCGCCGCGTCGATCCCGGTGCTGCTCTACGTGCCGACGCCCAGCCCGGAGTTCTTCGGCGACCTGCGGCGACGACGCCGCGCGATCGGCGCCGCTGCGATCGACGACGACACCGGCAACCTGCTGCTCGCGCGCCTCGGCGCCGAGGCGCGCGACTTCCAGTCGGCGCTCGGTGAGCTGTCCCCGGTCGAGGCCCGCGATCTGCACCCCGGCACCGACCGCGAACCCGCGACGCTGCTGCAGTGCCTGCAGGCGGACATCGCAGCGGTGCGCGAGCACGGCCGCGAACTGCCGAGGTTCCCGCTGCGACCGGATGACGAATCGCTGCTGGTGCACGACTGCCACTCGGAGCTGCGCGAGCTCGAGGTCGTGCGCGACCGCATCCTCGCCGGCTTCGCCGACGATCCGACGCTGGCGCCGCACGACGTGCTGGTGTTGGTGCCCGACGTCGAACGCTACGCCCCGTACGCGCACGCGGTGTTCGATCCGATCCGCGAGCATCTGCCGTTCCAGATCGCCGACAAGCGGCCGCGCGACGACTCGCCGATCGCCGGCACGATCTTCCGCACGCTGCGGCTCGCGGCCAGCCGGCTGCTGGTGTTCGACGTCCTGCACCTGCTCGAGGAACCCGCGGTGCAGCGCCGCTTCGGCCTCGGCCACGGCGACCTGCCGACGCTGCGCCATCTCTGCGAGCGCGCCGGCATCCGCTGGGGCGCCGACGGCGAGATGCGGGAGCGCCAGTTCCACGTGCCCGCATTCGACGACAACGCGTGGCGCCCGGGGCTCTGGCGCTGCCTGCTCGGGGTCGCAACCGGACCGACCGACGACCTCGTGCTCGGCGAGCTGCCGGCGGCCGACCGCACCAGCGGGCGCGAGGAGCTCGTCGTGCGGCTCGTGCACTTCGTCGACACCCTGCTCGCACTGCTGCGCTCGCTGCAGCGGCCGCTGCCGCTCACGGCGTGGGCCGACCGACTCGACGAGCTCGCCGCCGCACTCTTCCTGCCGGCGACCGCCGCCGACGAGCAGGGCCTCGGTGACCTCCGCGCCGCCGCCACCGAGCTGCGCGCCCGCGCCCGTGCGGCGAACCACATCGAGCCCGTCCCGGCGCGAGTCTTCGAGAGCTGGCTCGAGCTCGCGCTCGGTGGCGCCGCCGCGAGCCAGGGCTTCCTGAGCGGTCGCGTCACACTGGCGGCGATGCTGCCGATGCGCGCGGTGCCGGTGCGCCGGCTCTTCCTCTGCGGCCTCGACGACGAGTCGTTCCCGCGCCGCGACCGCGCGGCGCCGTTCGATCTCGCGGCGCTGCAACCGCGCACCGGCGATCGTTCGCTGCGGCTCGACGACCGTCAGCTGTTCCTGGACTGCCTGATGGCGGCGCGCGAACAGCTGCACATCACCCACATCGGGCGCTCGCAGAAGGACGACAGCGAACGCGCCCCGTCGGTCGTGCTCGCCGAACTGCTCGACGCGATCGATCGCGCCACCGCGACCGCCGACGGCCGCACCCCGCGCGCGCTGGTGCACGTCCGCCACCCGTTGCAGCCCTGGAGCCCGCGCTACCTCGACGGCAGTGACCCGCGGCTGTTCACGTTCGCGCGCCCGGCCGCCGACGTCGGGCCGCCGCCGACGCCGGTGCCCGAACCGGTGTTCTGCGCCGAACCGCTGGCGGTCGCCGAGCCGGCGACGCCCGAGCCGCTCGAGTTCGCCGAGCTGGTCGACTTCTTCGGACACCCGTGTCGCTGGTTCCTGAAGCACCAGCTCGGCGTCTGGCTGCCGCGTGGCGGTGATCTCGAGACCACCACCGAGCCGTTCCGGGTCGACAACCTCGAGCGCTGGCGCCTGCTCAACGATCGCTTCGAGCGCGCGCGCGCCGGTGTGCCGCCGCCGCGCGACCCGCTCGCTTTCGCGCGCGCCACCGGTCGGCTGCCGGTCGGCGGCGCTGGCGCAGCGACGTTCGGACAGCTCGAGGAGACTTACGGCAACTTCGACGAACGCCACCGCGCGGTCGGCGAGCTCGCGCCGCGCGCGTTCGTGCTCGCCGGCGACGACTTCGTGCTGCGCGGCGAGCTCGCCGAAGTCGGCCACGACGCTCTGGTCTACACCCGGCTCGGCTCGCTCGGCGAGAAGGACCGGCTCAAGGCCTGGCTGCAGCACGTCGTCGGAGCGGCGCTGCGGGCGCGCGGCGAGCCGCTGCCGGCGACGACGCGGATGGTGACGCGCGACAAGGACGAGGCGCTGCGCGCGATCGACCCCGAGGGCGCGCTCGGCTACCTCGCCGACCTCGTCGCGGCGTTCCGCAGCGGTCGCCCCGAGCCGTTGCCGCTGTTTCCGAAGAGCTCGGCCGCCTACGGCAAGGCCGTGAACGAGGGCCGGTCGCCCGAGGAGGCGATGCAGAAGGCGCGGCTCGCCTGGCAACCGCGCGGCTTCGCCGACGCACCGCCGAGCGACGGCGAAGACGAACACGTCGCGCTCTGCATGCGCGGGCGCGACGCGCTGGCGCTGCCAGGGTTCGCGGTGTGGGCCGAGCGCATCTGGGCGCCGATCTGGAGTCACAGCGAATGACCGCCGCGACCGCACCGCGCTTCGACCTCGCGACCGCACCGCTCGATGCGGGCACGGTGCTGCTCGAGGCCAGCGCCGGCACCGGCAAGACCTACAGCGTCGTCGGCGTGCTGCTGCGTCTGCTGCTCGAGGGCCACATCGACCGGCTCGACCGCGCGCTCGTCGTCACCTTCACGGTCGCGGCGACCGCCGAGCTGAAGAACCGGTTACGCCGAGGGCTGCTGGCCACGCTGCGCGCGACCCGCGACGGCTCCGACGACGAGTTCCTGGCGACGCTCGCCCGCCAGCCCGATGCCGCCGCCCGCGTACGCGCCGCGCTCGCCGACTTCGACGAGGTGCCGGTGCACACCATCCACGGCTTCTGCAAGCGGCTGCTCGACGATGCGGCGTTCGAGAGCCGCGAACCGTTCGGCCTCGAGTTCGCAGTCGATCCGCTGCCGCTGCTGCACACCGCCGCCGCCGACGCGCTGCGGTCGTGCTACAGCGCGACGTCGTCGCTGCCGGGCGCGCTGCTGCTCCACAGCGGGTTCGATCCGACGGCCCTGGTGCGGCAGTACTCGCTCTGGCAGCGCTACCCCGACGTGCGGTTCGAGCCGACCGCGCCCGCGCTCGCGGCACGGATCGCGCGGCTCGAGACCGCGATCGCGAGCGCCGTCGCGGCCTTCGACGACGATTTCGCGGCGCGCTTCCCGACGCTGCGCTTCAACCAGAGCGCGGCGAAGGCGGTGGCGGCGATCGGTCGGCTCTCGATGCCGCGGTTCGCCGAGCGCCTGCGCGTCGACCCGCACGCCGTGCTCGCCGAACTCTGCGCCATGTCCCCCGCGACGATCGGCTCCGCCCTCAGCCGCAGGCCACCGCAGCGACTCGATCACCCGTTCTTCGCCGCCTGCGACGCGGTGCGAGCCGCGACCGACGACGCGACGCTGCATCTGCGCGCCGAGCTGCTGCACCGGATGCACGCGCGACTCGAGGCCGAGAAGCGCCAGCAACAGGTCGTGACCTTCCAGGACCTGCTGACCCGGGTGCACGCCGCGCTGCGCGATCCCGAACGCCGCCCCGCCCTGCTCGAGTCGGTGCGCAGCCGCTTCGACGTCGGTCTGATCGACGAGTTCCAGGACACCGACGCGCTGCAGTACGAGATCTTCGCGGACTGTTTCGCGGGCCGTTCGCTGTTCCTGATCGGCGATCCGAAGCAGTCGATCTACGGCTTCCGCGGCGCCGACCTCGATGCCTACCTCGCCGCCCAGGACGATGCGACCGCGCGCTTCACACTCGGCACCAACTGGCGCAGCGCCGACGGCCTGGTGCGGGCGGTGCAGGCCACCTGCGAGGCACCGGGCGCGTTCGTGCTCGACGGTATCGCGCTGCCGGAGATCACCGCGCACGCCGGCCCGGACGCCCTGCAGCTCGTCGGCGACGGCGGCGCGGCGCTGCAGTGGCGCTGGCTGCCGCTCACCGCGACCGACGACAAGGGCTCGATCCGCAAGAACATCGCCGAGGTCCGGATCGCCCGCGACGTCGCGGCCGAGATCTCGCGCCTGCTCGCCGGCGAACTCACGGCCGACGGCCGACCGCTGTCGCCGCGCGACATCGCGGTCCTCACCCGCACCAACGCCCAGGCCGTCGCGGTGCAGGACCAGCTGCGCGATGCCGGGGTCGTCTCGGCGATCGGCAAGGCCGGCTCGGTGCTCGAGACCGACGAGCTCGACGAACTCGAACGGATGCTGCGCGCCATCCTGCAGCCGCGGAATCTCGGGCTCTGCCGCGCGGCGATGGCGACGCGGGTCTTCGGCCTCGATGCCGCGGCGCTGGCGGGGCTCGAGCAGGACGAACAGGGCTTCGAACAGCAGCTCGAGCGCTTCGAGCAGTGGCGCCAGACCTGGATGCGTCGCGGCTTCGTCGTGATGAAGGAGCAGCTGCTGGCCGACCTGGGCGTCGCCGGACGCTGGCTCGCACTGCGCGGCGGCGAACGTCGCCTCACCAACCTGCAGCAGCTCTGCGAGATCCTGCACCGCGCCGAGCACGAGTACCGGCTCTCGCCCGAGGGTCTGCTCGAGTTCCTCGCCCACGAACGCGTCCACCGCGAGCAGATCGACTTCGAGCTGCTCGAGCTCCGGCTCGAGAGCGACGACGATGCGGTCAAGATCCTGACGGTCCACGGCAGCAAGGGACTCGAGTACGAGGTGGTGTTCTGCCCGTTCCTGTGGGACGGGCGCTCGCCGGCACGGGAAGCGGTGGTGCCGGGCGAACAAGGCCGCGAGCTCGTCTTCGACCTGCTGAAGTCCCACCCCAGCCATCTCGTCGCCGATCGCGAGCGGCTCGCCGAGGATGCCCGGTTGGTCTACGTCGCGCTGACGCGCGCCAAGCGCAGGTGCTACGTGCACGCCGGCCCGATCGGTTTTCAGGGCGGCGGCATGGTGCGCAGCGCGCTGCTGTGGATGCTCGCGCCGCTGGCGGCGTCGGAGCAGGTCGACCGCCCGGGCAAGCCGCGCTGCCAGTGGTACGAGGACTGGGTCCAGCGCAGCAAGGACCCCGACAAGATCCGCGCGGTGCTCGAACGCCTGGTCGCCGACAACGCCGAATGGATGTCGCTCACCGACGTCGAGGCCGACCCCACGCCGGTACCGTTGACGGCGTCGGTGCCCGCCGGCCGCGGCCGCGCCCGCCGACTCGGGCGCAAGCCGTTCGCGCGCGGGCTGCACAGTTTCTCGTCACTGGTCGCCGAGGCGTTGCCGGAACCGGTGCTGCGCGACGTCGCCGATCCGACCGGCCGCGTCGCGCCCGGCGAGCCCGCGGCGCCCGCCGGCATCTTCGCGTTCGCACGTGGCCCGGCCGCCGGCAACTGTCTGCACGCCATCCTCGAACACCTCGACTGGCAGCGCCTCGCCGACGACGGTCTCGACGACCGCGTGCGCGACCGCCTGCGCGAACACGCGCTGCTCGAGCCGGCGTCGCACGCCGCGCCGATCGATCCGGTCGCTGTCGTGACCGCCAACCTGCGCGCGCTCGGCCGCGCCCTGACGCATCCCTCGGGCCCGCCGCTCGCCGAGCTCTGCGCCGGCACGACGGCCGCCGAATGGGGCTTCACGCTGCCGACCGACGACTGCCGGGTCGCGACCCTGGCGGCGACGTTCGCGGCCGGCGCGAGCCCGGTCGCCGCGGCCTATGCCGACCGCCTCGCCACGCTGCCCGAGCGCACGCTGCGCGGCCACCTCGTCGGCTTCGTCGATCTCGTCGCCGAGCACGACGGCAGGTTCTGGGTGATCGACTGGAAGTCGAACCACCTCGGCAACCGGGTCGAGGACTACGGCGACGCGGCACTCGCCGGCGCGATGCGCGAGCACGACTACGTGCTGCAGTACCACCTCTACGTGCTCGCGCTGCATCGCCAGCTGCGCGCCCGCCTGCCGGGCTACGACTACGACCGCCACTTCGGCGGCGTCTGCTACGCGTTCCTGCGCGGCGCCGTGCCGGGGAGCGCGTCCGGCATGTTCTACGACCGCCCGCCGGCGGCGCTCGTCGAAGCGCTCGACGGCTGGGCCGCCGGCAGCGCCCCGGGTGGCGACCGGTGAATCCCGAACTCCCCGACCTCGCGGCCGCGCTCGCACCGGCGCTCGCGGCGCACGCGACGCCGGCGACCCGGGCAGTGGTCACGGCG
>JAGQRB010000013.1 GCA_020425925.1 Planctomycetota bacterium
GAATTCGACGAACCGCGGCAATCGCGCGCCGAGCTGCTGGCGGCCTGGACCGAGGCCTGGCGGATCGTCGACGACGCACTCGATACCGTCGCGGCAGGCGGAGATCACGCGCTCGGACGGACGATCACCATCCGCAACCAGGAGCTGTCGGTGATCGAGGCACTGCTGCGCTCGGTCGCGCACGTCGCGACCCACGCCGGCCAGATCGTGCTGCTGGCGCGGCACTGGGCCGGATCAGGGTGGCGGACGTTGTCGATCGCGCGCGGTGATTCGGCGGCCTACGCGGCGAATCCGACCCGCGAACGCGGCCCCGATGGCGCGCCTGACTGAGACACCGATGGCGGCCCCGGCCAGCTGTCCGATCAGCGACCGGACCGATCGTCTCGCCGCGCGGCCTGCATCTTCTCGCCGGCCTTGCGCAACGCCGCCTGCGCCGCCTCGATCGCCTCGCGCGCCGGCTGCGCCGCATCGCCAGCGATGACCAACCCGCCCGACGCGTCGACGGACCAGGAGCCGAAGTACTCGTGCAGTGCGGTGATGAAGGTCCGCATGCTGCCGTACCACTCGGCTTCGACGGTCAACATGGAGCGCAGGCGCGCCCGCTCCGGATCGCCGCGAAACTGCTCGAGCGCGGAGGCGATGCCGCGCGGTGACACGGCCGCGTTCTCGAGGGCCGCGCTCCAGGCCCGCTCGTTGTCGACGTAGGTGCGCAGCTCCTCGATCATGACCAGCACCCGGTCGACCGCGCTCTGGCGGTCGGCGACGCTCTGTCGGGTTTCGAGATCCGTGAGATCGACGGCGGTCTCGGCACCGAGCCGCTGCCGCGCCTCCTCGAGCCGCATCTCGATCCGATGGACCTCCGCATCGAAGTCGGTCCGGGCCCGCCGCACCTGCGCCAGATCGTCGGCCTCGGCCCCGCAGCCGTGCAGCACCGGCAACAGCATCGCCAACAACCAGCGCCGCCGGGGCAAGATGCCATGCCGCAGCGGCAGTGATTCGATCGCGGTGGCTGGTTGCATCGGAGAGATCCTACGCCCTTCCGGACGGGATTCGAAACCGGCAGTGCCCGACGAACCGAACTCGCGCCGGCATACAATGCCGGCATGCAACGCACCGCCTTCGCACTGGCTGTCGCGACGCTGCTGGTCGCGGCCATCGTGGTCCTGCTGATCGGACGGGGCGCCCAGGTATCACCGGGCGAGATGGCGGCCGCGGCGCCGGCGCCGCAGCACGAACCGGAGCCGGCCACGACCTCCGATACCTCGACGGCGGACGCGCCGACGACACGCCTCGCGGTCGCAACCGACGCATCCGCTGCGGACACGGCGATGCCCTCTACGCTCACGGTCGTCGTGCTCACGGCAGAGGAACGACCCGTCGCCGGGGCCGAGGTCACAGTCATCGATCGGCGCCAGCTCGGTTCGGCCTTCGCCGCGGCTGACACCGCGATGCATATGCCCGACGGCCGCCGCATCCGCGCCGAGATCGCGGAACGCGCGACGACGGATGCACGGGGCGAAGCCGCGTTCGCGATTGCGGTGGCACCGCTCATGATCGAAGCCACGTGCGATGACCAATGGGGCGTCGCGACGGTGCCGCGCCTGCCGCAGGACCGACGCGTCACCGTGACCATCGGACCCGACCGCGACTTGCAGGTGCAGGTCGTCACCGCCGAAGGCGCACCGCGCGCCGACGTCCCGGTCCTCGTCCGCCGCCAACGGACACCGCCGCCGCGACCGACCTTCTCGTCCCAGGTGACCATGACCGAAGGGGCCGCCGGCATCGCCACGTTCGAGCACTTCCAACGTCGCCTGCAGCAGGGAACGGGCTGGCACGTGACCTTCGCCTTCCCGTTGCGCGACGAGCCCGCTGTTCCGGTCAGCGCGGCGACCCCGTTGTCACCGCCGCAGCGATTGGTGTTGCCGCCGACCGGCGGGCTCTCGATCTCGGTGCGCGATGTCGACGGCAAAGTGCCGCCGCTCGACGACGTCGAGGTCGGCGTCGAGGCCGCGACGAACGGCGCGCCGATGTCGAAGGGCCCCTGGTCGAGCCCCGCGCTGAACCGCGAGCTCGGCACCGCGATGGTGCCGTGGCTCGGACTCGGCCTCGACCTCACCGTCACGCTGCGACACCGGCGGTCCGTCCTGATCAGCACCGAGCTGTCGGGCCCGCGCAGCCCCGGCGAGATCGTCGACTGCGCGCTGCGCCTGTCACCCGACCAGCTCGTGCAGCGGCAGGTCCGCGGCCGCTTCGTCCGCCGGGACGGCACGCCGTGGCCGGCCTGCACCGCCGAGGCGAGGCCTCTGCTGCAGCCGCGGCCGAGCGATTGGCCGCGACCGCAGCAGGTCCAGATCGACGACGCCGGTCGCTTCGAACTCACCGTCGAGCACGCGTGCCCGCCCGGCGGTTCGCGCAGCTATCAATGGAAGGCCCTGCATCCCGACGGTTCGGGGCACGTCCGGGTGAGTCTCGCCCTCGACCAACGGATCCCGCCCACGGGTCTCGACCTCGGCGATGTCGTGCTCGATCACGGCGAGCTGCTCGTCGCCGGCACGGTGCTCGGCCCGGACGACCGCCCGATCGCCGGTGCCCGGATCCGGGTGCGGCACCGCACGCTGGTCGGCGATCGCGAGTTCTGGCCCGATGCGACCACGAGCGGCACCGAGCGCACCGGCGAGGACGGCAGGTTCTTCGCGTTCGTCGCCCACGGCGAGGCCGATCCCGGGTCGAGCCTGCGAATCCAGGCCAGCTGCGATGGCTTCGTCGCGACCGCGGATCAGGAAGTGGTGCGCGGCGCGACCAACGTGATCCTCGTGCTGTCGCGCGCGGGTGCCGTCGCCGGCTCGATCGCGCTCGGCGAGGGCCAGACCGCCGCCGACTTCGTCCTGCTGATTCGGGGTGAAGTGCCCCCCGCCGGCGCGACACAGCCGATGTCGCGAGCATCGTCGATCCGGCACGACGGCACCTTCGAGGTGTCGGAGCTGGCCCCCGGCAGCTACACGCTCAGCGTTCGCCGCAGCGGCGCCGCCGCCCGATGGCAACGGCCGCCGCCGGCCGAGGTCGGCGGGCTGCAGATCGTGGCGGGCGAGACCTGCCGCGATCCGCGCATCCAAAGGATCGAGATCGCCGGCCCCGAGCGCGCGCTGCAGATCACGATCGTCGATCGGCTCTCGACGCCGTTGCAACACGCCAGCGTCACGGTGATCGGCGCCGAGGGCGCCCACCCCGTCGCGGCCGACTCGTCGGGGATCTGCCGGCTGCCCTACGACACCCTGCCGGTCGATCTCGAGGTCACGGCCTTCGGCCATCGGCCACGACTGCTGCGTGGCGTGACCGGCGATCAGCAGGTCGCGCTGGAACGCGGCATCACCGTCCTGCTGCGCTGCGGCGCGCGGCCGACCGGGCGCGATCCGCAATACCAGCTCGCGGTCTACCTCTACCACACCGCCCCGGGCCGCACGCGCCAGCACACCTACGGCGCGACCTGGCCATGGGGCTCCCGCAACTTCGACGGCAACGGCGAGCTCTTGGTGCGACTCCCGGGCCCCGGCGACTACGAGTGCGAACCGTTCGTCTTCACCAGTGCCGGCAATGTCGGTCGCGGCGCCGAGGTCGAGATGCCGCAGCCGCGGCGCATCACCGTTCTCGAGGGCACCGAGGTGCAGACGTTCGAACTCGACATCCCCCAGCATCTCGTCGACGCGGCGGTCGCCCGCGCCAACCGCTGAACTCCTCCTCGCTACTGCGGGTGCCAGTAGCGCAGCACGAACGCCGGCGGCACGTTGCGTACGATCGGGCCGACGCGCTCGAAGGCGTCGAAGCGGTCGCCCATCAGCTGACGGAATCGCCGCGCGGCGCGCAGCCCGTAGGCGTGCACGTACTGGAACGTGCGGAACTCTCCGGTCGTGCCATGCAGCGAGTCGACGATGCCGTCGACGACCGCGCCCTGCACCGCTGCGGGCAGGCTCGCGAACGGCAGCCCGGACAGGATCCTGGCCGGCCGCGGCAGGCCGCGCTCCTCGAGGATCGAGATCACGTCCGCGGCCGAGCCGAGATGGAAGTCCATGGTCGGGAAGCGCCGCACCAGCAGCTCGTGGAACTTCGGATTCAGCTCGATGCC
>JAGQRB010000133.1 GCA_020425925.1 Planctomycetota bacterium
CGAGCTCGATGCGATCGGCGCGGAGCTGGGCGAACGCGAGGTTCGCGAAGTACTCGGGCGGCGCGTTCTCGGTCGGGGAGTTCGACAGGAACTCCCGCGCACCTTCGGTGTCACCGAGCGCGAGCATCGCGGCACCGACGTTCGCCGCGCTCGCTGCCGAGCCGACGATGTCGTGCGCCCGGGCGAAGTAGCTGCGAGCCGAGTGCGGCGAGCCGTGCGCCAGCTCGAGCGCACCGCGGGCCGTGAGGGCGAGCGGATCGTCGCCGCGCAGCAGCAGCGCCCGGTCGAGCAGCGTCCGGGCTCGCGGCGTGTCACCCTGGCGAGCACACAGAATGCCGCCCGTGACCAACGCCGCGGTGCTGCGCGGATCTAGCTCGAGCGCCCGCTCGATCGCGGCGAGCGCCTCGCGCACGGCACCGGCGTCGAGCGCGGCCTGCGCCCGCCCGAGCCAGTGCGACGACAGCCCGCGCCGCGTGACCGTCAGACCGGCGTCGGCGGCAGCCCGCGCGGGCAGCCCTTCGGGCACCCGCGTGCTCGGCCCGACCGCCGTCTTCGAGACGCCCGCGAGCGAACCCGCGGACCAGTCCTCGGAGCGGAAACCCTCGAGCTCGATCGGGTTGAACTGGAAACCACGTCGCAGCTGCACGAGCCGATGCGCGCCACGCCGCACCGCCTCCTGGATCCAGGTGTCGTCGAGCACCCGCGGCGACAGCAGGATCATGAGCTCGACCTCGGTGCGCGACTGCACCGTGCTCGAGAACAGCTGGCCGACGAGCGGCAGGTTCATCAGGAACGGCACGCCCTGGCGCGTCTCGTCCTTGCGCGTGCTGCGCAGCCCACCGAGCGCGATCGCCTGGCCGTCGGACACCCGCACCAGCGTGGTGGCCGTGCGCTCGCTGACGATCGGGACCTCGACGAGTCCGTCCGGAGTCACGACGGTGCCGGTCTGCTCGCGAACCGACGGCGAGATCGCGACCGTCAGGATGCCGTCCTCGCCGATCATCGGCCGCACGCGCAGCGTGACGCCGGTATCGACGAACTCGACGCCGAACTCGGTGCGCGCGAGGCCGCCGTTGTCGATGACCTCGCGCTTGATGACAGGCACCTGGTCGGTGACGGCGATGTTCGCGGGCTGGTTGTTCATCGTCGAGACGCGCGGACTGCTCAGCACCCGCACCTCGCCCTGCCGCTGCAGCGCGTCGACGAAGGCCGAGAAGTTGCCGGTGTCGAGCACGCCGAACGTCAGCGCCGCGCCGCCGGAGGCCGCCGTCTGCGACACGATGCCGCCGCCGGCGGCGGTACCGGTGTTGTTGGTGTTGAACAGGTCCGGCAGCAGCGACCAGTTGACGCCGAGGCTGTAGGCGTCGTTGAGCCGAACCTCGAGGATCCGTGCCTCGAGCGAGACCTGGCGATTGACACGGTGCAGTGTCGTGTCCACCAGCTCGCGCAACCGGGCGAGGCCGCTCGGCCGCGCCTCGACGTGAATCGTCGCCGACGTCCGGTTGATGATCGCGTCGGCGTTGTCACCGAGGACCTGCGGCAGCATCTCCTCGAGCTCGGCCCAGAAGTCGACCTCGTCGGTCTGGCCGGCCTGCGAGCCGGTGCTCGCGGTGCCGCCCTGCGACTGCATCGACGTCTGCGAGCCGTTCATCAGATCGACGTAGAGCGTGTCGCGAACTCGATCGCTGACCCGCAGGAAGTCGCCGTCCCAGCTGTAGCCGAGATCGACGCTCTGCAGCAGCGCCTCGAACGCCTGCTCGATCGTCGACTGCTTGATGTCGAAGGTGCACTCGACCGCGGCCACCGCCGGGTCGACGATCAGGTTGATGTCCGAGTCCTTGAACAGCGCGAGCAGCACGTCACCGATCGGCGTACTGCGCGCCTGCAGCGACTGCATGGCCCTGCCGGCCGCCGGCTGCTCGCTCAGATCGGGCATCGGCACGACGATCAGCGGCTGGAACACGGCTTCACCCGCACCGTCCTCGTGATCGAGGTGGGGCGGAGCGGTGTGGCGAACCGGTGTACACCCGATCGCGATCAGCGCGGTCAGTGCCGCGGCGAGATGTCTCGAAGCCAGTCTCATCGTCCCTTCTCCTCCCCGTTCAGGTCGTCGGATCGGCGTCCGCCGACGCTGTCGCCACCACCTTCGCCAACCGCGCTCGCTCCTTCCGCGAGCTGCCGACGGCGTGCCCGCTCGGCGCGGAACTCGCGCGGCCAGCCGTCGTCGAGATCATAGGTCAGCGCCATGCCGTGCCAGAGCAGCACGAGCTTGTCCCGCGTGATCTGCTGCACGATGCCGCCGCCGACCTCGTCGGCGAGGCCGACCACTCGCCCGGCCACCACCGCGCGCCGCGACCGCTCGCTGACCATCACGACACCGAGCCGGAGTTCGGGCGGATCGACACCGTCCCAGCGTTGGGTCGGTGCGACCTCGCCGACCGGCGCCGGCATAGCCGGGACACCGCCCTCGAAGACCGAGAACGCGACCCGCACCGTTCCGCCGTCGAACGAGCCGTACTCGGCGAGCAGATCGCGCCACTCGACGGCCTCGCGGCCGTTGCCGACCGGCTCGTCGAGCTCGGCATCGAGGTAGTCGTCGTCGGCACTGCCCGCGGAACGCCCGGCGTCGCCGCCGATGACGTCGATCAACGCGCTGCCCGCGGACAGCAACCCGGCCACGAGCAGGCCGATCGCGAACAGCGGATGGACCTTCCGTCGCTTCTCGGTGGCACTCATCGCCTGCCCTCGCTCCGCAGCGCGTGGTAGGTCGCGAGATCGAGATCGAAGATCACCGCCGTCTCGGAGCCCGGCAACACCCGCCCGCTCTCGACCACGACGAGCCGGTCGCTCTGCTCGACCGAGCGCAGGAAGGTACAGACCGCCGCCGGGCTCGCCGTGCCGGTGATCCGGAACGACTGCCGACCCTCGGTCGTGGACTTCGTCGCCGCCAGGCTGGTGAGCTCGACGGCGGCCGCGTCGCCGAGTTCCTGGACCAGGCGCAACGTCGCCGAGACGTCGGGTGCGTCGGCGAGCTGCCAGCGATCGCTGTGAGCCGACGCCGTCGCTACCCGCTCCGACTCGGCGAGCTCGATCCGCTCGACGAGATCGTCGTGGCGATCGCGCGCGGCGGCGAGTTCGGACTCCGTGCTGCCGCGCGCCACGAACGCGATCGCCGCGAACGCGATCTGCACCGCCGCGGCCGACACCACGATGCTCGCGACGATCCGACGTCGATCGATGCGGATCACGAGTTCCTCCATGCGACGTCCAGCACGAACCGCAGGCACTCGGGCTTGCCGGGCACCTCCTTGACCTCGTCCTGTCCGCCGGCCTCGAGATACGGCAGTGCTCGCAATCCGGCGACGAAGCGCGCGAGCTCGGCGAGCGCCTGCTGCCGCGTCTCACCGCGCACGAGCCCGGCGACGGTCAGTTTCGCCGTACTGGCGAACTGCAGCGACTCGACATGGATCGCATCCGACGCCGAGTTGCTGAGCTCCGCGAGCAGGCGGCTCACCGGCCGACGCATGCTGAGCGCGAGCTCGAGCTGGGGTTCGAGTTCGACGACGTCGGCGGCCGGCGCGACCCGGGCCTCGGCGAGCGCGGCCTGTTGCTCGAGCTGCACGCAATCCGACTCGACCCGCACGAGCTCGTCGCTGGCGTCGACGGTGCGGCGCGCGTTGACGACACCGGCGAAACCGAGCGCCAGGCCGACGGCGGCGATCGCAGCAATGCCTGCGACGCGCCGGCGACTCCACGGCACCCGCACCGTCGGCTCGGCGAGCAGGGACGGCTGCGGCTGTTCGCGGAACAACGCCGCGAGCAGCATCAGCGTGGCGAAGCGGGGTCCAGTCGGCCCGTCGGGCAGCTCCCACTCGAACTCGGCCTCGCCGATGTTGTCGAGATCGCCGCGCAGCAGTTCGAGCGAGTCCTCGTCGAACCCGAAGCCGCGACCGACGATCAGCGCCTTCGGTTCGGGATGGCCCTGCTCGCGCAGCCAGTCGTAGGTGCGCGGCAGCTCGATCGCGAGCTGTGCCGCGAGCGCCATCGCGCCCGCGTCGCTCATCCCGCCGAGGATGAACCGTCGCACCTGCGCCGGCGCGCCGCCGTCGCAGTAGACGAAGCGGGCGCGCCCGTCGCCGTACGCGAGTACGGCCGTGTACTCGTCGTGCTCCGCGGCCGCGAGTGCGAGACACGACTCGGTCGTGTGCAGGCTCAGGACCTCCATCCCGCTGGCCTCGAACGCGCGTTCGATCGGCTGCCAAACCGCGCGCGGGAGGGCCGTCGCGGCGATCTGCAGGCGGCCGTCCGGCAGCCGACGCAGCAGCCGCGGCGCCAGCAGCAGCCCCTCGGCGGAAGCGACACTCGACAGCCGCACCGCTTCGCGGCCGACGAATCGCACGAGATCGCGCTCGGGCATCGTCGGCGCCGTCGCAACGAAGTGTGTGGCGCGGCGATCGCCGACGACGACGTGGACGCCGAGCGCGCCACGCAGCGGGTCGGTGCCGAGAGCGCGCAGCACACGCGTGATCGACTCCTGATTGACCTCGGCGAGCGGAAATCGATCGCAACTGAAGACGCGCGCCGCGTCGCCGGTGGTCGCCCCGATCGTGAGAGTGAGGTTCCTCTCCTCGATCTCGATGACGGCGTGGGTCTTCATCGTGGTCTCCTCACAACGTGATGTCGTCGGCGGTGCCGAAGACGCGATCGGGTCCCGCACTGGTCAGCGTGTAGGTCGCGTCGGTCCACTGCAGCGCAGTGCCGAAACCGTCGTAGTCGTAGGTGCTGCCGAGCCCGAGTGCGGTGCGCACCGTCGCCCAGCTGCCGGCGACCGAGCCGCCGGCTTCGATGTGGTTGGCCAACACTTCGACGATCAGACGGAGGCGGGCCGCGGTCTTGCGGCTGCCCGGGACCGCGCCGCGCACCACTGCGACGAGCTCCTCGCTGGCCGCGCCGTCGTCGACGCCGTTGTCGCCGACGCTGTAGACCGTCGCGGTGTTGGCGCTCGTGTTGACCGAGTAGACGTAGCTCTGGCTCGCTGCGAACGGGTCGGAGACGGCGTCGTCGCCGACGCCGGGCTGCAGGTGTTCGCCGTAGAACCCGGCTGCGGCGAGGTTCGCGGGGAACGCGGCGTTCTCGAAGTAGAACGACTCGAGCGCCGTCACGATCGCCGCGAGCTCGCCGCGGGCCTCCTGTCGACGGTCGGCCTGGATCACGGCGCTCGCGAGCGGCACCGCGGTGCCGAGCAGCAGGCCGAGGACCGCCAACACGACGACCAGCTCGATCAACGTGAAGCCGCCGTCCCGTGTGCCGGGTTCACATGTCGTCATCGGTCCCTCCGATCCCGTCCGCACCGCGCGCGACGACCCCTACCGTGCCGTTGCGCAACAACACGGCACCGACACCGTCGACCGCCCGACCGTCGGGCAGACCGAGGCCGGCCATCAGGCCACCGGCACCGGTGACGGCGGTCGGCAGCGCCGGGCAGGCGTGCGCTGCCGCGATCGCGGCGACCGTCGTCTCGGCATCCGTGAGCCGGGTGCCGAGCGCGACGCGCGCCGCAGTGTCGGCGGTGAGCCATTCGCGACGTGCGAGCGCGTAGTCGCGCAGCGCCGCCAGCATCGCTGCCCGTTCGCCCGCGGTCATCGTCCCGGCCAAGCAGTACTGACTGCGGGCGAGCACGGCGCGGATCAACCGCAGACGCCCGCGCTGTCGCACGCGGACGAGGTCCTCGGCCGGAACGATCGCGACCGGGTCGTCGGCCGTTCCGAGCACGCCGTCGGCCCCGCGGCTCCGGATCCGCAGCGAGCTGCCGACGCGTGTCAGGTCGAGATCCTGCGCGCTGCTCCACGGATCCCCGCGCCAGGACGCCGACGCGAGTCCGCCGACGGACGCCGCGAGGGCGTCGAGATCCGCCGGAAACGCGCCGTCGCGACGGAACTCGTCGCGCGCGGCGCGTTCGACGAAGGCGAGGTTCTGCTCGACCCGGACGTCGCGGTCCGCGCGCGGCGCGAATGCCTCGACCGCGATCACGAGCGCCAGGCTCGCCGATGCGATCACCCCGAGCATCACGAGCAACGCGAAGCCGCGCTCGTTCGAATGGCAGGCCCGGCTCACTTGCCGATCCCCCGCATCGCGGTGTAGATCGTCGTCACGACCAACACCGCGATACCGCCGACGATGACGCCGAGCAGGACGGTGACGATCGGCTCGAGCAGGCCGAGCGCACGCCGCACCGCCGCCTTGACCTCGCGATCGTAGAGCCGGCTCAGGCGTTCGAACGTCGCCGGTAGCCGACCGGCGCCTTCGCCGACCTTGACCATGCTCAGCGCCACCGGGGGCAACACGCTGGTGGCCGCGAACGCCTCGCCGAGGCGCGCTCCGCTCAGAACGCGATCGCGCGAGTCGAGTAGCGCCCGTCGGAAGCGCGGCAGGCCGACCGCTGCGGCACCGAGCTCGAGAGCATGGGTGATCGTCAGTCCTGCGTGCAGCAGCACGCTGAACGTGCGCGCGAACTGTGCGGTCGCGAGCGTCGACGCGACGCCGCGGGCGACCGGCAGCACGGCGAGCAGCGTCTGCATCGCGTCGCGCAGCCACCGGGTCCGCAGCAGCAGGATGAAGGTGCCGAGACCCGCGACCGAGAGCAGCGCGATCGCGAGGATGTGGGCCTCGACGAACCCGGCGCAACCGATCAGCATGCGGCTCGGCGCCGGCAGCTCGCCGCCGATCTTCGCGAGCACACCGCCGAGGCGCGGCACCACGAACGACAGCATGAACAACACCATCGCGTAGCCCGCCGACATCACGACGATCGGGTAGACCATCGCCTGTTTCACGACGCCGCCGATCTCGAGCTTCCACTCGAGGAAACCGGCCATCGATTGCAGCACGTGCGGCAGGCTGCCGGACTGTTCGCCGGCGCGCACCAGCGCGGCGTAGACCGACGGGAACGCCCGTGGGTGCGCCGCCAGCGCTTCGGACAGCGGCTGTCCGGAGGCGACCCGGTCGCCGAGGTCGGCGAGCAGGGCGGCGATGCGTTCGTCGGTCTCCTGCTCACGCAGCGCCTCGAACGTCGCCAGCAACGGCACGCCGGCGTCGAGCGCTTCCTGGATCGCCTGGGTCAGCAGCAGCAGACGTCGGATCGATAGCGCGACGTTGGCGGCATCGGACTCGCGGCGTTCGAGCGCCCTGACCCGCAGCAGGGTGCGCCCCTCACGATGCAGTTGATCGTGCAGACTCTGCTCGTCGACCGCCTCGAGTTCGGCGGTCGCACACGAGCCGTCAGGCTCGAGGATCGTCGATCGGAACCGCATGGGGGAACGGTCGCATCCTGGGGGTCGTCATCGGGAGGGAGTGCGACGTCGGCGGCGAGTCTCCACTCTCGCCACACGACGCCGTCAGGGTCGTTCGGCCATGAGCAGACCGATGTCGTCACCGGCGATGTCGGTCGTCGCGGTGGCCGCGTCGCTGGTGTCGAACCTGCCGTTCGGCCCCGCCGACAGCACGAACACCCGCTTGTAGTTCGTCACGTGCGTGCGATAGCCGGAGATCACGTTGATGATGTAGGGTCGGCCCCACGGATCGAGCGGCGCCGAACCCGCGATGTAGGGTCCGCGCCAACGCAGGCGGTCGGTGGTCGGATAGGCCGCCGAAGCCTGACCCGCGGGAGTGTTGCGCAGCAGATGGTTGTCGAGGATGTCGCCGCGCGTTGCGCTGCGCCCCCAGGTGCTCCAGCGGTGACCGGACGTCCACGGATTCGAGGTCGGCACGGTCGAGCCCGACAGCAGCACGTAGAGCCGGTCGTTGGTGCCCGAGCTGTCGCGCGTCGGATAGACGCCGGTGTCCTTGTAGAACGACATGACCGCGGCCCCGAGCATGCGCGCTTCGGTCTCGGCGCGGGCCCGACGCCCGTCCTCCATGTAGGACGACAGCATCGGCACCGCGATGCCCGTCAGCAGCAGGATGACCGACAACACGACAATCACCTCGACGAGCGTGAAGCCGCCGTCGGACCGGCGCACCGGCGCCACCGTGAGACCGCTGTTCATTCGTCGGTGATCGGGACTTCCCCAGGGCCGACTTGAGTCGGTTCGCCCCCCCCGGCACGGCCTCAGGTCGAAGCGAGGCGGCTGCCGATGCTCGGGCGTGGCCGAGACTACGCAGCACGGGACCGGTATCGCCGCCAGCGAGCGCGAGCGGCTCGCCGACGCACTGGCGAACTGTCACGGGCGCGAGGCCGTCGAGATCGAGAAGCTCGTCGCCATGGGCCAGATCGACCGGCGCCGGGCGTACGAGCTCTGGGCGGAGATGCTCGGGCTGCCGTTCCACGACCTCGACGAGCGCCGGCTCGATTCGCGAGTCCGACACAAGGTCCCGATCGACGTCGCGATGCGTCACGGCGCGGTGCCGATCAGCGAGGACGACGGCATCCTGCGGATCGCGCTGCGCAACCCGTTCGACCTGCTCGCGGTCGACGAGGTCCAGGAAGTCACCGGCATGTCGGTGGAGATCGCGCTGTCGACGCCGGATGCGGTGCAGGCCGCGATCGAGCGGCTGCAGAAGGGCGCCGCCGGCATCGAAGGCCTGATCCAGAAGCTGCTCAAGGCCGAGATCGACATGCAGAGCGTGTCGGACGCCGACAAGCTGCGGCGCCTGGTCGGCGACGACGCGGTGGTGCAGCTCGTCGACCACCTGATCGAGGAGAGCCTGCGCGCGCGCGCCAGCGACCTCCACGTCGAGCCGCAGCGCGACGCGTTGCGTGTGCGCGTGCGCGTCGACGGCGACATGGAGGAGCTCTACAGCCTGCCGGCCGGGTTGCACCGCGCCGTGGTCGCCCGCATCAAGGTCGCGTCCGGCATGGACATCGGCGAGAGCCGCAAACCACAGGACGGCCGCATCGCGGTCAGCGACAGCGTCGAGCTGCGCGTCTCGGTGCTGCCGAGCGTGCTGGGCGAGAAAGCGGTGCTGCGCGTGCTCGATCGTTCCGGGGTCTCGCTCGACCCGGCGCGACTCGACATGTCGTCGCAGAATCTCGAGCTCTTCCGCCGCGGCTACACCCACCCCAACGGCATCGTGCTGCTGACCGGACCGACCGGATCCGGCAAGACGACGACGCTCTACACCGCGCTCGGCGAACTCAACCAACCCGACCGCAATGTCGTGACGGTCGAGGATCCGGTCGAG
>JAGQRB010000134.1 GCA_020425925.1 Planctomycetota bacterium
CCAAGGAGCACCTCGGGCTGCCCGACCGCGACGACGTCAAGGCCGGCGTGATCGCCTACAAGATCGCCGCCCACGCCGCCGACCTCGCCAAGGGCCACCCCGGCGCACAGGCCCGCGACGACGCGCTCAGCAAGGCGCGCTTCGAGTTCCGCTGGGAGGACCAGTTCAACCTCGCGCTCGATCCCGAGACCGCGCGCGCCTACCACGACGAGACTCTGCCGCAGGAGGGCGCCAAGGTCGCGCACTTCTGCTCGATGTGCGGCCCGCGGTTCTGCTCGATGAAGATCACCGAGGAGGTCCGCGAGTACGCGAAGCGGGGCATGGCCGAGAAGAGCGCCGAGTTCGCCGAGCGCGGCGGCGTCATCGGCTGACGCCCGGGTTCCCGGCGACCCGTTACCGGCGCTGCCGCCGGGACTATCGGCACGGCAACCGAGCCGTGCCGATCCTCTACGTCGACATCGTGGACGCGTGCCACCTGCGTTGCCCGACCTGTCCGAAGGGCGAACGCCTGTTGCCGAACTCGGCCGCGCGGATGCCGTTACCGGACTTCCGTCGCATCGTCGCCAAGGCCAGGGCCGAGCAATACACCTACGTCGGGCTCTACAGCTGGACCGAGCCGTTGCTCTGTCCCGATGTCGCGAGCTACGTCGCGGTGGTCAAGGCGGCCGGACTGCGCTCGCAGCTCTCGTCGACCCTGTCGCTCGCCAACATCGAACCCCGGCTCGGCGCCGCGTTCGCCGCCGGGCTCGATCACCTCATCGTGTCGATCTCCGGCATCACACCGGCGGTCTACGAACGCAATCACCGCGGAGGCCGACTCGATCGTGTGCTCCACAACCTCGAGTTCGTGGCGGCCGAGCGCCACGCCGGCCGCACGAACGCGCGGCTGCAGCTGCGCTTCCTCGAGTTCGACTACAACCGCGACGAGCGGCCCGCGCTCGAGCAGCTCGCGGCCGACCTCGGCTTCGAGTTCGAGGTCGTCACCGGCCAGGGTCATCCCGACATGGACGTTCGGCACTACTCGGGCGAGTCGCTGCTGTTCGAACGCATCACGCGTTTCGATCCCGAGCGGCGCCACGAGCGCGCCGGCGAGGTCTGTCCGTTGATCATGGACACGCTCGCGGTCGACTGCCGCGGCGAGATCTACCTCTGCTGCGCCTACCCGTACTACCCGTTCCTGCGCATCGGCCGCTACCTCGACCTCGACGCCGACGAGATCCTGATCCGGCGGCACTCGCACGCCTGCTGCACCGGCTGCGCCTTCCCACGGCGCGCTATCACGGAGCCGGAGCGCGCGCGGCTGCGCTCGGCTTTCGACACGCGCCTCGGCACGCCGGCGGCGAACGGCGCTGCCGCGGTCGAGACCGCGGCCAGGCCCGCCCCGCTGCTCGGTCGTGTCGCCCGCGCCCTCGCCGCCTGGGCCGGGCGTTGACACGGCGCCGTTCTGCGCGAACGTCGAGTGCCGCGGATCAACCGGCCGACGAGTCGGTCGGCAACCGCGGCAGCGTGACCCAGAACGTGCTGCCCTTGCCCATCGCACTGTGCACCCCGACCTCGCCGCCGATGCCGCGCACGGTGTTCTTCACGATCGACAGCCCGAGCCCGGTGCCGCCGAGCTCGCGCGAGCGCGCGCGGTCGACGCGGTAGAACCGTTCGAACACGCGGTCCTGGTCCTCGGGCGACAGGCCGATGCCGGTATCGGCGACCTCGAGGCGGACCTGCACGTTGGTGAAGCGCAGCTGCACCGCTACGACGCCGGCCTCGGGTGTGTACTTGATCGCGTTGTCGACCAGGTTGCTGACGACCTGCCGCAGGCCCTCGCGTTCGGCGCGCACGAACACCGGGCCGTCGGGGATGCTGGCCGACAGCTCGAGGCCCTTGCGCTCGGCCAGCGACGTGAGATCGCGGATCGTCTCCTTGGTGACGAGCGCGAGATCGCACGGCTGGAAGCCCTCGGCGCCGCCCTCGGTCTCGTCGAGCCGCGACAGCGTCAGCAGGTCGCCGACCAGCGTGTTGAGCCGATCGCTCTGGGTGCTGATGCGTTCGAGGAAACGCTTCCTGGTCGAGCCCGGCATCTTGGGATCGTCGCGCAGGGTCTCGACGAAGCCCTTGATCGCCGCCAGCGGGGTCTTGAGCTCGTGCGAGACGTTGGCGACGAAGTCGCGCCGCATCGACTCGAGCCGACGGATGCGGCTCTGGTCGTGGATCGTGATCACGAAGCCGAGATCGCCGAGGCTGCGCACCCGCACCAGCAGATTGCGCTCGTCCTCGCCGGCCGGCTCGGCGAGCTCGAAGCGCACCGCGTCGGTGTCGCGATCGGGTCGCTCGAGGTCCTCGAGCGCGAGCTCGAGCTGGCCCCACGGCAGCAGGTCCTCGACGCGCCGCGGGTTGCCCTGCCGGCGCTCGGGCAGCCCGGCGAGATCGCTCGCGGCGCGGTTCCAGTCGACGACGTTCTGGTCGATGTCGAGCAGCACCACGCCTTCGTCGAGCGCGCTGGTGCCGGCCCGCATGCGGGCGGCCTCGGTGCTGCGCAGCCGCAGGTCCTGCTGCACCCGCAGCAACCCGTCGGTCGCGCGTTCACCGGCCTCGCGCGCTGCCGCGAGCCGCCGGAACAGCACGATCGCAGCGACCGCGAGTGCGCCGGCCAAGAGCGACAACGCCGTCGTCAACGCCACCACCGGGGCAGCGCACCCACCCGTTCACGGAGATCGATCGGACCGTTCCTCAGCAACTACCTCGCGGCTTCGGCGAAACGATAGCCGACGCCGCGGACGGTCTCGATGAGCGACTGCTGTTCGCCGAGTTTCTGGCGCAGCGCGCGGACGTGCACGTCGATGTTGCGGTCGGTGACGATCGCGTCCTCGCCGATCACCCGGCTCAGCAGGTGGGCACGCGGGAACACCCGTCCCGGGTGCGACGCCAGGAAGTGCAGCAGCCGCATCTCGGTCGGCGTCAGCGCCAGCGAGCGGTCCTCGACCCGCGCCTCGTGGCGGCCGAGGTCGATCGTCAGCGGGCCGCGCACGACCCGATCACTGACGCCGCCGCTGTCCTCGCGCAGCGGACCGCGTCGCAGCACGACCTTGACCCGGGCGACCAGCTCGCGCGGGCTGAACGGCTTCGTGATGTAGTCGTCAGCGCCGATGCCGAGGCCGAGCACGATGTCGCTCTCCTCACCCTTGGCGGTCACCATGATGATCGGGATCGCCCGGGTGACGGGGTCGGACTTGACCTGTCGGCAGACCTCGACGCCGTCCATCCCCGGCAACATCAGGTCGAGCACGACGATGTCCGGGTTGTCGGTTCGGATGCGGCTCAGGCCCTGCTCGCCGTCGCGGCACGCGATCACCTTGTGACCCTCGCGCTCGAGGTTGTACTGCATGACTTCGAGGATGTCGGGCTCGTCCTCGATGATCAGGATCTTGGGCTTGACCACGCTCTGCTGCTACCTCCGTGCGAAGGATTCGCGAGGGAGACTAGCGCGTTCGGACAAGAAACGATGAAGACCCTCTCAAGCTTGGGCCGACGCGGCCGACGCGCCGCCGAAACCCAGCTCGAGGGCGGCGCCCGCAAGCTCGAGCCGCGGCCGACGCGGCCGGTTCGCGAGCCGCTGATGCAGGCGCTGGCGCAGCTCCGGAATCGCCAATGGGAACGGCAGTTCCCCGGCGGCGGCGGCATAGCCGATCCGGACCGCGAGATCGCCCGCGTCGGCCGCCACCGCGATGCGCAGCACCCCCTTCTGGCCGCGCGGCAGGACCTCGTGGAACGCACGCAGCGCCTCCACGATGGCCGGACAGAACGTGCCCGGATCGACGGTCCGGGCGGCGGCCCCGCGCGTCAGCTCGAGCGTGTGACCGGCTTCGCGGAACGGGATGCGGGTCAGGTCGACCAGCACCTCGAGCAGCTCGAGCGGGTCGGCCGGCGGCTCGAACGTCGATCCGAGCAGCGTGCGTGCGACGGCGAGCGCGCGACCACCGCGGTTCGCCGCGGCCAGCACCGTGTCGCGTGGGATCGGCCGATCGGGCAGCTGGGCATGGCCCTGCACCGTGAAGATCGCGTTGCCGAGTCGGTGCACGAGGCCCGGCGCCACGAATGCGACGGTCTCGGGGGAACACGACCACGGGTCGGACATGGGGGCAACGGCAGGGAGGCTCGGGGACCGGGACCGCGTCTCAGTTGACCGGATCGGGCGTCCGCATCGCGCTGAGCGTGGCTTCGATCGGCCCGAGGATACGGTCTTCGCGCAGGACTTGCAGCGCGATCCTGGCGCCGGGCGCGCCGCGCACGATGCGCTCGTGCAACACCGTGGCATCCGCCACCGGCACACCGTCGACGGCGAGCACGATGTCGCCGCGCCGGATCCCCGCGGCCTCCGCCGGCGCGCCGTCGACGACGCGCACGATCTCGGCACCGCCGCGCGGCGAGCCGCGATCGTCGACCTCGGCGCTGGTCGCGAACTCGATGCCGAGGTAGCCGCGGCGCACCACGCCGTCCGGGCTCTTCGCCATCTCGGCCAGCGCCCATTGCAGCGTGCGGCTCGGCACCGCGAACGAGATCCCCTGGGCGTGCGCCGCCGCCTGCGTGGTCACGCCGACGACGCGGCCGGCGAGATCGAGCACGGGGCAGCCCGAGCTGCCAGGGTTGACCGGCGCGCTGATCTGCAGGAAGTCGCTCGTCACCGCCAGGTCGGTGTGCGGCAGATGCCGACCG
>JAGQRB010000135.1 GCA_020425925.1 Planctomycetota bacterium
CCGGCCGCTACAGCGGCGACGGCAGGACGACCGAGGTCAGAAATCCGATCGCCGGCTTCGCGGCGATGATGACGAAGCTCGACGACGACATCGGCGCGCTGCTCGCACTGCTCGCCGAACTCGGAATCGAGAACGAGACGATCGTCATGCTGTCCTCGGACAACGGTCCACACCGAGAGGGTGGTCACGACCCCGGGTTCTGGAACAGCAGCGGCCCGCTGCGCGGCGGCAAGCGCAGTCTCTACGACGGCGGGATCCGCGTGCCGTTCCTCGCGCGGTGGCCCGGGCGGATCGCGCCCGGCCGCACGTCGGAGGTGATCTCGGCGCACTGGGACGTGTTGCCGACGCTCTGCGAGCTCGCCGGCACAGCGCCGCGTCCGGACACCGACGGCGTCTCGCTCGTGCCGACACTGACGGGCGAGGGCACACAGGTCCAGCACGAGTACCTCTACTGGGAGTTCTACGAGCTCGACGGCAAGCGCGCGCTGCGGATGGGACGCTGGAAGGCGGTCCGGAACGGCCTGCGCGACGACCCGGCGGCGCCGATCGAGCTCTACGACCTCGCCGGCGACGTTGGCGAGAGTCACGATGTCGCGGCCGCGCACCCCGACATCGTCGCCCGCGCCGAAGAGCTCTTCCGTGCGGAGCACACGCCGGATTCGCGTTGGCAGTACCGACCGCCGCGGCGACGCTGAGCGGCATGCACCGGCTCCTGATCGCGCTTCCCGCCTCGCTCCTCCTCACCGCGGTGTCGAACGCGCAGCGCGATGCGCCGGTCTGGGAGTCGTTCCTCGATCGCATCGCCGTGTTCCATCTCGACCGGCAGTCGACGAACCTCGAGTTCGTCTGGCAGAAGGGCGGCGGTCCGCAGGAGCACGTATCCCACCAGGTCCATCTGCTCGCCTACCTGGAGAAGAACGAACGCGCGATCCTCGATCTGATGGCGAACCCCGAGCTCATGAACAAGGCTGCGAACGAGGGCGCAGACCAGGACGATAAACCGCCGCAGAAGATCCTCGACGTGCTGCTCGCGAAGCACCTCGTGACCGTGCTCGACACCCAGGTCGCACACAAGATCGCGAGCGAGGAGAACGCGGCCGATCCGAAGACCGCGCAGCGGGCGAACGCATACCCGTTCGAGTTCGCTTTCCGCAACACCGACCTGTTCGATCGCGTCGCCGCGCTGCCCGGCTTCGACGCCGAACCACCGCTCCGCAACGTCGGCGTCAGCTACACCAAGGAGTGGTTTCGCGCCGACTTCAAGCTGATGCCGTTCATCCCGGTCAACGACTGCAAGTATGCCGATCGCGTTCGAGCCGAGGACATGACCGACTACGACTTCACCTACGCCGGTCCGGGCAAGCAGAACGACGGGATCGCGCACTACATGCGGCCGCTGCCGTACGTCTTCAACCTCGCGCGCATCTCGGACGGCAACGTGCTGGTCTACGTCCACTGACCGACGGTCGACGCGCCAAGACCGGCGCGAAGCGGCCCCTGCACCGCGCCCGATCGGTTACCGTTTGCGGCATGGAAGCGGACGACATGCACGACCCTTCGCGACGGATGTTCCTGACCCGTCTCGGCCAGGGTGCACTGATGGCGGCCGCCGGCAACGTCGGCGCAGCCGAACTGGCCGCCGCGGTGGCCGGCGCCGACACCGTCTGCGACCCGGAGATCGAGCGCCTGGTCGGGTGGATGCAGGAGAAGCCACCCGACGCGCTGATGGTGGAACTCGTTCGCGAGCTGCGCGCCGGCACCCGGCTCGAGACCCTGCTCGGCGCCGGGGCGATCGCGAACGCACGTGCGTTCGCGGGCGAGGACTACGAGGGCTACCACGCGCTGATGGCGCTGCTGCCGGCGCACCACATGGCCGCGCGCATGCCGGAGAAGCTGCGGGCGCTGCCGGTGCTCAAGGTGCTCCATCGCAACTCGGCACGCATCCAGGCGACCGGCGGAGCCCGCGATCGCCTGCGGCCGGTCGCAGCGGCGGAGTCCGCCGCCGACGCGGTCGCGACCCTGCGGCGCTTCGAGCGCGGCGGCGACATGCAGGCCGCCGAACGCCTGTTCCGTGCCATCTGCGACGACGGCAACGAAGCGGCCTTCCGCGCCATGCGCCCGCTCGTGCGCGACGACATCAATGTCCACCGCACCGTGCTCGCTTGGCGGTCCTTCGACCTCCTACCCGTCGTCGGACAGGACCACGCGCACACCGTGCTGCGACAGTTCGTGCGTTTCTGCATCGATCAGGAACAGGATCGCATCCGCAAGGCTCGACCGGTGCCGGCGATCCGCGACGTGGTGCCGGCGGCACTCGATCGGCACCGGCTGCTCGGCCGCGAGCTCGGCCGCCGGCAGCCGGACGACGGCGTCGTCGCCGAGCTCCGCGATGCGGTGTTCGCCGCCGACCGCGCGCGGGCCGCCGACAGGATCGCCGCCGCACTGGCCGAGGGATTCGACCCCGAGCCGATCGGCGAGGCGATCTCGCTGGCGGCGAACAAGCTGCTGCGCCACGACAGCGGCAAAGCGCGGGTGCACGGCGCCTCGGTCGGTGTGCACGCGTCCGACGCGGCCAACGCCTGGCGTCACCTGGCGCGACTCGGCGCACCGACCGACCGCGCGGCCGATCTCGTTGCGGCCGCGTTCCACACCGGCGGTCAGAGCGAGCATGTCGCCCCAGAGCCGTACGGGTTCGACGAGCAGCTCGCCGCGCTGCAATCTCGGCGCGACGGCGCCGAGGTCGAGGCCGCGCTGGTCGAGGGCATCGAGCGCAACGATCAACGCGCTGCCTGTGCCGCAGCCGCGCGCTGGGGCGAGCTCGGCCTCGGCGAGCGGCCGATTCTCGACTGCCTGCTGCGCTACGCCGTGAGCGAGGACGGTGCTCTGCACGCCGAGAAGTACTTCCACACCGTCTGCGACGAGTTCGCCAGCACGCGCCCCGCACTGCGCTGGCAGCACGTCGTCGCCCTCGCCCGCGTGACCGCGAGCGAGTACGGCGAGCGCGCGCCGGGTCACGATCTGACGCGGCGCCTGCTGCAGGACTGACCCGCGGCGCCCGCGATCGAGCGGGCGCGGGCGCGGCCGATGCGGGGTCTCCCGCAGGGGATCCCCCGTTGTCTCGATCGGCTCCGGCCCCTGCGCGTGCGCCGCCACAGGACAATCCCGATTGAGACCGGCAGCGGCGGATCCCGATCGTCGTGCGGGGAGCAGCAGCGGGAGCATCATGAGAATCAGTCAGAAGATCACCCTCGGATTCGGTGGAACCACGGCACTGCTACTGGTCTGCGCCGGATCCGGGGTTCTCGGTCTGCGCCGACTCGGCGACTCCGTCGCCAAGCTCTCCGGCCCGGCCTGGGACACGGCCGACGGCGCGATGGAGACGACGATCGGAATCCAGGCCGACATGCTCGTCATCGAACAGGTCCTCGACGACCGCGACGAGAACTCCGAAACCCGCTTGCAGGCAGCGCGGGCGATGTCGGACGAGGCCGCCACCCGTCTGGCGAACGCAGGCTTGCTACCGGAGGACGACGTCGCGCAGTTCCGGGGTCTCGAGCGGCGGCGCGCCGCGGCGGTGGCGAAGCTGTTGCGTGCCCAGACCGAGTTCACCGAGGCGCGTGCGGAGCTCGACCGGCAGATCGAGCGCTGCATGGCGGTCGGCGAGGTCCTCGAGGGTATCGGTGACCAGGCGGTCGAGGGCCTCGAGAAGGACCCTCAGCGCGAGGTGTCGTGGTCGAACGGGCTCGAGCCGCTCTGGACCGCTGCCGACGGCGGCATGGAGTGCAGCATCGGCATGCTCACGCAGATCCACTTCCTGCACGTGCTCGCCGGATCGACCGACCCCGGCGCGACGCTCGCCGAGATCCGCAAGGCGCAGTCGTTCCACGAGGAAGCGATGGGGCCGATGCTCGCGACCGGCAGGTTCGATCTGCCGCTGCCCGCCGAGCTCGGATCCGGGGGCACGCTCGCCGACGCGTATCGCGCCGCGGTCACCGCCTTCGGCTCGAGTCGGGAACAGTACATCCGGGCGACGGTGGCGCGCCGCGAGTCCAAGGCCGAGTACGAGCGCGCGTCGTCCGACCTGCTCGAGTTCCTCGGCGGGTTCGAGGAACGGGCCGACGCGGTCGTCGACGAGGAGTCGGCCTCGATCCAGACGACGCGCACGTCGCTGCTGATCCTGATGACCACGGTGTCGATCGCCAGCCTGGGTCTGGCGATCGCGGCCGCGTGGTGGATCCTGCACAGCACCTCGCGACCGCTGCGGGCGCTGGCGAACGCG
>JAGQRB010000136.1 GCA_020425925.1 Planctomycetota bacterium
CAGCTCGCGCAGCAGCAAGCTGGTGCACGGCGGGCTGCGCTATCTGCGCGAGGGCCACTTCGCGTTGGTGCGTGAGGCGCTGCACGAACGCGAACGGCTGCTGCGGTCGTGTCCGCACCTGGTGCGGCCGATCCCGATGCTGATGCCGTTCTATCGCAGTACCGACGGGTTCGCGGCGAGCGGCGCGTCGCCGCTGCCGATGTGGTTCGGCACCGTGGCCTACTCGTGGCTGGCGGGGGCGAGCACCCTGCCCGGGCCGCGGCGGCTGTCCCCGACCGAGGCCGCGCGCGCGTTTCCCGGCCTGCGCACCAGCGGCCTGCGCTCGGCGCTCGAGTTCTTCGACGCCGCGACCGAGGACTCGCGCCTCACGCTCGCGAACGTGGTTGCCGCCGCCGAGGCCGGCGCGCGCGTCGCGACCTACTGCGCGCTCGAGGCGCTGACGCCGGACGGCGCGCGGCTGGTCGATACGATCACCGGCGACGAGGTCCGGCTGACGGTGCAGCACGTCATCAACGCGACCGGGCCCGCGGTCGACGCCCTGCGCCGGCGTTGCGGCATCGCCGCCGACGATCTCACGCGTCAGAGCCGCGGCAGCCACGTCGTGCTCGCACCCCGCGCCGGCGAGCTCGCGCTCGCCGCGTTCCTGCCCGATCGCCGCATCCAGTTCGTGATCCCGCATCGCGACGGCACGATCTGCGGCACCACCGACGTCGACGATCCGTTCGAGAACGAGGAGGGCGGGCCGCCGGCCGCTGACCTCGAGTACCTGCGCGCGGCGCTCGACTACCTGCTCGACCCGGCGCCGCCGCCGTCCGAGTACCGCTCCGCGTTCGCCGGCTGGCGCACCCTGCCGAAGGTCAAGGGCCCTCCCGGTGGCGTCAACCGCGAGGCGTTCACGGTCACCGAGCCGGTCGCATGCGGCAAGCTGCACACCGTCGTCGGCGGCAAGCTGACGACCCATCGCTCGTTCGCCGAGCGCGCGCTCGCCCGCCTGTTCGGCCTGCCGCCGAGATCGCCGACTCGCTCCGCCGCCCTGCCCGGGGGCGACGGCCCGCGCGAGATCGGCGACCCGCTCTGGTGGCGCCACGGTAGCCGAGCCCCCGCGATCTGGCGGCTCGCTGCCGACGACCTCTCGCTCGCCGAGAAGCTCTGCCCGCACCGGCCGTTCCTCGTCGCCGAGGCCGTCTACGCGTTGCGCGAACAGGGTGTCGTCACGCTCGCCGACCTCCTGCTACGACGGCTCGCGCACGCGCAGGGTCCGTGCCTCGAGCGCGAATGCCTGGCCCGGGCGCTGGCGCTGTTCGCCCGCGAGGGTCTGCCCGATCGCGGCGCAGAGGAGGCGGCGGGGCTGTTGCGCGAGCTCGTGACCCTGCGCGGCGACCTCGCCGCCTGGGCCACCACGGTGCTGAACCCTTGAGTGTTGCTGGCCGGCCGGAGTCCGGCGAACTGTGCGGCGGCCGCCGTCCGCGACGGCTCCTGCTGCGCAACCCTCGGACCAACGAGGTGTTACGTCGTCGGCCCAACACGCAAGGGTTCAGTCCCGGTCAGGGGTTCGCCGGATCGAAGTCGGTGAACATGCCCGAGAGGTTCTTCTCCGCCTTGGCGATCGCCGCCTCGGCGTCCGCGTCCTCGTTGCCCGGCGTCGCGGAGCCGTCGGAGAACGCGGGGGCGTCGTCGGACCAGACCTGGGCCGGCGTGGACGCCTCGGTAGCCGAGTCGGCGCTCGCGGTGTCGGTCGCGGCGCGCTCGGGCGTCTCGACCGGTCGCTCGCGCGGCGCCCGGTTGCTCGCGCCCATCGCCGCAGCCGTCGGCTGCCCGACCATGTCGACGCGGCCGACGAAGCGGGCGCCTTCCTCGAGCACCACCTTCGGCGCGTGCAGGTCGCCCTGGACCGATCCGCTGGCGAGCACCGAGATCCGCTCGCTGGCGTGGATGTTGCCGATGACCGTGCCGATCACGACGACTTCCTTGGCCGAGAGCTCGGCGGTCACGTTGCCGTGCTGGCCGATCGTCAGGCTGTGTTCCGGCAGCACGATGCGACCCTCGACGGAGCCGTCGACGATCAGGTTCTCGTTGCCGGTGAGTTCGCCCTGGATCCGCACGGTCTGGCCGATGTGCGTCGCGTCGGCTGGCGGTTGTGACGGCGTGGCTTCGGCGCGCGCGCGCGGTCGGGTCGGCGTGGCCGGCGTCGGCGCGGCCGGCGTCGGAGTTGGTGCGGTCGCAGTGCGTGCGGTCGGCGTGCGTGATTCCGTCGGCTGCGGCTCGGCGGTTGCCGGCGCCGGCGTCGGGCGAGCCGGTTTCGTCGTCGATTGCCCCGCCCGAACTTCGCGGGCGTCCTGCTTCTTGTTGCGTCCGAACATCTTGATTCCTCCGAGCCGTGCGTTGGCGAGCCCTCGCGAGAATGAGGGACAACCCTGGTGCATCGGCCGGTCGGAGGGCGTTCTTGAACCGGAACGGTCGCTCGGCGGCTCGCGTCCCGGAACGAGACGCGAGTGCGCGCCGCCGCTCAGGCCGTGACCGAGCGGATCGCGATCGTGAACGCGGGCTGGTTGAGCGCGCGGCTGACCGCGACAGCCTGCAGCAGGAACGTGACGCCCGCCGGCGTGCCGTTCGGGAACTGCAGCACGTAGCTGCCGCGGCCGACGATGCACGACGCGCTGAGCGACGGACCCTGGGTCAGACCGAAGGCGAGCGTCACCGGCTGGTTGACGAGCAGCAGCGAGTTCGCGATGCCCGGGATCGCGATGCAGGGCGCGTTGGTGTCGAGGTCGATCGCGAGCGCGAACGGCTGCTGCACCGCGCCGTAGACGTAGGCGTTGTACGGCTGTCCGGCGGCGGCCGGACCGGCCTGCACCGGCGTGCACGAGAACGGTCCGCAGTCCTGACCGTAGATCACGGTCAGCACGCCGCCGCCGAGACGGAGGCCGACGTCGGTGGCGGTCTGGGCGGGTAGCGCGGCGGCGGACGCCGCGAGCGCGGCGGCGAGAACGATGCGTGGAGTTCGCATGGCTTCCTTTCTTGGCGGAGGGAACCGGCAGGGGGCCCCGCGGTTGCGAGCCGGCGCTATCGTAGAGCTTCGTCGTTGGCGTCGTCCACCCGCTCGATCCCCGAGGTGCTCATGAAGCGCGTTCTCGCAGCGTTCCTGCTGCTCCAGGCGCTCGCCGCCCAGGCCTTCATCGTCGACCGCTATTCCGGCCCCGGAACGAACTTCACCAGCCTGGTGACCGCGGTCGCGAACGTGCCGGATGGCGCCGTGCTGCTCGTCCGACCGGGTTCCTACTCCGCATTCGTGATGTCGGGCAAGGGGCTCACGATCCTCGCTGATCCCGGCGTCGACATCGGGGGTGACATCCAGATCGCCAACACCGCGGCGCATCAAGCCGTGACGCTGCGGGGGCTCATCTGGCAATCCGTGCCGCCGTTGGGCAGGCCACTGAAGCTGCTGCAGTGCGCCGGTCCGGTGCTGATCGAACAGCTGACGCAGCCTGCGGGATCCTACTACCCGGGCCCCACGACCAGTTTTGCCGTCGGCGTGTACGCCGATGGCTGTGCCGGGGTGACGCTGCGCGAGTGCCAGATCGGCTGCACCCTGTATTCGAGGAACAGTCATACCGTGATCGAGGACTGCGCCATTCGTGGCGAGGGTGACCAACAGACCGGCCTGCTCTGTCGCAATGCCGTGACGTGCGAGGGCGGCACGCTCGTGGTTGCTGGTGCGAACACCCTGCTCGAGGGTGGCGACGCCCACAACATGACGCCGTTCAGTGCGCCTGGTGTCGGCGTGTCGCTCATCGGTTCCGCCAGCTTGCGGGCCGTCGGTGGCGCGATCCGCAGTGGCAGGTTCTTCGGTACGGGGACGTTCCCCGGCGGCTGCGCGATCTGCCCGATCGGCGCTTCGCGGGTCTCGCCGCGGGTGCTGCTCTTCACCGCCAATCCCGCGCAACCCGAGGAACCGACCGACGACGTCATGCCGGAGCTCACCGCTCTCGGCACGACACTCGGCGGCATGGTGAGTGCGAGCGTCACGACCGAAGTCGGCGACGCGGCGATCCTCGCCGTCGGCCTGCCGGTCGCGGCGACGACGGTGGCGGGCTTCCAGGACCCGTTCTGGCTCGACCCGGGCCTGCACGTGGTCGCGGCGATCGGCGTCCAGCAGGTCGGCATGCCGGTGACCGGCTCGTTCGCGGTGCCGAACGTCGCCGGCTTCGTCGGTCTGCGCCTCGACTGGCAGGCCGCCTGCTTCGGGCCGGTGACCGGCATGCAGCTGAGCAATCCGAGCGCGACGCTGGTGCACTGAGAACGTCCGGTGCGGCGCGCCCGAGTGCGTGCACCGAAGGCTCCGTCGCAGTCTACTGCCTTGGTGTCCGCGCCGACCCGGCTTCCCGACCTGCCCGCGAGCGTCCGTTTCCTCGACCGCCCGCCGCTCCACCTCGCGACCGCGCTGCGCGGTCAGGTCGCGGTGCTGCTGTTCTGGCGCGCGGGCTGTCTGCACAGCCGCAACGCGCTCGCCGACGTCGCCGGGTTCGTGCGCGCGCGGCGGCGGGAGCGGCGGCCGTTCGCGGTGATCGCGGTGCACGTCGCGGTCGAGCCGATCGAACGCGACGAACGTCGGGTCGCGACCGCGGCGGCGCCGCACCGCGACGCCGTCACGATCGCGGTCGATCCGGCGCGTGAGCTGGCGCGCGCGTTCGGTGTCCGCGCGCTGCCGACTTTGACGCTGATCGACAGTGACGGCGCGATCCGGTTCTGCGGTCGCGGCGAGCCGGTGTCCGATCGGTTCGACGCCGCGATCGACCTTTTGCTCGGCGAGCTCACCGCGCATGGCCGGCGCGACCAGGCCGCCGACGTCGCAGCCCTGCCGCTACTGCCGGTGTTGCCGGCAGCCCGGCCGCGCCTGCTGCCGACCGCGCTCGCGAGTGACGGTGAACGGCTCTGGCTCGCGTCGGCAGCGCGCCACAGCGTGCTCGAGATCGCGCCGCGCGGCGTCGTCGCGTGCGAGGTGCCGGCATGCCGGCAGCCGGCCGGGCTCGCGTTCGCCGGTGGCCAACTGCTCGCGAGTGCACAGCTCGCGCACGAGCTCTGCGCGATCGACCTCGAGCACGCGCGTTCGGTCGCCGTGCTCGGCGTCGGCGTGCGCGGCAGCGACCGCTTCGGCGGCGGGTTCGGCGACCTGCAACCGCTGAGCTCGCCGGCCGGCATCTGCGTCCACGACGGCGCCGTCTGGTTCGCGCAGGCCGCGGGCCATCAGAGCTGGCAGTTCGATCCCGACACCCGCTCGGCGTCGGCGGCGCTCGGCACCGGCGAGCGCGGCCTCGTCGACGGCGGCGAGCGTGCCGCGTTCTCCGAGCCGATCGGGCTCTGCGCCGGCGAACGCAAACTCTACGTCGCCGATGCCGGCAACGGCGCGTTGCGCGCGGTCGAGCTCGCGCACAACTTCGTCACGACGGTCGCGCAGGGACTCGCGCGGCCGGTCGCGGTCACGTGTCGGCCGCGGCCCGACGGCGACGGGGACGAGGTCTTCACCGCCGCGAGCTGGCAGCCCGCGATCGTGAGGGTCGTCGGCGGCGAGCGTGTCACCGTGTGTGGTGCCGAGGCCGGGTTGGTCGAGCCGGTCGGGCTCGCGTTTTGTCGCGGCGAGCTCTGGGTCGCCGACGTCGGCGCCGACGCGCTGTTCGCGATCGACGTCGACGCGGTGCCGGCGCGGGTGCGCCGCCTCGAGCTGGCATTGCCGCCGCTCCCGGCCGGTGCCGCCGACGAGCGCGGTTCACGGCGCGAAGCGATCGCGCGACTCGCGGCGCCGATCCGGTTGCGCGAGTACGCCGACGTCACGCTGCGGATCGCGCTGCCGGTCGGTGACCCTCGGCAGCCCCAGGAGATCGAGCAGCTCGACACCACCGCGCCGGCGGTGATCGACGTGCTCGACGAGGGCACACCGGTGCTCGCAGCGGCGCGCCACACCGTCGTCGATCTCGCCGGCGATCACGCCGCGGCGCTGGTGCCGATCGCCGAGCGCGGCACCGGCGTGCTGCGGGTGGGCGTGAGAGTGACCGTGCGCACCGGACCGGCGGCCGACCCGGCCGAACGCGAGTTCTGCTACGTCGTGCCGGTCGAGGTCGGCCCTGACGGCGCGCTCGAGGCCGAGATCCGAGCGGTCACGGCGTGACGCAGCGGATCGCGCCGTCGTCGCCGAGCAGCGTGAACGCGGCGCGGCGACCGACCGCGATCGCGCCGAACGACTCGGCACGCGCCAACCGGGCCGGGTTGCGGCCGGCGATGCGCGCCAGCGTCCACGGCCCGGCGCGGTCGACGATCGCGAGGAAGTTCTGCGCCGCGCGCGCCATCGTCAGCGCCGAGCCGGCGAGCCGGCCGGCGCGATCGCGCACGACGCCGCCGGCGGCGGTGACCGGGA
>JAGQRB010000137.1 GCA_020425925.1 Planctomycetota bacterium
AACGGCATACCAGACCAACTGCACGCCGGCCGCGGGCTTCGCCCGGGGCAAGCGCCGCATCAGTCGCTCTTTTGCGGCCGGCACAACGAGGACAACGGCATACCAGACCAACTGCACGCCGGCCGCGGGCTTCGCCCGGGGCAAGCGCCGCATCAGTCGCTCTTTTGCGGCCGGCACAACAAGGACAACGGCATATTCAACCAACTGCACGCCGGCCGCGGGGCTTCGCCCCGGGCAGGTCGGCGTCCGGGCCTGCAGCAGTGCGCTGTGTTGCGGCAGCGCGTGACAGGGACTAACAAGTTAAACGACGGCAAATCCAAACCATGGCTTACAGCGACAAGGTCCTCGATCACTACCAGAACCCGCGCAACGTCGGTTCGCTCGACAAGGACGATCCGAACGTCGGCACCGGCGTCGTCGGTGCGCCCGAGTGCGGTGACGTGATGAAGCTGCAGATCAAGGTCGACGACGACGGTCGGATCACCGACGCGAAGTTCAAGACCTACGGCTGCGGCTCGGCGATCGCGTCGTCGTCGCTCGCGACCGAATGGTTGAAGGGCTCGACGGTCGACACCGCCGAGAACATCAAGAACACGCAGATCGTCGAGGAGCTCTCGCTGCCGCCGGTGAAGATCCACTGCTCGGTGCTGGCCGAGGACGCGATCAAGGCGGCGATCGAGGACTGGCGCAAGAAGCGGGAGGCGAAGAAGCAATGACCCAACCGATCGATTCGGCGGCGGACGGCGCCAAGGCCGCGACGCCGACCCCCGTCACGCCCGCCGAGGGCCGCGGCATCCACCTCACCGAGCGCGCCGCCAAGGAGATCCAGCGCGTGATCGCCGAGCAGAAGTTCGGAGACGATGTCTGGGTCCGCATCGGCGCCAAGGGTGGCGGCTGCTCCGGCTTCAGCTACGTGCTCGACTTCGACAAGAACGGGCCGACCGAGTTCGATCTCGCCTTCGAGATGCACGGCGTGCGCTACTGCGTCGACAAGAAGAGCGAGTTCTTCATGGGTGGCACGACGCTCGACTTCAACGATGGCCTGCTCGACCGCGGCTTCACGTTCAAGAACCCGCAGGCGACCGGTACGTGCGGCGGCGGCACGTCGTTCTCGGCGTAGGCCCTTCGACCCGACCGACCCGACCGACTCGAACGCCTTGATCCACGTTCCGGCCCCCGACCCGTTCGCGGTCTTCGCGTTACCGCGCGCGCTCGAGCTCGACGAGCGCGCGCTCGAGCGCAAGTACTTGCAGCTCTCGCGCGAGTGCCACCCGGACCACAACCGCGCCGCCGACACCGCCGATTGCGCCGCGGTACTGCAGCGCTCGGCCGAGATCAACGACGCCTGGCGCGTGCTGCGCGATCGCTGGGCACGCGCCCGCGCCCTGCTCGAGGCCGAGAGTCCGGGCGTCCTCGAGCGCAACAAGAAGCTCGACCCGGCGTTCCTGGTCACCGCCCTCGAGCTCGCCGAGGAGGTCGCGAACTCACGCGCCGAGCAGGTGCCGGCGCTGCGCGAGCGACTGCGCGCGGCGCTCGCCGCCGATTTCGACGCGGTGCGCGATGCGATCGCCGCCGGCGACCTCGACGATGCCGCGCGGCGTTTCCACGGCGCGCACTATCACCGGAAGGCGCTCGCCGACCTCGAGGCCAGACAATGAGCGCCCCGCCCGACGGGCCGAGGGTCGCCGGCAGCCGCCTCGTGATCGGCATCGATCTCGGTACCACCAACAGCCTCGCTGCCGTTCGCGCCGGCGCCGGGGCCACACCGCACGTCCTGCGCGACCACGACGGCGAGCCGCTGATCCCGTCGTTCGTCTGCTTCGAACCCGACGGTCGGACGCTGGTCGGACGCGCCGCGAAGGCACTCCGACTCGATCACCCCGAGCGCACGGTGTTCTCGATCAAGCGGCTGATCGGCCGTTCATTCGCCGATGCGGCGGAAGACGCCCGCTCGCTGCCGTATCCGATCGTCGGCGGCGAGCGCGGTCTGCCGCGCGTCCGCATCGGCGAGCGCGACTACTCGCCCGAGGAGATCTCGGCGCACGTGCTGCGCGAGGTCCGGCGTACCGCCGAACTCGCGCTCGGTCAGCCGGTTCGCGAGGTCGTCGTCACCGTGCCGGCGTGGTTCGACGACGCCCAGCGCCAGGCGACCAAGGACGCCGCCGGGCTGGCCGGCCTCGAGTGCGTGCGCATCCTCAACGAGCCGACCGCGGCCGCATTGGCCTACGGCATCGACGGCGAACGCGACGGCACGGTGCTGGTCTACGACCTCGGCGGCGGCACCTTCGACGTCTCGGTGCTGCGCATCGAGGAAGGCGTCTTCCGGGTGCTCTCGACCGCCGGCGACACCCATCTCGGCGGCGACGACTTCGATGCGCTGCTCGGCGAACGCATCCTCGCCGCGTTGCCCGAGGGCGCGCGAACAGCCGCCGCCGCCGACCCCTACGTCCGGCAGGCCGTTCGCCGCGCCGCCGAGGGCCTCAAGATCCGGCTCACCGAGGCGTCGAGCGCCGAGCTCGAGCTCGACCTCGGCGCTCGCGGCACGCTGAGTGTCGCAGTGACGCGAGCCCAGTTCGAAGCCGCGATCTCGCCGCTCGTGCAACGCACGCTCGATTGCGTCAAGCGCGCGGTGGCCGACGCCGGTCTCGCGCTCGACGAGATCGACGACATCGTGCTGGTCGGCGGCAGCACACGCATCCCGCTGGTGCGCGCGCGGCTCGAGCGCCTGTGCGGCAAGCCGCCCCACACCCACATCGACCCCGACCAGGCCGTCGCGCTCGGTGCCGCGATCCAGGCCGACGTACTCGCCGGCAACGACAAGTCGCTGCTGCTGCTCGACGTGATCCCGCTGTCGCTCGGCATCGAGACGCTCGGCGGCGCGGTCCAGAAGCTCATCCTGCGCAACAGCACGATCCCGACCAGCGTGACCGAGGAGTTCTCGACCGGCGTCGACGGCCAGACCTCGGTCGACCTGCGGATCTTCCAGGGCGAGCGCGAGCTGGCTCGCGACTGCCGCCAGCTCGGCGACTTCCAGCTGCGCGGCGTACCGCCGATGCCGGCCGGACTGCCGCGCATTGCCGTGACCTTCCTGGTCGACGCCGACGGCGTGCTGCGCGTGACCGCGCGCGAGCAGCGCACCGGTGTGCAGGCTGGCATCCAGGTCGTGCCCTCGTTCGGACTGACGCGGGACGAGGTCCGCCGCATGATGCTCGATTCCCTCGAGCACGCCCAGGCCGACTTCCGCGCCCGCGAGGCGATCGAGCAGCGCGGCAAGGCCGAGGCGATGGTGCGCGGCACGCGGCGCGCACTCGAGCTCGCCGAGCTGCCACCCGACCAGACCTACGCGGTGCACAAGGCGGTCAAGGCGCTCGATCGACTGCTCACCGACGACGCCGACGCCGACGCCCTGCGCGCCGGCTGCGAGGAGCTCACGAAGCTGACCTCGACGATCGCCGACGACGTCATCAGCTCGGCGGTCACCAAGGCGCTGCGCGCCGAACAGGAGGGCCGCGCGTGACGACCGTTCGCCTGCTGGTCCAGGGCCAGGATCGCGACTACGCCCTCGCGGTCGGACAGTCGGTGCTCGAGGCCGCGATGGCCCAGGGACTCGATCTCGACCACGCCTGCGGCGGCGTCTGCGCCTGCTCGACCTGTCACGTCAAGATCCTGCGCGGCGGCGACTGCTTCTCCGCCGCCAGCGACGACGAGCTCGATCAGCTCGACGAGGCCCGCGACGTCGACCTCGACTCCCGACTCGGGTGTCAGGCTCGCCTCGAGCGCGCGCCCGCCGACGGGATCGTCGAGCTGCGCATCCCGCTCTGGAACGTGAACGCGGTGCGCGAAGGCGGTTCCTGACGCGCGATCGCACACCGCGGTGGAAAGTTCTCCGCCGGTGAGTGGACAGATCGAGCGGTGCCATCGGCGTCTCGCCTCGCTAGAGTCGCGCCATGATGGTGCAGAGCCAAGATGTCACCGTGGTCGCGAACACCATTCGCGGTCTGTCGATGGACGCCGTCCAGCAGGCGAACTCCGGCCACCCCGGGATGCCGATGGGCATGGCCGAGATCGGCGCGGTGCTCTGGACCGAGTTCCTGCGCTGGAGCCCCAAGGATCCGCAGTGGCACGGCCGCGATCGCTTCGTGCTCTCCAACGGTCACGGCTCGATGCTGCAGTACGCGCTGCTCCACCTCGCCGGCTTTCCGGTCTCGCTCGACGATCTGAAGCAGTTCCGCCAGCTGCACAGCAAGACACCCGGTCACCCCGAGTACGGCGACACCGTCGGCGTCGAGACCACCACCGGACCGCTCGGCCAGGGGTTCGGGAACGCGGTCGGGATGGCGATCGCAGCGCAGATGGAAGCCGCGCGGTTCGGCAACCCGGACTTCAAGACCCGCGTGTTCGTGACGGTCGGCGACGGCTGCCTGATGGAAGGCATCAGTTCCGAAGCCGCGTCACTCGCGGGCCATCTGCAGCTCGACAACCTGATCTGTCTGTTCGACGACAACCACATCACGATCGAGGGCCACACCGAGCTCGCGACCAGCGAGGACATCGGCGCACGCTTCCTCGCCGCCGGCTGGGACGTGCAACACATCGACGGCCACGATCCGGAGCAGATCCGTCAGGCCCTGCGCCAGGCGACGGAGCCGCAGCAGAAGCCGCAGCTGATCTGCTGCCGCACGACGATCGGCAAGGGCAGCCCGCACAAGGCCAACACCCACGAGGTGCACGGCGCACCGCTCGGCGCCGAGGAGATCGCACTCACCAAGCAGGCGCTCGGCCTCCCGCCCGAGCCGTTCTTCGTCGACGAGCGCGCCCGCGAGATCTTCGCGACCGCGGCCGAACAGAACGAGCAGCAGCGACTGCACTGGGAGGGCGCGCTGCAGGGCTGGGAGACCGCGAACCCGGCACGCGCCGCGGCATGGCGCGAGTTCCGCGCGCGCCAGGTCCCCGCGGACCTGCTGGCGCAGCTGGTCGCAGCGGCCGGCGACGGCACCGAGGCGACCCGCGCGATCTCGGGCAAGGTGATCCAGAAGCTCGCCGAGCTCGTGCCAGGCTTCGTCAGCGGCAGCGCCGACCTCGATCCGTCGACGAAGACCCGGATCAAGAGCAGCGGTGGCTTCGCGGCCGGCGATCGCCTCGGCCGCACGCTGCATTTCGGGATCCGCGAGCACGCGATGGGTGCGATCCTGAACGGCATCGCGCTGCACGGTGGGTTCCTGCCGGCCGGCAGCACCTTCCTGGTGTTCGCGGACTACATGCGCACGCCGATCCGGCTCGCGGCGTTGATGAAGATCCCGGTCGCGTTCGTATACACCCACGACAGCCTGATGGTCGGCGAGGACGGCCCGACCCATCAGCCGGTCGAACAGCTCGCGACGCTGCGGGCGATC
>JAGQRB010000138.1 GCA_020425925.1 Planctomycetota bacterium
CGCCGGGTTCGCTGCTGCAGCGCGCCGCCGCCCGCCCGCTCGAGGTTGCCGCGGTCGCGCCCGAGACGCCGCCGACCACCGCCTACAGCAACCGTTTCGGGCCGCGCAAGGCAGAGGCGCTCGAGCGCTACGGCGGCACCGCCGCGACCGAGCGCGCGGTCGCCGACGGGCTGCGCTACCTGGCGCGGATCCAGAATCGCGACGGCAGCTGGGGCGACGGCGAGCGGTTCGACGGCAAGTACGGTTTCGTCTACGTCGGCAAGACGGCGCTCTGCGTGCTCGCGTTCCTCGGTGCCGGACACACCCCGAGTTCGCAGACCGAGCACAGCGCCGTCGTCGCGCGCGCGCTCGATCACCTGATCGGGCTGCAGGACGAGGACACCGGCGCGTTCGGAGCGAGCTCGTGCTACGGCCACGGCATCGCGACCTACGCGCTCGCCGAATGCTACGGCATGACGAAGGATCCGAAGCTGGTGCGGCCGCTCGAGGAAGGCCTGACCTGGATCCTGGAGAACCAGGGGCCGCGGCGCGACATCCGCAACCGCGGCGGCTGGGGCTACTTCTCGCCCGGTCTGCAGCGCGAGGACAGCTATGCCCGGGTGTCGGTGAGCTCGTGGATGATCATGGCGCTCGAGTCGGCGCGGATGTCGGGCGTCGAGCTGCCCGAGGACGTGCTGCCGCGGGCGCGCGAGTTCCTGCAGAACTCGTTCGATCGCAGGAACGGCTGGTTCCGCTACAACCACAAGCCGAGCCGGCTGCAGTCGGGCTGGCCGACGTTGCCGGCGAGCACGCCGGCCGGCGCGTTCTGCCTGATGCTGCTCGGCGCCGGCAGCGACGACCGCATGGTGCAGGCGGCGCTCGATTTCACCGTCGACCGCCGGCCGCGCGAGTATCGCCGCTACGACGACGACCAGTTCGTGTTGCAGGGCCAGGGCAACGTCTACTTCTGGTACTACGGCACGCTGTGTTGCTTCCTCGCCGGCGGCCCGGCCTGGGACCGCTGGAACGAACGGCTGTCGACGCTGCTGCCGGCGGCGCAGTCGGCGGACGGCTCGTTCGCACCGATCGACGTCTACGCCGTCGACGCCGGCGACAACCGCCGCGACATGAGCTACACGACGGCGATGTGCGTGCTGAGCCTCGAGGTCTACTACCGCTACTTCACGCCGCTCTTGCTCGGGCGGTGAGGCCGCCGCTACCGTCGCGGCGATGAGTGCGAGCGATCCGGCGACCAGCCCCTCCGAACCCCGGCCCGCGGCGTCCCGAACCCCGTCGCTGACCGCGCGCGTGTTCCGTACGCTCGTGTTCGCCGTCGCGGCGACGCTGCTGGTGTTCTACGGCGTCGGGCTGCTGCTCGCGGACCACTGGGACGTCGACAGCGAACGGACCGTCGCGGCGCCGCCGGCGCGCGTCGCGCCGCTGCTCGGCGACTTCGCGACCTGGCAGGACTGGTCGGGCATGCGCGTCGAGCTCGGCGCCGGCATGACGCGTGAGGTCAGCGGCGAGCCGGGCCACGCCGGTCACCAGATCGCCTGGCGCGGCGCGCAGGGCGCGGCGATCCTGCGCCTGGTCGAGGTCGGGCCCGGCGCGATCGACTACGAGCTGCTGTCGCAACGCGCCGGGGATCCCGACGAGGCGGTGGTGGGGCGGGGCCGCATCCGTTGGCAGGCCGAAGGTGACGGCACCCGCGTGTCGTGGCACGACGAAGGCCAGGCCGATGCGATCGTGCTGCGCTGGATCGCGTGGTTCGGCGCGATGCAGGAGCAGGTGCGGCAGATCCAGACCGTCAGTCTCGCGGGTCTGCAGAAGGCGGTCGAGGCGGGCTGAGCCGCGCGCCGCTACCGCACCACCGCGGTGACCGACACCGGAGTGCCGTCGACCGGCGCCTCGGTGCCGTCGTTCTGCGCCAGCACCAGCTCGCGCAGCACGATCGTATGGGTGCCGACCTGGCGCGGCGACACGGTCGCGAGCCGCAGCCGGAACAGCTCGCCGTTCTGCAGCGGCGTGCCGGCCTGGTTCTGATCGTCGCCGCAGACGACGACGAAACGGTTGCCCTGGCGCGCACCCTGCAGCGTCGGCACCGCCTGCACGGCCCGCAGTGGATCGCTCGGCGCGACCGCGAGCGCGGCCGGTAGCTCGATGGTGACCTGCATCAGCGTCGGCGCCGGCACCGGCAGGTCGGCGAGCGCGATCGCGAGCTCGGCGCTGGTCGCGGTTGCGCCGAACTCGACCTCGGCACTGGCCAGCCGCGCCGTCGGCCCGACCGGAGTGCCGCCGCCACCGCCGCCGCCGCAGGCCGCGAACACGAGCGCGAGCACGAGGGTGCACGGGAGCGGACGCGACACGAGACCCAACATCGCTCTCAAGGGTAGCGGCCGGATTCCGCTTGGGAAGGGGTCGCGCCGCCGCCGCACAGGTCGCACGATGGGGCGATGGCGTCGCGGTCGTCCCACTTCCTTGCCATCGGCGCGCTCGCGGGCGCGCTCTCGTGCACGGTCGGAACGGGTCAGGAGCCCCGACCGGAGACCCAGCCGAAGATCGAGAACCCGCCTGCCGTGAAACCGACCAACCGACTCGCCGACGAGAACTCGCCGTACCTGCGCCAGCACGCCCACAACCCGGTCGACTGGTACCCATGGGGCGACGAGGCGTTCGCGCTGGCCAGGCGCGAGGACAAGCCGATCTTCCTGAGCATCGGCTACGCCGCCTGCCACTGGTGCCACGTGATGGAGCACGAGAGCTTCGAGAACGAGGCGATCGCGGCGGTGATGAACCGCTACTTCGTCTGCATCAAGGTCGACCGTGAGGAGCGACCCGACGTCGACGAGATCTACATGGCGGCGGTGCAGGCGATGGGGGTGCCGGGCGGCTGGCCGCTGTCGGTCTGGCTGACGCCGGCGGGCAAGCCGTTCCACGGCGGCACCTACTTCCCGCCCGACGACCGCTACGGCCGGCCCGGCTTCCGACGTGTGCTCGAGCACATGCACAAGGTCTGGGTCGAGCGCCGCGACGAGGTCGAGAAGAGCGCCGCGGGCATCGCCGGTCATCTGCAGCAGGTGCTGGCGCCCGAGCTCGCGCCCGGCGAGCCGACCGCGGCGTTGCTCGAGTCGTTCCTGCCGCAGTCGCGCGAGCGTTACGATCCGGACTTCGGCGGCTTCGCACCGCCGCCGAACCACGCGCCGAAGTTCCCGCACTGCAGCGAGCTCACGGTGCTGATGCGCCTCGGCCGCAGCGAGGGTCTGGTGATGGTCGAGGAGACGCTCACCCGGATGCGCGCCGGCGGGATCTACGACCAGCTCGGCGGCGGCTTCCACCGCTACAGCGTCGACCGCGAGTGGCTGGTGCCGCATTTCGAGAAGATGCTGTACGACAACGCGCAGCTGGTGCCGGTCTATCTCGAGTTGGCGGCGCGCACCGGCGACACCGACTTCACCCGGGTCGCGACCGAGACGCTGGACTACCTGCTGCGCGAGATGCAGCATCCGCGCGGCGGCTTCTTCTCGAGCCAGGACGCCGACAGCGAGGGCGTCGAGGGCAAGTTCTTCGTCTGGCAGCAGGCCGAGTTCGAGGCGCTGCTCGGCGACGACGCCGCGCTCGCCGAGCGCGCCTACGGCGTCACCGCCGCGGGCAACTGGGAACACAGCAACATCCTGGTGCGGGGGGCGTCCGCGAGCGAGCTCGCGGCCGAGTTCGGTGCGGCTGCCGAACGGCTGCCGGCACTGCGCGCGCGGCTGCTGGCGGCGCGGAACGAACGCGTCCATCCCGGCACCGACGACAAGATCCTCTGCGCCTGGAACGGCCTCGCGATCGCGGCGTTCGCGGTCGGCTACCGCGCCACCGGCGAGCTGCGCTATCTCGAGGCGGCGCAGCGCGCGGCCGACTTCGCGCTCGGCGAACTGGTCGAGGACGGCCGCTGTCGCCGCAGCTGGCACTCCGACAACGCGCGGCACGACGGCGTGCTCGAGGACTACGCGATGCTCGCCGACGGTCTGCTGGCGCTGTTCGAGTGCGACTCGGATGCGCGCTGGCTGGCGGCGGCGAAGACGCTGCTCGACAACGTCGATGCGCACTTCGGTGCGGCAGACGGCGGCTTCTGGTTCACGGCCGATGACGCCGAGACGCTGGTGGCGCGCACCAAGATCGCGACCGAGTCGTCGACGCCGTCGGGCATGGCGGTCGCGGCGCGCGCGTTCCTGCGCGCCGGCACGCTGCTCGGCGACGAGCGGCTCTACGATCGCGGCGTCGCGGTGCTGCGATACAACCACGGCCTGCTCGCGAGCTCGCCGGTCGCCGCGCCGGCGCTGCTGCTGGCGGTGCAGTTCCACCTCGCCGAGCCGCGCGAGGTGGTGGTCGCCGGCGAGCCGGACGACCCGCGCACCCGGGCGCTGCTCGCGGCGGCCTGGCGCGCGTTCCCCGACCATCACGTGGTCGCGAACGTGCACGCCGGCAACCGCGCCGCGCTCGCCGCGATCTCACCGCTGTTCGCCGACCGGTTGCCGGTCGACGGCGTGCCGGCGGCCTACGTCTGCCGTCGCGGTGCCTGCGAGCGGCCGCTGACCGATCCGGCAGCGCTCAGGCTGTATCCCTGAGGTCCGATTCCGGCGCGAACGCGTCCTCGCCGTCCTGGGTGCGCAGGTAGTCGGCGAACTTCACCACGAACCAGTCGATCTCGTCGGCGACCTCGGTCGACAGCGCTCGGCGGTCGGCGGCGTGGCCGATCCGGTCCGCCAGCGGGCGGAACGCCGGCGTCGCGAGCAGGAAGGCCGGGAAGTCGGGCTCGGGCGCCGGCGGCTCGGCGAGAGCCGCGAGTCGCCGGAGCCAGATCCGCTGTTCGGCGGCGTAGTGGACTGCCAGGGCGCGGCGTTCGGCGAGCGACAGGGCGCGGGGGTCGGTGAGAAAGTCGTAGGTGTCCAAGGCTTCGTCTCGAGGCTGACGTTGCCGATCGGCCGTTGGCACGGGATTCTTGAGCGTTCCTCCCGATGTTGCTCAGCCGCCCGCTCCAACGTGCCGCCGAGACCGCCGTCCGGCTCGCCGCCGCGGCGGGGGTCCACGGTCTCTACGTCCACAACGCGCTGCTCCGCGGCGAGCGCCGTGGCTTCGTGTTCGGACTGGAGACGCTCGAGGGCGGGCTCTGCTGGTTCGGCCGCCGCGGCAACCTCGTGATCCTCGGTGGTGCCGAGTTCGTCGACGATGCGGCCGAGGCGGTCGCCGAGCTGGTGCAACGCTCGCGCCTGCCGTGGCGGATCGCGATGGGACCCGCGCCGATCGTCGATGCGCTGCGATCGCGCTGCACCGGCACGCCGTTGGTGCACCGCAACCAGATCTACTACCAGGGCGACGCCGCCAGTGCGGCGACGGCGCTGGTGCGCGACGACATGCGGGCCGCGGTCGCCGCGGACCGCGATCGGATCGTGCAGGCGACGCTGCAGCTCAACCACGCCGACCTCGCGATCGACCCGCGGCGCGTCGATCGGCGCTGGCTCTACGACACCGTCGACGAACGCATCGCCGAAGGCTCGACCCAGGTGATCGGCCCGGTCGGTGCGATCGACTGCAAGCTCGACTTCGGCAGCGTCGGTCCGGGGGGGCTGGTGATCGAAGGCGTGTTCACGTTTCCGTCGGCGCGCGGCTGCGGGCTGGCGGCCGGGCTGGTCGCGTCGTGCATGGCGGCGCGGGAGGGCGCGGTGGGGCTGCACGTCGGCGAGCAGAACGCGCCGGCGCGGCGGGCCTACGAGCGCGCCGGCATGCGGGAGGTCGATCGTTGCCGCCTGCTGCTGCTGGGCTGAAGCGAACGGCTCGGTTCACTGCAGCCGATAGGCGAACGCCAGCTCGGGCGCGAGCAGCGGGTGGCTCGGCCGGCGCCGCAGGTGGATCGCCGTGAGCTCGCGGCGCAGGGTCTCGCGCAGCTCGGTCGCCTGCACGGTTCGCCCCA
>JAGQRB010000139.1 GCA_020425925.1 Planctomycetota bacterium
GCAGCATCATGCTGCGCGATCCGCCCCCGCTCCGGAACGCGCCGCGCGACCTCGCGACGATCGTCGGCCGCGCGCTCGAGAAGGAACAGGCGCGCCGCTTCGACAGCGCACTGGCGATGGCAGAGGAGCTCGAGCGTTTCGTGCGCGGCGAGCCGATCCGGACCCGGCCCGTGAGCGTCGGCGAACGACTGCGCAAGCTCGCCCGTCGCCATCCGCTGCCATCGACCATCCTGCTGGTCGCCAGCCTCGTCGTGCTCGCCCTCGGTGGGCTGCTGTGGAGTCGCGACATCGACCTGCGGCGCGACCACGACCACCTGGTCGCCGCCGTGCAGGGCGCGCTCGCCGCGGATCGTCCGGACTCGGCAGTGCCGCTGCTGCACGAGCTCGAGTCCCGCCACGGTGTGGACGCGACCTCCGGCGATCTGGCGAGCCGGATTCGTTCGGCCCAGCAGCGCGACGCGCTACTCGACGAGCTCCTGGCCGATCCCCGCGACCAGGACCTGCAGCATCTCGAGCGCCTCGCCAGCGCGCTGGGCGCGGCACACCCGACGGTGCTGGCAGAGCCGACCACCGGCGCCGCCCGCGCACTGCTCGCGGCCTACGCCGGTGACCGCGACGCCGCCGCGCAGGCGCTCGCGGATCCCGCGGTCTCGCAGAGCTTCCCGCGCTTCGTTGCCGCGATCCACGCCCACCTCGCGGGTTCGGACCCGCTGGCGATACTGGCGCCGCTCACCGCCGCGACATCGGCCGACGACCACGTCCTCACCGCGACGGTCCTGCGACTCGCCGAAGCCGAAGCGAACGCGGTCAGCGCCGAGCTCGGCCGCGCGTTGGCCCGTGACCGAAGCCACGACCGGGCCCGCTTCGGCATCGCCGTCGACCACCTCAACCGCGGTCGCCCCGACCGGGCCGAAGACGTGCTCTCGGATCGCGAGAGCTCGACCCAGCCGCGCTCGTTGATCGTCCTGGCCTACTGCGCACTGCGCCGCGGCGACCCCGAGACCGCCCGCAGCCGGCTCGCCGCGGCACGAGCACGGCTCGCCGAACTCGGCCGACCACCGCTGCTGCGGCTCGAGCGCACGGCGATGTTCGCCGCCCTCGCGGCCGGCGATCTGGCGCAGTTCGACCAGCTGCTGGCCAGGGCGTCGGCACAATGGGGCGAGTCCGCCCAACTGCAGCTGCTCGAGGCCGAAGCGGCGGTGTTGCAGGGTGACTCCGACGCGGCACGGCGTGCCTTTCGGCGGGCGATGGCGATCGCCCGCCACCCGTCGGTGCATCGCGAGGCTGCGATCGCGATCCTGCAGCTCGACAACGCAGCGTTGCAGGGCGGCGAAGTGCCGCCGGACCGCGCACCACTCGTCGCCGCCGAGCTCTTCGAACGTGCCGAGGCGCTTCGCACCGAGGCCCTCGACGCCGGCGACGCGAGAATCGGCTCGGACGCGTTCGTCGTACAGCACGACCTGCTCGCGGCGCAGGGCCGCAGCGCCGAAGCACGCGTCGCGCTCGACGCTGCGCTCGATGCCGACCCGGAGAACCCGGACGCCGTGCACCTGTTCGTGACGAATGTCTACGAGCGGGTCGCGGCACTCGCTGGCGATTCGACCGCAGCCGCCGACGCCTTCGCTCTCGGCGACGCCGCGCGCGCAGCCCGCGATTGCTGTGAGCGCGTACTAGCCCGCTCCGCCAACGACGTGACGTATGTCGCACCGCAGCAGCTCTGCGAGATGCTGCTCGCCGGAGTCGGACTCGCCGCGTTCGCGGGCGACCGGCAGACGGCCGAGCGTTGGCTCGACGCCGCCGCCGAGATCGCCGAAGACCACGACCTCGACGAGCTGCAGGCGCAGCTGACCGGCTTCGCAGCGCTCGTTCGTTGACGCATGGCTCCCCCTGCTCGAGTCGCGGGATACGATCTCGCCGTGTCCAATGGCACCGATGACCCCGCATTCGCGCATGACCTCGGTGCCGCCCGCGCCGGCGACCGCGAGGCCCTCGATCGGCTGCTGGCCCGCCTCGAGCAGCAGTTCCCCGAGGAGGCCGAGCGGCGCCTCGGGCCGAACTTGCGCGGCAAGACCCGCGCATCCGACCTCAAGCAGAATGCCTACGTCGAGATCCTGCAGCGCCTCGGCGAGTTCCGCGGCGCAACGGAAGCGACGTTCCGCGCCTGGGCCGGCCGAATCCTGCACAACGCGTCCCGCCTGGAGTACCGTCGCCTGACGGCAACCAAGCGCCGGCAGCCGAGCCGGACGTCCCAGCTCGAGCTGCTCGCCAGCATCCTGCTGCGACCGGAGAAGTCGGCGGCGTCCGAAGTCGTCTCGCTCGAGCGGCTCGAGCTGCTCAACCGGGCCATCGAGTCGCTGCCGTCGGATCAGCGGGTCGCGATCGAGGACTGCATCCTCGGCGGCCGGCCGGCAGCCGCACTGGCCGCCGAACTCGGGCGATCGCCAGCGGCGGTCCACATGCTCGTCAGCCGCGCCCGAGCGGCACTCGCGCTCGCCGTCGAGCGACTCGACGGCAGCTGACCGGTCTCGCGGTCACTGCCCGGCCGCAACGCTCGCGTGCACGAAGCGACCGGGTTCGGGCTGCCAGGTGAACTGGCGCCGAACCTGCTCGAAGGCGGCGAGCTTGGCGCGCTCGAGCGAGGCATTGTCGAAGCCGTGCTGGGCCGCGAGGCCCTTGGTCTTGTCGTTGGCGAACTCGCCGGCGAGCTTGCCGACGACGTTGTTGCCGAACAGACCGCGCAGCGTCCGGCCGACCGAACGCGACACCGACTTCGCGGCCGCCGCCGTGACGCGTGCCCGCGCCTTGGTCGCGAACGCGTTGTCGTTGGCCTGCAGGATGTCGACGGTCGCGCTCGCGGTCTTGCTCGACACCGGACACTCGAACACGCAGGTGAGCCGCGTGCCGCGCTGCGCCGCGCTCTGGATCAGGGGCTGGATCAGGGGAAAGGTAACTTCGTCCGGGATACTGGCTTCGTTCATCTCAGGGTCCTCACCCGAGAGAGCGCCGATCGGTCGCGCGACCGGACAGCTTGTTCGATCTGTCGGTGTGATCCCGCTAGTGTCGGTGTCGTGAAGAAGCTCCTCGCCCTGCTGCTGCTCGCCGCCGGCTGCACCCTCGGAACCGGACTCACACCGCCCGCCAGAGCGGAGTTCTTGCCGAGCTGGAACGAGCGCCTGCTCGCGATCGCCGCGGCGGAAGACGGCTTCCTGACCCTGAAGGGCGTGCGGGCGGCCGCGATGATGCACCTCGCGATGCACGATGCGCTCAATGCGGTCGAGCGGCGCTACGAGGCGTTCGCGTTCGATGGCCCCGAAGCCGAGGTCGGCTCGGCCGCCGCCGGGCCGATCGCGGCGGCGGCACATGCGGCGTTTGCCGTCGCCATCGCGCAGTATCCGGATCGGCGCACCGAGCTCGAAGACGAACTCGCGCGTTGGGTCGGGGCCGCCGGCGGCGGCGCACTGGCGTCGAGCCGCACGATCGGCGAGTCCGCGGCCAGGGCGGTGCTCGCGACCCGCGCGGGTGATGGCTGGGACCGCGAAGCCGAGTACACCTGGCACCCGATGGGGCCCGGTGTCTACGCCGAGTTCCACGAGCACAGCGACACCCCGGTGGGTTTCGTGTTCGGCGCCGGCTGGGCCAAGGCGCGACCGTTCCTGCTCGAACGTGCCGATCAGTTCCGCTCGCCGCCGCCGCCCGCGATCGACAGCCCGGCCTACACCCGCGCGTTCGACGAGGTCGCGTCGGTCGGACGGCACGAAAGCACCACGCGCACGGCGGACCAGACCCACCTCGCGATGTGGTGGAAGGACTTCGTCGAGAGCTCGCACAACCGCCTCGCGCGGCAGCTCGCGCGCCAGGACGAGCTCGACCCCTGGCGCGCCGCCCGCATGTTCGCGCTGCTGAACGCGAGCATCTTCGACGCCTACGTCGGCGTGTTCGACAACAAGTTCCACTACAACCACTGGCGGCCGTACACCGCGATCCGTTGGGCGGCGAACGACGGCAATCCGGACACCGAGCCGGATCCGGCGTGGGACAACCTGCACCACCACACCTATGCGTTCCCGTCCTATCCCTCCGCGCACGGCTGCGCCAGCGCCGCCGCGATGACGGCGCTCGCCGACACGTTCGGCGCCGAGCGTCGGTTCCGGATGTTCACGCCGACGGTCGACGCGGCCGGACCGATGTCCGGCAAGATCGCGATGCAGCCGCCGTATCGCTCGTTCGCGAGCTTCGACGCCGCAGCGCGCGAGGCCGCGGCCTCGCGGGTCTACCTCGGCATCCACTTCCGCTACGACTCGGAGCAGGGCCACGACCTCGGCTGCGAGATCGGCGGCTACGCGGTCGAGCACTACCTCCGGGCGCGCTGATCGCGCCCGGGCCACACTCAGGCGGCCGCGACCGAGCCGAGCAGCGAGCTGATGAGCTCGAGCACACCCCACGCCAGCGTGAGGAACCCGAGCTGCACCGCCAGTGCCACGAACGTGCTGCTGCGCGCGAGGCCGAACAGACCGCGCAGCGAGAACAGCGCCATCGCGGTGTTGCCGATCAGCATGCTGAAGACCGCGAAGTCGCCGTTCGGCACCAACGCGGTCTGGCCGAGCGCCGCGACCAGGTAGACCAAGGCGAGGCCGAGGCTGCGCCCGAATGCCGCCGACTCGGCGCCGGCGACGACGACCGAGATGTGGATGATGAGTGACAACCCCGAGAACAGCAGCAGACCGAGGCTGGCCCACTGCGCCGGATTCGTCGGGCTCAGCCACGGGTAGATGCGATCGAC
>JAGQRB010000140.1 GCA_020425925.1 Planctomycetota bacterium
CGACCGCAGAACAGTCGCCGCAGGAGCCGGCGGACGACCGACTCGCCGCGCTCGCGCGCGCCGCCGCCGAGGTGTCGCAGGCGCCGGGCGCGACCGCGCCGCCGTCGAACGCGGCCGGACCGTTCCGCCTGCTCGACATCAGCCTCGGCGTGATGGGCGCCGCGGGAGCATCGACCGCGCCGAACTCGGTACTCGGCACGCTGCAGGGCGGCTCGCACGACGCGAAGCGACGCGGCTTCACGCTGCAGCAGGCCGAGATCGCGGTCAAAGGCGCGATCGACCCCTACCTCACCGGCAACATGATCGTCGTCACGCTGCTCGATCCCGACACCGGCGAGACGATCGTCGAGCTCGAGGAGGCCTACGTCGTCACCCAGCAGCTGCCGGCGGGACTCCAGGTCAAGGCCGGCACCTACTACACCGACTTCGGCCGCACGAACTCGCGCCACCCCCACCAGTGGGACTGGATGAGCCAGCCGGTGATCAACACCCGCCTGTTCGGCGCCGACGGCATGCGCGGGCCAGGGGCGCGCGTCGCTTGGCTGCTGCCGACCGAGCACTACGCCGAGCTCTACTTCGGCGTGCAGAACGCCAACGGCGAGACGATGCCGAGCTTCCTCGCCAACGAGGAGGTCTACGACGAGCGTGCCATCGGCGGCCGCGCGTTCACGATGCGCGAGGTCCGCGGCGCCGGCGAGCTCGCCTACACCGCCCGCGTCGCGACCTCGTTCGACGTCACCGCGAGCACCTCGATCGCGTTCGGGGCGTCGGCGGCGTTCGGACCGAACGCGACCGGCGCGGACGGCGAGACGCTGATCTACGGCGGCGACTTCGTCGCGAAGTGGCGGCCCGAGGGCGCCCAGCGCGGGTATCCGTTCCTCAAGTTCGAGGCCGAGTTCCTCGGCCGCGCGTTCGATGCCGCGACGCAGACCGACGACAGCGATCCGATGAACCCGGTGACGCTCCCGGGCGACACGCTCGAGGACCGAGGCGGCTTCGCGTCGGTCGTCTGGGGCTTCGCACAGGGCTGGGCCACGGGTCTGCGCGGCGAATACGCGACCGGGCGCGGCGCGAGCTACCTGGCCGACAGCCAGAGCTTCGATCGCAGCATGGATCCGTTCCGTACCGATCGGTTGCGCATCACCTCGATGCTGGCCTACAAGCCGAGCGAGTTCTCCCGGATCCGCCTCGAGTACGGCTACGATGACAGCGACCACCTGCGCGATCCGGAGCATTCGGTGTGGCTCGGCTTCGAGTTCCTGATCGGCAACCACCCGCCGCACGTCTACTAGCGCCGTGAACCCACCCCTCGCCACCGGCCGTCTCGCCGGCCTCGCCGCATTCGCCGCACTCGCCGTCGCGGCGCCCGCAGTCGCCCAGGATCCGGGGCGAGTGCTCGCGACCACGCCGAATCTCGCCGCGCTGTGCCGCGCCGTCGGCGGCGACGCGATCGAGGTCACCTGTCCGTGCCGCGCCGGCGACGATCCGCACTTCGTCGAGGCCCGGCCGAGCATGATCCGCGCCGCCCACTCGACCGAGCTGCTGGTCGAGGTCGGCCGCGAGCTCGAGGTCGGCTGGCTGCCGCTGCTGGTCGAACAGGGCCGGAACGGCGCGATCCTCGCGGGCAGCCGCGGCCGCTTCGTGGCGGCGAGCCACGTGCGTGCGCTGCGGGTGCCGCCGCCGAACGCGGATCGCAGCGCCGGCGACGTGCACCGCGGCGGCAACCCGCACTTCCTGACCGATCCGCTCTGCGGGCTGCAGGTCGCGCGCGCACTGCGCGACCGCTTCGCCGAGCTCTGGCCGGCACGGCGCGCGACCTTCGACGCGAACTTCGAGAGCTTCTCGCGGCGGCTGACCGCGGCGATGGTCGGCGACGAGCTCGCCGCCGCCTACGGCTACGACGGCGAGAAGCTGGCGCTGCTGTTCGGCGCCGGCAAGCTCGCGGCGCTGCTGCGCGCCCAGGGCGACCTCGACGACCTCGGCGGCTGGTTCGGCAAGTGCCTGGCGCTGCGCGGCACGCCGGTGGTATCCGACCACGACCTCTGGCCGTACTTCGCGGAGCGCTTCGGCGTCGACGTCATCGCGTACTTCGAGCCCAAGCCCGGCATCCCGCCGACGACCGACCATCTCGCCGAGGTCGTCGCGACGATGCGCGCGCGCAAGGCCAAGGCGATCCTGTCGGCACCGTACTTCTCGCCGCGTCACGCTCGCTTCGTCGCCGACGCGACCGGTGCCGGCGTCGCGGCGATGGCCCACCAGGTCGGCGCCCGGCCGGACACCGACGACTACATCGCGATGATCGACCACGACGTCGCGGCGCTGGTGGCCGCGGTCGCGGCCGCCAAGACGGACGGGGATTGAGCGCGCTGCTGCGAACGGAACGGTTGACCGTCGGACATCGCACGCCTTCGGTCCGCGACGTCGAACTCGCGATCGGCCCCGGCGAGAACTGGTTCGTGCTCGGCCGCAACGGCGCCGGCAAGACGACGCTGCTGCGCACCCTGATCGGTCGGCTGCGGCCGCTCGCGGGCGCGGTGCACTTCGCCGCCGAGCTAGCCGACCGCCGGCGGCTCGGCTACGTGCCGCAGGAGCAGCGCTTCGACCGCACGCTGCCGTGCACCGTGTCGGAGTTCGTCGGGCTCGGTCTGCCCGATCGCGCGCGCCGCAGCGACGTCGCGACTGCCGTCGAAAGGGCGCTCGCCGTGCTCGGGATCGCCGAACTCGGCGCGCGTGCGGTCGACCGGCTGTCGGTCGGCCAGCGACGTCGCGCCGTCGTCGCACGGGCGCTGGCGCGCGACCCCGTGCTGCTGCTGCTCGACGAGCCGTTCGCGAACCTCGATCAGCCGACCGCGGTCAAGCTCTCCGCCGATCTCGACGCGCTGCGCCGCGACGGCCTCGCGATCCTGCAGGTCAGCCACGAGCTGCAGCTCTGCGAGCGCCACGCCTCCCACCTCGCGCTGGTCACCGACGGTCGAGTGATCCAGGGGCCGGCCGAGGCCCTGCTGGCCGACGAACGACTGCGGTCGACCTTCGGCGAAGCCGAGCCGCTACGGGCGCCATGATCGCGCTGTCGTGGGAGCTTTTCGGGGATGCGATCCTCACCGGCGTGCTGCTGTCGGCGTTGCTGCCGCTGCTCGGCGCGATCCTCGTACTGCGCCATCAGATCTTCCTCGCCGCCGCGATCGCGCAGAGCGGCAACCTCGGCATCGCGGTCGGCATCGCGCTCGGGCTCGGCGGCCACGCGCACGGCAGCGACGTCCACGGCCACGCCACCGAGACCGTGCTCGGCCTGCTGTTCGCCGCCGCCACCGGTGCGCTCGCGATGCGCGCGCTGACCGCGGCCGCGTCGTCGCTCGAGGCCCGCGCGGTCTGGACGTTCCTGTTCGCGAGCAGCGCGGCGCTGCTGCTGCTGAACGACGCACCGCACGGCCGGCAGGAGATCCAGCGCCTCATGCTGTCGTCGCTGCTCGGCGCCAGCCGAGCCGACGTCGCGATCGCGGCCGCGTTGCTCGCACTGTCGGTCGCGGCGTTCGGTTGGCGGCGGCGCGCGCTGCTGCTGTGGGCCACCGACCCCGAATCCGCGGCCGCCTACGGTCACCGCACCGCGGTCTGGGACCTCGTCGTCGGCGGCTGGATCGGGATCGCGATCGGGTTCGCGATCCACTCGTCCGGGCTGCCGTTCGCGTTCGGCGGCGCGGTTCTGCCGGTGCTGTTCGCGCGCGCGGTCACCCGCACGCTGCGCGGCACGCTGCTGGTCGCACCGCTGTTCGGCGCCGCGTCGTTCGGCGTCGCGTTCGTCGCCGGTGACCGCCTCGACCTGCCGCCGGGGCAGTGCACGGTCGCGCTGCAGGCGATCGCGGCCGCGGCGGCGCGACTCCGCCCCCCGAGTCGAAGGACCTGACGGTCAGCGCATCTTGATGTGTTTGCCGCCCGAGTCCTCGGCGATCCACTCCAGGATCTCGAGCGTGCCGCCGACCGCGACCGTGTTGATCTTGATCTTGCGGTGACGGTTCCAGTAGGCGACGTCCTCGCGGATGCGGTGCGGGTCGATCTCCTCGCCGACCGTCGGCTCGCCGTCCGACATCAGGTAGATCGTGTCGACGTCCTTGTCCTCGAACGCGAGCTCGAGCGAGTCGTAGATGTTGGTGCCACCGCTCGCGCCGAGCCGCTCGACCCACTCGATCGCGGCCTTGCGGCTGGCCTCGTCGTCGGTGCCGGCGCTCTCCTCGCGCCACTTCTCGACGCCGTTGCTGAACGCGTAGATGTTGAACAACGTGCCGGGCTCGAGGTTCTTGATCGCGTTGACGACCTCCTGGCGCGCGATGTCGATACGCGCGGCCGGCCGACCGTCGTACTCGCGCCCGTACATCGCCTCGATCATCGAGCCCGAGACGTCGATCACGAAGATCACGCGGTGTGACTCGATCTGCAGGCCGAAGAACTTCGCCGGCGCGCGCGTGCGCTCGGTGAGACGCTTCTTCTCCTGCTCCTTCGCGGCCTTCGCGAGCTCGCTGTCGGAGACGATCTCGAACGTCGGCGCCGCCTGCTTCCACCAGCCGGCCCAGCGCTCGTAGTTCTCGCCGAACGGCTGCGCGGTCAGGTCCCACAGGATCTCGCTGATGCGCTTGCTGAGGCGGCCCGGGTCCTTCGGGCCGCGCTCGATCAGCAGCGGCACGACCTGCTTGCGCCGCATCTCGTAGAGCGCGTCGACGGCGGCGAACCGCGTCGACCAGTCGGGGTGGTCGAGCGCTTCCGCGAGCACGTCGATCTGCTCCTTCCAGCGCCCGGCGCCGATCTGCTCGACCGCGGCGTTGCGGACGTCACGCTCGGGGCTCTTGCTGAGCTCGGCGAGCTCCTTGAGCCAGGCGTCGGAGCCGGTCTCGAGCGAGCTGATCGCCTCGATCGCGAGACGCTGATCGCCGGGCTGCCGCGGTTTCTCGAGCATCTTGCGCAGCGCCGGCATCATCGATCGCATCTTGCGGTCGATCACGACCTCGGCGGCGGCGCGTCGGATCTCGAGCTCGCGGGCCTCGAGCTCCTTCTCGAGCTGCTTCTCGGTCGCCTGCGTCGCACCCGCGAGCAGCGCGAACACGCGCTCGTGCGGCTTGCCCTTGCCGATCATCTTGGCGACGCGCTTCAACAGCCCGGCGTCGTCCATGTGGCGGATCAGCTGCGCCATCTCCTGACGCAGATCCTCGGTCGTGACATCGCGCTTCTTGGCGAGCTTGAGGAACAGCTTCGAGGCGTCGCTGCCCTCCCGATCGGCGTAGATGCGCGCGGCGACGATGCGGCTCGAGCCGGGGAAGTCGACGCGGTCGAGCACCCAGGCCGCCATCTCGGCGGCCTTCGGCATGTCGCGATTCCGCATCGCGAGCAGCGCCTCGCGCCGCAGCCGCGGGTCGTAGTCGCGGCGGATCGTTTCGATGAGCTCTTCCTCCGACAGGAACTGCGCCGCGCCCTGGAACGCGAGCAGGCGGATGGTCGGCAGCTCGCGCGCCTTGATGTTGCCGTCCTTGTCCTTGCGCTGCTCGTCCTTGAGGTTCCAGACGAAGCGATACCAGTCGAGGTCGCTGGCTTCGGCGCGTTTGACGTGTTCCTGCATCGCCGGCTCGCGCACGATGTCGGAGGCGGCGCTGTCGACGATCAGCTTGAGGAAGTGCTTGCCGAGGTGCTGCGCGTCGGCCAGCACGAAGATCGCGGCCTCGCGCAGCTCCGGCTCCTCCGACGCCGTCGCGACGTTCATGACCTTCTCGAGCGCGGGCTCCTCGGCCTCGCCCGACCCGTCGAACTTGCCCAGCGCCCGGACGATCTCGCGGCGCACCAGGATGCTGCCGCAGAGGTCGTAGGCCCTGACCAGCCCTTCGGCCCCCTCGCGCGAGCGCGTCGTCGCGATCCGGGTGATGAGATCGCTCGGCGCGTCGTCCTTGAGCCGGATCAGTTCGGCGACATCGGCCCCGACCGTCTGGGCCGTCAGGTCGGCGGCAAAGCAGGCGACGACGGCACAGACGGCCGCAGCGAGCCGGGAGGGTCCACGGTTGCGCGAGTTCACACCCTGATCCTCGGACGCACACGGCGGGGAGTCAAGCTGGGCAGGATCGTGCGGGCGAACTACTGTGGCGTCCCGCCCCGATGACCGCCGAGTCGATCTACCTGGCCGTCGTGCTGATCGCCGCGATGGTCTCGTTCTACCTGCAACGGCTGCGCGCCGACGTCACCGCGCTGCTCGTCATGCTGTCCCTGCTCGTGCCGTGGCGACCCGGCCCGCGCGGGCTCGAGGCGATCCTGACCCCGAGCCAGGCGTTCCACGGCTTCGGCAGCCCGGCGCTGATCATGGTGGCGTCGATGTTCGTGCTGTCGGCGGCGATGGTGCGCACCGGCGCCGCGGCGCTGCTCGGCGGCCGCCTGCTGCGCCGCAGCGCCACCAGCGAGCTGCGCTTCCAGGTCACGATCCTGGTGCTGATCACGATGTTCAGCGCCGTGATCAACAACACCACGACGGTGCTGGTCTGGATGCCGCCGGTGATGGCGATCTGCCGTGAACGTGGCTACGCACCGTCGCGGGTGCTCATGCTGCTCGCGTTCGGCTCGCTGCTCGGCGGCCAGTGGACGCTGATCGGCACCCGCAGCAACGTGATCCTGTCGGACTTCCTGCACGATCGCGCCGGCGAGGGCTTCGGCTTCTTCGCCTTCACGCCGATCGCGGCGCTGGTGTTCGCGGCCTGCGCGGCCTGGTTCGTGCTCGCCGGCCGGCGCCTGTTGCCGCGCGCCGGCGAGAAGGCGACGCTCGAGAGCCGCTACGACCTCGCCGAGTTCATGACCGAGACGATGGCCGAGGCCGAGTCCGACCTCGTCGGCAGGACGCTGGCCGAGCTCGACCTCGCGAGCCGCGAGGTGTCGCTGCTGCAGGTGATCCGCGGCGGCGAGTTCATGCCGCCGAGCCCGTGGCTGAAGATCCAGCCCGGCGACGTGCTGGTGATCCAGGGCCGCATCACCGCGATCACCGACGTGCTGACCCGGCCCGGCATGAAGGTGCGCGAGGAGCTCAAGATCGACGACAAGACGCTGCGGTCGGCCGATCTGCGCATGGTCGAGGCGATCCTGCCGCCCGACAGCCAGCTGGTGCAGCGCAGCCTGCGCGAGCTCGACTTCCACCACCGCTACGGCGTCAGCCCGCTGGCGATCAGCCGTGCCGGGCGTTCGATCAAGGAGCGCCCGGCGCACGTCACCCTGAAGAGCGGCGACTCGTTGCTGCTCGTCGGCCACGAGACCGAACTCGAACGACTGCGGCGCAATCCCGACCTGCTGCTGCTCGAATCGCGGCCGCTGCCGAACGCGCGACCGGCCTCGGCGCTGCTGCTGATCGCGATCCTCGGCCTGATGGTGCTGTCGGGCGCCTTCGGCTGGCTGTCGCCGGCCGCCGCGATCCCGCTCGCCGCGATGGCCGCGGTGCTGACCGGCTGCGTCGGCCTGCGGTCGGCCTACGAGGCGATCGACGTGCCGACGCTGGTGATCGTCGGCGCGATGATCCCGTTCGGGGACGCGCTGCAGACCACCGGCACGGCCGAACGGTTCGCGGCCGGTATCGCCGATCTGGTCGGCGCCGATTCGCCGCACCTGACGTTCGGCGCGCTGCTGCTGCTGGCGCTGGTGATGACCCAGATCATCGAGAACGCGGCGGTCGCGGTGCTGCTCGCGCCGCTGGCCTACGAGATGGCGCTCGCCAGCAACGCCGATCCGCGGCCGTTCTTCCTCGGCATCTGCATCTGCATCTCGGCGAGCTTCGTGACGCCGATCGCGCACGAGTCGACGTTGCTGGTGATGGGCCCCGGACGCTACCGCTTCCGCGACTACGTCGTGCTCGGCTTTCCGTTCGCCGTGTTGACCTGGATCGTGACGGCGATCGCGGTGCCGTGGTTCTATCCGCTGACGAAGTGACGATGGACGCGGCCGCCGGCCGACGCCATTCTCCCTCCGATGCGACTCGCCGCCGCCCGATTCAAGCTGCTCGCCACGCTCCTCGCCGCCGCCACCGCCACGCTGCGGGCGCAGACCGAAGTCGCGTTGCCCGAGGGCACGGGTCATCTGAAGGTGCCCGCCGGGTGGACGATCCTCGGCAAGCAGGAGATCGCGGCCGAGCAGCGCGCGAGCGACCCGACCGCCGAGCCCGCCGCCACGCTGGTCACCGGCATCGTCGGCGCGTTGCGCGACCGCGGCCGCACCGAGCAGAACGTCGTGCTGCACCAACCGGGCAACGCGCCCGGCAAGGTCCGGACCATCAACGCCTACAGCGCCGCGGTCGCGGCGACCGCCGCCGACCTGCAGAGCGGGCGCGCGATCGAGGAGATGAAGAGCGCGCTGCTGCGCGAGCTCGCCGGTCCCAGCGTCGAGGTCGCCTACCTCGGTGACGATCGACCGCAGCTGTTCCCGATCGGCTGTGTCGCGCTGACCTTCCGGCTCACGATCGGCGAGCACGAGCTGCGCAACCGCCTCGTGGTGGTGCCGGCGGGCAAACGACTGCAGTACTTCGAGAGCCTGTTCGCCGCCGACGACCTCGACGCTCCGACCGCGATCGACGAGGTGCTGAGCACGTTCGACGGCGCGAAGGAGCCGGTGAAGGACGACACGCTGACCAAGATGCTGATCGGCGGCGTCGCCGGCGCGGTCGGCGGCATCGTCGTCGCGCTGATGCGCCGGCGCCGCTGGCAGCAGCGGGCCGTACGGCAGCAAGACCCGCCGGCGGCCGACTGACGGTCAGACCGCGGCGTCCCGCTCGCGCGCGAGCAGCTGCAGCTCGAGCCGCTTGATCTCACGCAGCACGGCGTTGCGGTTCAGCATGTTCCAGTGGAACTGCCAGAGGATGCCGAGCGAGGTCAGCGACAGCAGCGCGCCGAACGCCCAGTAGAACCGGGCGTCGGCATCGGTGACGACGAACGTCATCACGGTCGCGACCAGGGTCAGCACCCAGAACACGGCGATCTTGACCACCGAGCTGATGGTGATCATGCGGCTCTGGAACCGGAACAGCTCGGTCACGAGGCCGCGGGCCGTACCGATCTCCTCACCGCCGATCTCGACGCGTTGCCCGCGCATTGCCGCCGTCAGCTTGTCTTCGAACTCTTTCATGTCTCACTCCTGGTCCGTTGGTCTTCGAGTCTGGAACGCAGCCGCTCGCGGGCGTGGAACAGCCGCGACTTGACGGTGCCGACCGGCAGCCCGATCGCGTCCGCCACCTCGGCGACCGACAGGCCGTCGAGATGGTGCAGCTCGACCACGACGCGATGGTCGAAGTCGAGCGCGGCGACC
>JAGQRB010000141.1 GCA_020425925.1 Planctomycetota bacterium
CGAGCGCGGCCGCGGTCGTGCGTTGGGTCAGCAGGTGCTGATCGGGCTCCCATTCGACGACACGATCGTCTTCGATCCAGGGCAACCGGTAGGCGTAGTCGTTGCCGGGTCGCCGGTGCATCTGCGCCATGTCGTTCGAGTAGGGCACACCCGACCAGGTGTCGAAGCCCTGGTCGAGCGGCAGCAGGCCGGGCCGATGCCCCAGATGCCACTTGCCGAAGCAGCCGGTGGCGTAGCCGTGCCGTTTGAGCAGGTCGGCGATCGTGACCTCGTCGGTGTGCAACCCGTAGTCGTACTGCGGGAACACGACGTGGCGGTGCATCGACACGCGCTTCGGATAGCAGCCGGTCAGCAGCGCGGCGCGCGACGGCGAGCAGACCGGGCTCGCGACGTAGAACTGCGTCAGCTTCATGCCCTCGGCCGCGAGCGCGTCGAGGTGCGGCGTGTGGATCGTCGGGTGACCGAAACAGGAGAGATCGCCGTAGCCCTGGTCGTCGGTGAAGACGACGACGATGTTCGGCGGGCGCTGTGCGAGCGCGCGCCCGGACGCGAGGAGAACGAGGGCCGCGAGGACGACCGCGTTGCCGGTGCTTGGCATCGGGTCGATTAGCCGGCAGGGCGGCGGCGAGGTCAAGCGAAGGCTCGCGGTGACGTCGCGGGCACCGGCCGGGAGCCGGGCCCCGATCGGCGCTCTGCTATGCTCCCGGCATGTCGCGTGCCCTGCCGCGTCCGATGCTCGCCGCCGTCGTGCTCGCCGGAGCGATGCTGAGCGCGCAGCACGCCCCGCTCGGCCTCGGGCGTGCCTACCTCGACGAGATGGCGGGTCAGGGCCGCGCGATCGCGATCGGGCCCGACGTGGTCGCGGAGAATCTGGTGCCGTTGATGGCGAGGATCGCCGAAGCCACGAACGCACGCCGACTGACCGCGCTGCGGGCGAACGATCGGACGGATCCGACGCTGCACGCGATTCGTGTCGATCTGCGCACGATCGAGCGATCGCAGCGCCGGGCCTACATGCAGCTCGTCGACCCGCAGGCATCGCGGCCGGCGTGGCCCCGCGGCGGATCGAGCGACGATCTCGAGATCGAGCTCTTCGTGCAGTGCCGCGCGCGACGCGGAATCGCGGCACCACTCGCGCCGTTCGTCGCGACGGGCACCGCGCTGTTCGGGACGACGGTAGCGAAGCAGTTCGGCACCGCACCGTGCGGCGACCGCGTCGACTCGCGGCGCGCCTATTGCCTGCTCGCGCTGGCAGAGATCGAAACGGGCGGCAGCCTGCCGTGCCTGCTGCGCGCGCTCGGCGAGGAACCGACGCCGCCCAGCCGTCCGGGTACGCATCAGCTCCTCTGGCTCGACGTCTTCAGCAACTGGTCGCGACCGCGGCCCGAGTCGCGCGGCGGATTCGGCCCGCGGCCGACGGGCGTGCCGACGACCTACGTATCCGGCACGGTGGCGCAGTGGCGCGCGGCGCTCGCGGCGTGCGAGCTGTGCGAGCGATCGCTCGACGAGCTGCAGAGCTGGGACGAGACCCACGGCGGCGCGAGGACGACGTTCTTCGGCCCGCTGCACCGGCAGCTCGCGACGATTCGGCCGGCTTGTCGAACCGGCGTCGATCTCGATGCCGAACGGATCGACGCCGAGCTGCGCGGACCAATGGACACCGAGGATGCCCGCCGACTCTGCGCCCTGCTGTTGCCGCTCGACCAGGTCGGAACGACCGTCGACGAGCGCCGGAAGCCGATCGCCCGCGTCGCGGGCCGCGAGGTCGAGGCCGACGGAGGGCCGGTCGTGCTGTTCGAGCTCGCCGCCGCGGACCACCGCGCCGCCCGACCAGCGAGCCGGACTCGCCGTTTCTAGGCGTTTCTATTCAGCCGCGCCGCCGCGCGCGCCGAAGAGCGGAACGCAACCGAAGAACAGCGAGAAGAAGGCCATGACGAACGACGACTCCCGCCTCGCGCAGCTGAAGCGCTCCTCCCTCGGCGAACAGGCGCTGCAAGCGGCGTGGCAGCTCGGCGCGCTGGTCCGGCGGGTGGAGCACGAGGCCCCCGCCGCGTCGCCGGCGCTGCGCGAAGCGGTCGCAACCCTGCTGCAACTGCGCGAGGAGCTGGCACGGCAGGACCCGCGGCGGCCGCGGCAGGGCGAACTTTTCTAGCCGGGTACCTCAGGTTTCTAGTCGCGACAGCCGATCGGAGCAGCGGCGATGACCAACGAGATCGAGATCCGGATCGGGCCGGTGGAGCTCACCTGCCGCGGCGAAGTCGACGAAGATCAGCTCGAGAGCGTGCTGCGGTCGCTGCGCCGCCAGCTGCCCGAGCTCATGGCGCGCAACCCCGGCACCGAGACCCCGACCGCGCGGGACCTGCTGGCGCGCTCGTCGGCCAAGACCCACGGCGACAAGGCGGGCGTGATCGCGTACTGGCTCGAGGCGCACTGCGGCCGTTCGGAATGGCGCAGCGGCGACATCGTCGACGCGCTCGCCGCCGCCGGCGAGGAGCTGCCGAAGAACATCACCGACACGCTGAATCAGAAACGTGACAAGGAGCTGTTCGAGGTCCATGACCGCCGCTGGCGGCTGACCGACGAGGGCAGGGGTTGGGTCAAGTACGCGCTGCTCGACAAGGCCGACATCGAGTAGGCGCCGACGGTGCGCCCGCACCAGCGCTATGATCCGGACCTTCCCGCGGTCGGCGCCGAGCGCCGCGAAGGTGATCCATGACTCACTCCCCGGTCGTCCGTTCCCACCCGTTCCGTCTGCTCGCGCCGCTGGTCGTCGCGGTCGTCGGGGTCGCCCAACAGCCGACCGTCGGCTCCGCGGCACCGGCGATCGCCGCCGACAGTTGGCTCAACTGGGACGGTGAAGCGCCGACGCTGGCGTCGCTGCAGGGTCGCGTCGTGCTGCTCGAGTTCTGGGGCACGTGGTGCGGGCCGTGCGTGCGCGCGATGCCGGGCATCCAGAAGCTGCACGAGCGCTACAAGGACCGCGGCCTGACGGTGCTGGCGATCACCTACGAGCCGGCCGCGACGGTTCGACCGTTCCTCGCCGAGCACGGCTACACCATGGCGGTCGGCTCCGACCCGTCGAAGCAGACGATCTCTGCCTACGGCATCCGCGGCTGGCCGACGACCTACGTGCTCGACCGCGAGGGCAAGATCGCCCACGTCGGTTCGCCCTACGACGCCGAGACCGCGGTCGAGCGCGCGCTCGGACTCGAGGCCGGACCAGTGACGCTGCTCAGCAGCTACCTCGAGACGATCGCCGGCCGCGACACGAAGGCCGGACGCGAGGCGCTCGAGCGTCTGGTCGAGAAGGCGCCGCACACCTTCGACCTGCGGGCCTGGGCGAAGGGCCACGTCGCCGGTGAGACCGTCGGCGAGGGTTCGGATTCGGGGCGGGTGGCAACGCCCGCCGCTGCGGTCAAGGACGCCGGGGAGCTGCTGCGCCGCTGCGCCGAGGCATGGGGCGACGAGGCCCGGCGGACACCGCTGCTCGAGCAGCTCGCGACCGGCGGTCCCGCCGACTTCGACCTGACCGCGTTCGCGCGCGCGCGCTTCGCCGCCGAGTTCCCGCTCGAGCTCGCCGAGCTCAAGGCCATGCTGAAGGACAAGAAGTACGGCAGCGCGGTCGCGGCGATCGTCGAGCGCGAACCGAGCGCGAAGGTCTTGAGCGCTGCCGCGAAGGACCGCGATCTCGCGAAGTTCTGCGCCGGCCAGGCCGACGACGCCACCAAGATGGCACACAAGGGCATGATGGCCGCGCTCTACCTGTTCCCGGGCGCGCTGCCGAAGGACGAGAAGGTCAACTCCGACTTCTTCCGTGAGCTCGCCGTCAGCGGTTTTGCGACCAGCGAGGACAAGAAGCGCATCACCGGCGTCATGCTCGGCGGCGAGCTCGTCACGAGCGAACAGGTCGCGGGCTACGTCGACGCCCAGCTCGGGCAGGCGCTCGTGATGGCGAGCCTCGGCGACGGCAAGGCGCCGAAGCTGCGCGGGCTCGACAAGCTGGTCGAGAAGCAGCGCACCGCGATCGAGCGCGACCTCGCCGGCCGCTACGGCAAGCCCGAGCCGAGGAACAAGTGATGGCGACGAATCACCGCGTGCTGCTCACCCTGACGCTCGCCGGAACGGCGCTGACCCAGACGCCGGTCTACTCGCGCCACGACCTCGCGCCCGCGCCCCGGGCGATCGGCGTCTGGGATCCGGTGCGAGAGCTCGTCGTCGCGTTCGAACCGCATCACGGTGCGGTCTGGGAATGGAACGGGCAGCAGTGGGCGCGGCGCCTCGGCGTCGCCGAGCCCGACCTGCTGATCGCAGAGGTGCTCTACGATCCGAACCGCGAGCGGATCCTGACCTGGGGCCCGCAGGCACGAGCCTGGGACGGCGCACGCTGGTCGCCGACCACGCCGGGCCTGCCGGGCGGCTGGCAGGTCGCGTTCGACCGCGCCCGCAACCGGATCGTCGCGCACACCGGCTTCGGCCTGCAGGAGTGGGACGGCACCGCGTGGTCGACACCGTCGGTGACCCCACCCGTCGCGGTCAACGCGTCGATCGTCTACGACCCGCTGCACCAGCGTGCCGTGGTCTACGGCGGCGGCAGTGGCGCGGGCGCGTGCTTCGGCTGGGACGGGCAGCAGGCGATTCCGCTCGCGGCACCGGCCGGCGGCCTGTCGTACCCGGGGTTGATCTGGGACGAGGTCGGCCAGCGGGTCGTGCTCTACGACGGCCAGGGTCCGACGACCTCGACCTGGGCGCTGCAGGACACCACGTGGACGCAGCTGCAGACCACCGTCGACCCCGGGCCGAGGCTCTACCCGCAGATGGTCTTCGACGGCACCGGTGCATTGCTCTGGGGTGGCTACGAGGGTCGCGGTGACTTCTGGCGCCTGGTCGGCGACGTCTGGCAGCGCCTGATCGACGCGCCCCCGCAGCTCGTGTCGGCCGGCATGGCGGTTCACGAACCGACGCAGCAGATCGTGCTGTTCGCCGGCAAGGACGCGGTCTACGGCAGCGCGCTGCTGCAGCAGACCTGGACCTGGGACGGCGTGTGGCATCGGCAGGCGCCGACCGCGAGTCCGCCGGCGCGCGTCGACCCGCTGATGACCTGGTCGCCGGCCGACGGCGCGGTCCTGCTGTTCGGCGGCAGCGCCGGCGGCAACGTGATGCAGGACACCTGGCTCTGGAACGGCAGCGACTGGCACCAGGCCGTCACGCCGAACGCGCCGCCGCCGCGTTCCGCCGGCGCGCTGTGCCGCGAACCGGGCGGCACCGTGATGCTGGTCGGCGCGGCCAGCCCGATCGATCAGTGGCGTTGGGACGGCCAGCAGTGGACCGAGCTCACGCCGCCGGGGATCCCGAACGTGATCGGCGCCGCCGCGGCCTGGGACCCGCTGCGCGACGTGACGCTGCTGATGGGCCGCAACCCCGGCAACAACTTCGTCGAGACCTGGAGCTGGGACGGCGCGAACTGGACGCCGCTGCCGCTGCCGACGTTCCTGTTCCCGTACGCGAACGCACCGATCGTCGCATTCCGGCCCGAGACCGGCCGCATGCTGTTCGACACCGGCTTCCAGCTGCTCGAGTGGGACGGTGTGCAGTGGTACGGCCCGGAAGCGATCGCGGCGGGAACCGCCCGGCTCGGTGTCGGCTGCGCGTCGCTCTCGAGCGTGCTGACGTTCGCGACCAGCGGTTCCGCGCCGCAGCGTCTCGCGCTGCTCACCTCGACGCCGGCCGACGCCGAGAGCTACGGTGCAGGCTGCGCGATCCAGGCGATCCCCGCGCTCTCGCTGCGCGGCCCGCTCGGTCCCGAGTACCCCGCAGGCCAACTGCTCGCAACGACCTGGGCACCGCAGACGCTCGCGATCTTCACGATCGGACTCACGACCGACGCGATCCCGTTCGGCCACGGCTGCGAGCTGCTGGTCGGCACACCGCTGCTGAACGCGTTCGCGCTGACCGACGTCGCGGGCGACGCCGGGTTCGCGATCGCAGTGCCGCCGAACGGAACACTGCTCGGCCTGCCGCTGCGTTGCCAGGCGCTCGTGCACGATCCGGCCAACAGCTGGCACGGCGGGCTGACGATGAGCGCGGGGTTGACCGCGGTCGTCGGGCGCTGATCTGCCGTCAGCGAACTTGCCGGCCGGCAACCGCGAACTCGAGGCTGTTGAAGCCGGCCGCGGTCGTGAGCTTCAGCAGCCGCTGCACGTCGTTCCACGCGGTGCCGCGATCGACGCGCACCAGGATCGGCAGCTGCGAGCCCGCGTCCGCCGCCGGTCGAGCGCTCTCGAGCGCGCGACGCAGCTCGTCGAGGCGTGTGCGCACCGTCGTGAGATCGGTATCCTCACCGGCGCGCGGTGCGAACAGCGTCACGCCGGCGTGCGCGATGCGCCCGTTGCGGTAGAGGTCGAGCACCGGACGCAGCACGTCGGGATCTTCGTCGGGCGCACGGAACTCGGCGGGCGGTAGCTCGAGCTCGCCGGCAGCGACGACCGGATCGGTCGCCTCCTTCGGCACCATCGAGCGCGCGCCGATGCCCTGCCAGCGGATGTCGGCGAAGCCGGCCGCCATCGCCATGTCGGTGGCCTTGACGACGTCGCGCCAGGCGATGCCCTCGGCCGGAGCGATGACGAGCGACGGCGCGGCCTTCGTCGCGGCGACGACGCGCCGCAGCGCGGCGGCCGCGAGCTCGGCGGTCGCGAAGTGCTGTTCGCCGAGGCGCCATTCGAGCCGCGACTTCGTGGACTCGCCGGCGGTCGCGCCAACGTCGACGACGCGGAGCTGCAGCTCGACGGCCTCCGGCACCGCCGGCTGGGGATCCTGTAGTGCCACGGCGCCGGGTGCGGCACCCGCCGCACCAGCCGCAGGCCCATTCCCGGAACCGCCGCGCTGCAGCTGACCGACCGCGAACACGACGGTCACGCCGGCAGCGACGCAGGCGGCGGCGAGGTATCCGGTCCGCGATCGCCGCGATGGCGCCCGCGCCAGACGGTCGTGGATCCGCGCCGAGAGATCCGACGGCACTTGCTCGCCCATCGCCTCCGCGAGAACTGCGGTGAGATGCCGCTCGCGGGCGGCGGTTTCGAACGGGTTCATCGTTGTCTCCTGATGCATTGCTCGAGCCAGCTCCGGGTCCGGGCCAGCAGGGTCCTGACGCCGTTCGGCTGCATGCCGAGCTCGGCGGCGATCTCGACGCGACTTCGACCGTCGCGATAGGCCAGCGCGATCGCGCGCGCCGCGCGGCCTTGCAGCCGCTCGACGCACGCGCGCGCGTCGGCGATCCGCGCGCTGCCGTCGTCGTCGACGGCGACCTCGTGCTCCCAGAGCCGCAGCGAGTGCTCGGTGATCGCCGCCTCGGCGCGCCGATCGCGGCGGCGATGCTCGAGCCAGAGCAGGCGCACCGTGCGCCGCAGGAAGCTCGCGAGCGCCTGGTCGGGCAGCTGCTGCCGCTGCTTCTGCCAGGCGACGACGAACGCCTCCTGCGTCAGGTCCTCGGCGAGCTCGCGGGCGGCCCCGAGGCTGCGCGCAAACCGGAACACGCCGACGGCATGGCGCTCGATGCAGGCGTGGTCCGCACCGCCATCCGCCGGGCTCGAGTCGACCTGATGCAGGTCGACTTCGTCGTCGGGCCGGCGCGCGAGCGAACCTTCGAGCAGCTGCATGTCGTCCTACCGACCGGAACGCTGGCCGGGTATCCGCGAAATCGCGGAATCCCGCGCTACCGGTCGCCCGTGGTAGCGCCGGGCGCGAGCCCGAGGCGCGCGAGGACCGCGGCCGGGACGCCGTCCCGATGCAGCAGGATCGAGATCGTCTTGGCGCGGGTGTAGGCCGTCGAGAGCTGGATCATCCCGGCGCTCTGGCTGCGCAGCGTGCCCGACGAGTTCTTCGCCGTGAAGTAGAGCGTGCCGTTCTGGTCCTTCGCCATGCCGACGAGGTGCATCAGGTGGTCGTCGGTGGTCTCGTAGGTGTCGAACTGCCGCTGCCGCACCGCCTGGGTGACCTCGATCTCGGGCTCCGGCTCGCTGGCGAACGTGGCGCGCTCCGCCTCGGTGCGATCACCCCATGCCTTCTGCGGCAGCACCGCGATGCCCTCCCGGCCCTTGCAGCTGCGCTCGCTGACGTCACCGTCCCAGGCGACCGTGAAGCCGTTCGCGAGCGCGTGCTCGAGAACCGCCATCAGATCGTCGAGCGGCACGTTCCAGGCCGTGTTGCCGGCCCAGTTGTCGGGCACGTCGATCGGCACCTGCTGGCCGAACGGATGGTGGGTGTACGACGTGAGGCAGAGATAGGCGGCCGGATCGATGCCGAGCGAATCGGCGAAGCTGCGCGGCGTGTACTCGACGCCTTCGTAGTCGAACGTCGCCGGCACCGCGCCGAGGTACGCGTCGAGCACGCCGGCGACCGCGTCGCGCCAGCCCGACGTCAGCGCGCCGCGCTGCACCACCGCGTCGAGCATGCCCTTCAGCACCGCGTCGAGCTCGCCGTGGTCGTGTTTGGTCTGCTCCGGCAGCCGGCCGCCGTAGACGCTCTCGGGCACCGCACCGTAGTCGCGGAAGACCGTGAGCACGTCCGGCGCGAGTCCGCCCGGGCCGAGCGTGGCTTCGCCGTGCAGCCGCACGTAGCGATCGGCCTTGCGCGGGTAGGCCTGGCGCACGACGAACATCTCGGCGAGATCGAAGCGACCCTTGCCGAGCCGCAGCAGCTCGGACTCGAGAAACGACGTCGTCGCGAAGCTCCAGCAGGTCCCGGTCCTGGCCTGATCGCGCACCGGCGTCGCCGCGATCGTCTCGACGGGGGTGAACACGAATCCCTGCGCGGAGCAGAGCGACACGCAGGTCGAGAGCACGACGGAACCGGAACGGAGCATGGGCAGCGGGAGTTCGGGGGTCTGGAGCGAGAGCGACAGGATACTCGCGCGGCGCCGCCGCGCGGGCCCGCGTCACTTCTTCGCGGCCTTCTTCGCGGTCGCCCGCGCCCCGCGCTGCTTCGCCTTCACCGCCTCGCGCGGATCACCGTGCTCGCCGTTCAACGCTGCCGCCGCCCGCGCCAGCCGGCTCGCGCTCCCGGCATCGACCGCGTCGCCGCGCGCGATGCGCCAGGTCGCCATCTCGTAGCCACCGCTCGCGATCAGCCGCGCCTCGAGCTCACGCAGGCGCTTGCCGCGCCAGAACCCGAACAGCACGCGGTCGGCCTCGGCACGGATCAGCACCGCGGGACCAGCATGGAAGTAGACGAGATGCCCCCACTGGATGCGTTCCTCGAACACGGCCGCGTCGCGCACGGCCCGGCGCAGCGCGGCGACACACTCGCGCTGCCAGCCGCGCAGCGCGCGGACGTAGGCATCCGGATCGACGGCGACGGGCTGCGGCTTCATCGTGACATCCGAAGATAGCAGGGCCGACTCATCCACCCCACTTGCGACGGTAGCCGGCGAGCCGCTCGCGCAGAACGGCGACCTCCGGCGCCTGCCGCGCTGCGGCGGCGGCGACCGCGCGTTCGGCCGCCGCGATCGCCTCGCGCCCGCGCCCGAACGCGTCGTGGATCGCGGCGCAGTTGTTCCAGGCCTGGAACGCATCGGGCGCGAGCCGCGTCGCGACCTCGAACTGCTCGAGCGCCGCGGGCAGGCGGTTCTGCAGCGTGAGCACCTTGCCGTAGTTGAGGCGCGCGTCGAACAGCTCGGGGTCGCGCGCGATCGC
>JAGQRB010000014.1 GCA_020425925.1 Planctomycetota bacterium
GAGCCTCATCACGCTGAAGAACTGGTGGATTGGCCTCCTGGTGTTCGCGGCGCTCGGGCCGGTTTTCTTTCGCACGCAGACTGAACTCCGCAGTACCAACGATATGGCGGCCGGCAACAAAGGAACCGAACCCGGGTAGGATAGTCGACGGATCGATACGAGGGATCTTCGGATGGCCATCCAGAGTTTGGACGACGTCGCCATACCGACCGGCAATTCAAAAGGCAGGAGACCGTGATGCGCGCAACGAGAAGGCCCTTTCAAGCTCGGTTCGCAACCCGTTTCATATTGCGCGGCCTTCGCGCGTCCTCTGCGGCCCTCGTCTTGCTCGGCCTCCGACTCTCCGCGCAGTGCGACGCATGGCAGGCGATGAATCACGTGCCTGGAGTCGACGGAGACGTCTACGCGATGTCGACATTCGATCCGGACGGTTCGGGTCCGTTGCCGCCGGTGCTGGTAGTCGCGGGGGGCTTCCTCTCCGCAGGCGGTGTTGCAGCGCAGCGGATCGCTGCGTGGGATCCCGCGACCGGCGCCTGGTCACCACTGGGCTCCGGAGTGGACGGCGATGTGAGCGCGATCACCCAACTGCCGAACGGCGAGTTGGTAGCAGGCGGCAGGTTCACCATCGCAGGCGGTATCTCGGCGAACGGGATTGCGTGTTGGGACGGCTCCACCTGGAAGCCGCTCGGTACGGGGATGGCGGGTGGTTCCGGCACTGTGTTCGCACTCACCGTACTTCCGAACGGCGATCTCGTGGCAGGCGGTAGTTTCACCAGCGCGGGGGGAGTGGCCGTCAATCATCTCGCGAAGTGGGATGGCACGGCTTGGTCGCCACTTGGTTCGGGAGTTGGCAACTCGTCCGGGAGCTACGTCCGGGCGCTTGCCACGCTGCCGGGAGGAGATGTCGTCGCCGGTGGCCACTTCACCACCGCGGGCGGAGTCTCGGCGAATCACATTGCGCGCTGGGATGGCATCGCCTGGTCCCCCTTGGGCGGAGGAGTCTCGCAGTATGGCACCGGTGCCTCGCCGTCGGTCTACGCACTGGCAGTCCTGCCGAACGGAGACCTCGTCGTCGGCGGGTATTTCTCCGGTGGCAACCTCGCGATCTGGAATGGCTCCGCGTGGTCGGGCGCAGGTGTTTCCCAGACGGGCGCAGTCTTGGCCGTCGCCGTCCTTCCCAACGGGGACATCGTGGCTGGCGGGACCTTCTCCGATCACCCGTTGTACGGCGTCGCGCGACGGAACAACTCGTCGTGGCAGGCGCTCGGCGGTGGCGTGATCGGCGGCATAAGCTCCCTGGCAGTACTACCGGGTGGCGCGCTCGTGGCCGGAGGAGCGTTCGGAGCAATCCGCTTCGGAGTCCGGGCTGAGGGGATCGCGCAGTGGGACGGTTCGTCATGGTCGGCACTGAGCGCCGGGATGAGCCCCAGCATCGGGATTCTCGCGCGCATGTCGAACGGGGACATCGTGGCCGGCGCGGGGATGCCCTGGGTCTTGGCAGGAAACTACTCGGAGCAGGTACCCGTGGCGCGCTGGAACGGGTCGACGTGGGACCTTCTGGGCATGGTCCGCAACAGCGGCTACCAGACGGGTCGTGTACGAACGCTGCTGGAATTGCCCGGCGGAGATCTCCTCGTGGGCGGTCTGTTCACCGAAGTCGATGGCGTTCCGGTGAACAACATCGCTCGATGGGACGGCAGTTCGTGGTCCGCCCTCGGCTCCGGCGTGATGGGAGAGGTGGGGTCGATGGTGCTGTTGCCGAACGGTGACGTCGTGGTCGGAGGATCGTTCACGAACGCCGGCGGGGCTCCTGCGAATCGGGTCGCACGCTGGGACGGGAACGGGTGGGCCCCACTCGGAACCGGAATTGCCAGCTACGGTAGCGTCGCCGCCTTGCTACTCCTGCCGAACGGCGACCTCGTCGCCGGGGGACATTTCGCGACCGCCGGCTCGACCGTCGTGAACCACATTGCCCGGTGGGATGGCAGCACCTGGTGGCCGCTCGGCGTCGGTATGGACGCCGACGTGTGGTCCCTCACGACGACGCTCTCGGGCGACCTCGTAGCAGGCGGAGAGTTCTTGACCGCGGGCGGCACGGCAGCGAGCTACGTGGCTCGCTGGGATGGCAGCAGCTGGCACGCGCTCGGAGCAGGCGTCGGTCGCTACGTACACGCCGTCGCGACCCTGCCCGGCGGCGACCTCGTGGCCTCGAGCATCGGAGCCTCGTCGCTGAGTGGCGTGATAGCACGATGGGACGGCACGATTTGGTCGACCATCGGCGACGGGATGGCGTCGCCACCGCAGACCTGGCCAGTCGCCCGTACCCTTGCCGTACTTCCCAATGGCGACATCCTGGCTGGCGGCAACTTCAAGTCGATCCAGGGGGTCGATGGTGACTACCTCGCTCGGTACGTCGACTGCTCCCCGGCGTTCCACATCATCGGCAACGGTTGCCCTGGTTCGCTCGGCGTTCCCGGCATCCGCCTCCGCCAACCACCGCGAATCGGCGCGACGTTCGAGATGGCGATCACCGGGCTGCCACAGAACGCGGGCATGCTCGCGATCGGTTGGAGCCACACCACGTTCTCCGGCGGATCGCTGCCGTTCGACCTTACGGCCTTCGGCATGCCGGCCTGCGCGCTGCGGGTGAGCCCTGACCTCGTGCGGTTCTTGGCAGGAGTGAACTCCGGCGCCGTTCACAGCTTTCCGATTCCCAACGTCGCTGCCAATGTCGGGATTCGTTTCCACGCCCAATGTCTCGTGTTCGACAGCCCCGCGAACGCCGCCGGCTTGGTCTTTTCCGACGCCGCGATCGCGACCGTCGGGCTGTGACCGCGGGCGAGCGGAACACCCGAGGTTTCGAATCGGAGGATGGTCTCCCCTGGCGGAGCCAGCAGGTGTGCTGCTCGCGACGATCGCACTGTCGGCCCAAACGCCGAACTACGAGGGCATTTGGCAGATCACGCCACCGCTCGCGTATTCCCCGCTCGTGCTCTACTCCACCGACTACATGCGCATCGTCGCGCAGCCGCCTTCGTTGCGATGCCAGTTCGGCGCCCAGTTCGGGAGCATCCTCTGGGGCGGCACGCTCACGGGCTCGCTCAGCAGTCCAACTTCGGCAACGGTGTCGCTGCAGACCCCGAACAGCCAATGCGTCTGGTCATACGTCGCGAACCTCACGTTCACCGGGCCAGACCAGATCACGGGAATCCTGCAGTCGACGGACCTCTACAACTGCTTCTACTCCGGCACGGTGACCCAGTCGTTCACCGCGCAAAGGCTGCCGGTCGGCATGTACGAACCGTACGCCGAAGGCTGCGCGTTCCCGCTCCCCACACCGACCCTGTCGTCGACCTCGATCCCGAGCCTGAGCGCGGGCTTCGACATCACACTCAGCAGCGTTCCCGCCAACCTCGCGTTCCTCGCGACCGGCTTCAGCAACACCTCGTTCGGGTCGCTGACGCTGCCGCACTCGCTGGCGCCCTACGGCATGGCGGGTTGCGATCTGCAGGTCGACATCGAGTTCGCCGAGCTGCTCATGGGCGGCTCCACCGTACAGACGAGCTGGGCCTTCCCGAACGCGCCCGGACTGCTCGGGTCCCGGTTCTATCAACAGGCCTGGGCGCTCGCGCCGTTTGCCAACGCGCTCGGTGCGAAGATGTCCAACGCGATGGTCGGCGTGATCGGACCGTGATCGGCGGACGGTAGCATCCGCCCGCGTGCGCCCCCTCCGCTACTCGATCAACGTCACGTTGGACGGCTGCTGCGACCATCGCGCTGGATACCCGGACGAAGAGCTCCACGCCCACGCGACCGAGCTCATCGCAGAGGCCGACGCCCTGATCCTCGGCCGCGTCGTCTACGAGATGATGGAGACGGCGTGGCGCCCGACGGCGGAGACCGGGGTCCGCCCGGACTGGATGGAGGACTGGATGGTGCCGTTCGCCGGCGCGATCCACGCGGCCAGGAAGCACGTCGTCTCGAGCACCCTCGAACACGTCGACTGGAACGCGGAGCTGCTGCGCGGCGAGCTCGGGCCGGCCGTGCAAGCGCTCAAGCAGCAGCCGGGCAAGGGACTGTTCGTCGGCGGCCTGCAGCTCCCGCTCGCCTTGGCGGAGCTCGGCCTGATCGACGAGTACGTGTTCGTGGTGCAGCCGCGGCTGGCAGGTCACGGACCGACCCTGTTCGCGGGGCTGTCGCGGCACGTCGAGCTGCGCCTGGTGAGCCGTCGCGAGTTCGGTTCGGGGGCGGTCGTCCTGCGCTACGAGCCACGACCGTAGCTGCTGCGCTACTCGCCGTTCGCGTTCGCCGGTGGCACCGCCGTCGCGTGCGCGCCTCGTCGCCGACGCGCGCGCAGGCGATGCCAGATCGGCGGCTCGCCGCGGGAACGGGCATCCCGCTCCAGCCCCCAGAGCGCAACCGGCAACGCCGCGGCGAGGAAGCCGACGAACCGCCACGGGTCCAGATGCACTCGACCGACGTAGTGTTTCGTCAGCACGCCGACAGCGACGCCGGCACCGGTCAGCAACAGCCAGGCGAACACCCGCTGCCACGGCCGCTGGTCGCGCTGCGGGATCGTGACGTGGCGATCGCGCAAGCTGCTGCGCTGGCGCTCCTGTTCGGCGAGCACGGCTTCGACGGTCGTGTCGCCGGGCAGCGTCGACGTGTCCGCGACCAGCGCCCACGACAGCAGCACCAGCCCCGGCCACAGGCTCGTCGCCCACGAGGTGTCATGCCCAGGCTTCATCGAGGTGGCGACTGCCGTCCCGATCCACAGCCCGCCACCGACGAACCACACCCACGCCCACAGACGTCGCCACAGGTTGACCGTCGATCTCGATCGGCACAGTGGCCCTGCCAGCACGCGGAGGACGATGCGGATCACGCCTCCACGATAGCGCCTTCGGCGCGGTCGATCCGACGCCGAACCCCTGTCACGGCCGTGCGCGCACCAGCGCACCAACCCGAAATCACGAGAGAACTCCCACGCCTGACGGCACTCCTGGCATCGGACCACCATTCCCGAGACCGCCCATGCTCCCGTCACGCCTCGCCATCCTCGCTGCCGCGACCGCGCTGTGCGCCGCCCTGACCACCTCGTCTACCGCCCAGACCGTCGCCTGGGCCTGGGTGAGTCCCGCCGGCAAGCCGAGCACGTTCACCCCGGACCTCGCCTACCAGTTCTCGACCAACGGCGCGACGATCACCGCGACGCGCGATCCGGCGCAGCAGAATCGCTTTCGCATCCACTTCCCCGGCATGGCACCGCCGGCGACCAACCCGCAGATCGGGGTCGTGCTCGCGAACGCCTACGGCGGCAACCACACCGCGGTCGTCAACTCGTGGAACGTGAACGGCGCCGATCTCGACGCCTGGATCGAGACGTTCACACCGACCGGCGCTGCGGCGAACGACAGGCCGTTCGTCGTCTGCTTCCGGCGCTACCTCGGCAACTACGGCAACGCCTATGTCTGGGCCGGCCAGCCGACGACCTCGAGCTACACACCGGCGGCGAACTACTCGCAGACCCCGACCGGCACGCCGTCGATCGTGCGCACCGGCACCGGTGCCTACACCGTCACCCTGCCCGGCCTCGGCCAGTCGACATCGGGCGAACTCGGCACCGTGCAGGTCGCGACCTACTCGACCACGATGCGGCGCACCAAGGTCGGCTCGTGGCTGCCGAGCGCGAGCGGCCTGGACCTCGAGGTCGAAGTGCGCACGTTCGACGCCGTCGGCAGCGCGACCGACTGCGCCTTCGTGCTCTGGTATCACGAGTGGGCCGCGCAGATCGACGACCGGCTCGGTTCCGGCGCCATGGTCTTCGCCGACGATCCGACGGCGGCGAGCTACACGCCCAACCCTTTCTACACTGACAGCAACGGCTCGCTCGGCCCGCGCAACGGCGAGCGCATCGAACGGCTCGGAAGCGGGCTCTACCGCGTGTCCCTGCCGTGCCTGGCGCCGAGCAACAGCTCGATGGCGATGGCGAGCGCCTACGGCCCGGGCGCCAGCCACGCCACGGTCCGCAACTGGGAGAGCGATGGCCACGGCGGCAACTACGTCTACGTCGAGACATGGTCGCCGAGCGGTGTCCACGTCGACTCGCGGTTCACGCTCGACTACCTGACGAATCGCCCCGACCGCGAGGTTGCCTGGGCATGGGTCGCACCGTCCGGTCAGCCGACGACGTTCACGCCGTCGCCAGGCTACCAGTTCACGCCGAACGGCGATCCGGTCACCGTCGAACGCCTGTCGCCCAGCAACCGCTTCCGCGTGCACTTCCCGACCCGCAAGGCCTCGGGCTGGGCCGGTTCGTTCCTGACCAGCAGCTACGGTGGGACCCACACCGCAACGGTGCAGGCCTCCATCCAGACCCTCGACGGCGTCGAAGCGATCGTCAACGTCTACGAGATCGACGGCACGCCGGCGTCCGACAAGCCGTTCGTCATCCACTACGAGCACTCCGGCGAACCCGACGGCCGCCACGCCTACGTCGCAGCGTTCAATCCGGTCAACCTCTGGACCGTCGGCATGTGGAACGGCAGCCGCCCCGAGCCGACGGCCGCCCAGTTCGGAACCGGCCGGTATCGGGTACGGTTGCCGGGGCTCGCGCCACTCGGCGCCGAGCTCGGCCACGTCCAGGCGTCGTCGTGGAGCGGCTCGCCGAGCCGACTGCAGGTGCTCGGCTGGTTCGCGTCGGCCGGCGATGTCTACGTCGACCTGCAGCGCACCGACGCCACGGGAACGCCCGAGGACGGGCCGTACTTCGTGACCTACAACGAGGCGGCTGCGCCGATCCCGCCGCGCTGGGGCTCGGGCGCACACGTCTGGGCCGACAACCCGACCGCCGCGCACTACACGCCAAACGCGTCCTACACCGACAGCAACGGCACGCTCGGTCCGGCCAATGCCGAGACCATCGATCGCCTCGCGCTCGGTCGCTACCGCATCAACCTCCCCAACCTCGCGCCCGCGGACTCGTCGACCGCGCTGGTGTCGCCCTACGGCACCACGGCGCACGCCGCGGTCGAGTCTTGGGGCGGCGATCCCGCCGGCGGGGCGGCGGTCATCGTTCGCACCTACTCGGCGACGGGCGCGCCGGCCGACGGCAGGTTCCTGCTGACCTACCTGACGAATCGCCCCGCGATCGGCACACCGGCAATCAACCAGCCCTACGGCGGCGGCTGCAACGGGCCGGTGCTGACCGGCCTGACGCGACCCGTGCTCAACACGCCGTGGCGCCTCGGCCTGACGGGCGTGCCGGCCGGCGCCGTACTGGGCTTCGTGCAGCTCGGCTTCGCCAATCCGGCGCTGTCGTTCGGCGCACAGGCGCCGGGCTGCACGCAGTACACCGACAACCTGTCGACGGTCCTCGTGCCGCTGCCGATTCCGAGTCCGTGCTACTCGCTATCGATCCCGGCCGAAAGCTCGTTCCTCGGCCTCGAGATCCGGGCGCAGGGCGGCGCGTTCGTGCCGGGGATCAACGCGTTCGATCTCGCGGCGAGCAACGGCCTGCTCGGTGTGGTCGGCGACGTGTGAGCCGAGGTCGCGTGATAGCGTAGGAGACGATGTCGTGGTGGAGCAGGCTCCTTGCACTCGGCCGCCGTCTGCGACGGCGTGAGTTCGCGACCTGGTCCGTGGATCACGAACGCGGTGGTTACCTCGCGGGAGCGCGGTTCGTTGCGCGAAGGAGCGTGGCGTTCATCGTGGTCTACAAGCGCGACCTGCACACCGTCGACCAGCTCTGCCTTGCACTCGCTGTCGACGAGCCCGGCGACGACGGCCTGCACGACGCGGTCCACATCGAGGAGGACAATCCGGACTACGAGGAGGTCCTCGCGGACATCGAAGCCCACTTCGCGCTGCCGGAAGGATGGTGGCACGAGGCCACCCGGGCGCCGCTTGCAACCGACGCGAACGTGATCTGGCGGCGGGGCGGCCAGGACCTCTGAAAAGCCGGATCTTCGCACGTTGCCACGGCGGCGATGTCGATGCGATGACAGCGCGCACTCGACAACCGGCGACCAGCCGCATCGGCCCGCCGCCACTTGCGCGCACTCCGAGCTCGCTACACCCTGTCCCGATCCATGACTCGCTACCGACTGCACCTCGCCGCGCTCGCGCTCGTTTCCGCCATTCCCCTCGCCGCACAGGACCAGCTCGTCAAGCAGGCGCTGTCGCGCATCGAGAAGGTCGAGACCGCGCTGCCGAACCTGGCCGCCGGCGACACCGCCGCCGCCAACCGACTGCTGACCGATCTGCGCTGGGCCGAGAAGCGTCTGAACGCGGCCTACAAGAAGGACACCGTACACTGGAAGGACGCAGCCAAACGACTCGAGGCCGCCGACAAGACGGTTCGTGAGCGCGCCTCCGCGACACCGAAGCCGGCCGAGTCGAAGGACAAGGAGCAGGAGAAGCCGACCACCGAGCCGACCGGCAAGGCGAACAGCACGTCGACCCCGCCCGGCGACACCCTGTCGGGCGAGCAGATCGCGAAGCTGCAGCAGCTCAGGAAGGAGGTCGAGAACGGCTTCCACAACCTCCGTCTGCTCAACAAGAGCTTCATGGGCGACGCCTACCGCGTCGGCTCGACGGAGAAGGAGCTCGCCGGTCTCGAGGCGCGACTCGCCGACTTCCCGGCCGGCGCCGCCGACGTCCGCGAGGTCGCGGCGCGACTGGCCGAGTTCCGCGGGCTGTTCACGCAGTGGCGCGCCGAGTACGCCGCCGACCAGGCAAGTGCCGGCGGCCTGAAACAGCAGCTCGATGCGATCACCGCACGCTACACCAGCGAGGCACTGCCCGGCGCAATCTACTGGCCCTACGAGCTCGACAAGCTGCAGGTCTGGGCCGACCGCACCCAGCAGCTGCTCGACGTCATCCCGCAGGACGTCACCGTGCTGCAGCAGGCCACCGGTCACAGCGAACTCGGCAAGCAGGCGAAGAACCTGCTGCACCGCGTGTCGTCGGCGGTCCCGCGCCAGCTGCAGGAGCAGATCGCCAAGGTGCGTTACGCCTGCGACACGGCGGTGCGCGACTCGCTGACGACCGCGAAGCGGCTGCGCGAGGTCGACCCGACCGACCGCCAGGCGATCACCAACGTCGTGCTGCTCGAAGGGGCGCTCGATCGCAACCTCGAGGTGCTGCAGCAGGGCATGGAAGCCGTCGACCGCGCCGCCGTGCTCGACCGCGCGTTGCGACTCGCCGATGCCCCCGATCGCGGCGCGCAGCGGGCCGAGATCGAGGCCACCGTCGGTGTGCTTCGCAAGCTCGCGGTGGCGGCCTTGGCCGACGTTCGCATGCCGAAGGCCGCCGCGCTGCCGGAGGCGAAGATGGCCGAGCTGACCGCGATCGCGACCGCGACGCTCGCGAAGGAGAAGTACGGCATCCACCCGATCGCGAAGCTCGTCGTGACGTCGGACCTGCAGCGGAAGGAGAAGACCGAGGGCGACATCCGCGGCACGGTCACCGGCGCGCGCATCACCGCGTACCACTACGTCTGGGACGAGTTCCGCGTCGTCACCGCCGAGCGCATCGGCGACGAGGTGTGGGTCCATCACAACCTGCTCAAGTACTACCACTCGTCCGACACGGTCACGCCGCAGGGCGAGTGGATCCTGAGTCGCCGCTTCCAGGGCACGCAGATCCTGCCCGACAACGTCGACCGCTAGTGGGGCGGCGTCACCGGCGCTTCGACGCGCCACGTCGATCGGCGGCGCGACCCTTGCGGAACAACCGGATCGCGACGACGAGCAGGATCGTTCCGAGGGTCGCGAGCACGACGCACAACCACAGCGGCCGCGGTCGCCGCGCGATCTCGAGCACGAACGCTCGACTGCGGTCGAGCTGCGGCTGGATCGCGAGCAGCGCATCGGTCTCGTGGCGATCGAGATCGTCCCAACGGAACAGCAGGCCCTCGGCCGCCGCGACGAGGTTCGGAGCCGGGCGCAGGTGCACCTGACCGCGGCTGCCGGGCCGCTTGTCGAGCACGAACACGGAGGCGCCGTCGAGCTGCGGCAGGGCCCCGCGCGGCGCGCGGCGCGGGTCCGGGTAGCGCCGCTCGAGTTCGCGCCACGCCGTGACATAGCGATGGTTGCGGTCGACGACCGGATACACGACCCAGTCGACCTTGCGCTTGCGGCCACCCTCGAGCCCGAGCCCGAAGAGCGCCTCGTGCTCGCCGACGCGGACGTAGGGCTGCGCGACCGGGTCGCCGCGCTGCAGCGCCTCGATGGTCACCTCGACCGGACTCGTGCCCGACGCGAGCGAATGTCGCATCTCGACGTTGGACCAGATCATCAGCCCGGCCCCACCGAGGCCGAGGAAGTACCACCAACGCCAGATGATGATCATCGGCCGGTCACTCCAACGCGCGCAGCGCCTGCTCTACCGCGGCATTGCCGGGCTGCAGCCGCTGCGCCCGCAGCAACGCGTCGCGGCCTTCGGTCTTGCGGCCCTGATCCACCAGCACGCGCCCGAGCAGGAACCAGGCGTTGAAGTAGTCACCGTCGAGTTCGAGCGCGGCGCGGTAGTGACGCTCGGCGTCCGCGAGCCGACCCTCCGAGTAGTACGCGGTCGCGAGATTGCCGTGCAGCGGTGCGACGCGCGGTGCCGCTGCGAGCGCCGCCTCGAACAGTGCGATCGCGGCCGCGGTGCGACCGCTGCGCGCCAGCAGGTTGGCGAGCTGGATGCGCGCGCCGTTCTGGCCGGCGTTCCGCTGCAGGCACTCGGCGAACGCGCGCTCCGCGTCCGCCGGCCGTTCGGCGGTGAGCAGGCACATGCCGAGCTCGTAGAGCGCCTCGGCGTTGTCGGGTTCGCGCTCGCGCACCAGTGCGATGGTGCGCAGCGCCTCGTCGTTCCGTCCCATCTCGCGCAGCAGACCGGTGAGCTGCAGCAGCAGGTGCGCGTCGAAGCCGAGCTTCTCGAGGTCGCGGCGCAGGCTCGCCTCGGCGAGCGCCCGCCGCGCGTCGAGGTCGGCGGTCGTGAACTGCAGTGTCAGCGTCGCCATCTCGTCCTTCGACTCCTGGCCGAAGCGGACCCGCTGCGGCGGATCGAACGGGTTCTGCGGGTTGGCGCTGCTGTTGTCGTAGACGTATTCGAACGCGATCCGCGTACCCGCCGGCAGCGCGATCGGCTGCACGTAGCGATAGTCGTCCTGCCAGTCGAAGTCCCACGGATCGATGCGGAACAGATCGCGCACCGTGCCGTCCGGCAACGTCGCGGTCGCGCGCATGCGGCGACAGACGTAGTGCGCGTGCGGATAGATCGAATGCAGCCTCGTCGCGACCGGCAGCACGACGTGGTCCTCGACGACGTAGTCGGTGACACCGGGCGGCACGTCGATCTTCTCCGAGAACAACACGAGCGGATACGACACCGCGCTCGGTTCTTCGTCGGTGAAGTAGAGGCCGATGCGCGGGCGCACGACCTCGCGTTTGCCGAGCGGCGTCAGGTGCAGTTGCAGCACGATGTCCTGGCCGGGCCACAGCCGCCACGCCATGCCGGCGGGCAACGGGTGCACGCGCTTGCCCGGCGTCCAACCGAGGAAGTAACCGTCGGGCGGCCGCGAGTTGCCCGCGATCATGCCGGGGAACCCCGGTTCGGCGTCGAGCGCGTCGAGGCGACGCGACTCGGCCGTCGCGTCGACGGCCATGACCGCGTGGTGCGCGGCGCGGCTGTCGGGTCGGATCTCGACCGCCTTGACGTAGCGCACGCGATCGATCGGCACCGGAATCACGAGATTGCGGAACGAATCGGGGCCCTCGGCCGGGACCACGAGTTCGCCTTCGACGCCGAGCACGAGATCCGGTTCGCGCAGCTGCCAGCCGCTCGGGAACTCGGGGCACGGCGGCTCGACCGCCGGATCGCCGCGCGGTGCGCCGGCTTCGACCCAGCGCGCGAGCAGTTCGATCTCTGCGACGGTCAGCCGCCGGTCGTCGCAGAACTCACCTAGGTCGGGCAACCAAGGCGGCATGTAACGATCGCTCGTGACGTCGACGAGCTGGCGCCGCCGCTTCTGGACCTCCTCATAACTGGTGAGCGAAAACGGCGTCGGCTCCCCGGGGCGGTGACACGGCGTGCAGGATGCGTAGACGATCGGCGCGACGTCGCGCGCGAAGGTCGGTGTATCGCCTGAAACGGCGCTCGACACATCGTCGCGACACGCCGATGCGAAGGCCGCGAACGTGGCGGCCAGCGGCAGAAAAAATGCCGTCCGGAACACGCGGGCGATGGTAGCGTGCCGCCCCCGTCGCCGCCCCACCATGGCCACACCGCGTCTCCAGGAAGAATCTCGCTCGTATTCGCCGTCCGACCCATACGGCGTCAAGGGCGAGTGGATTCGCGAGGACCTGCTCGCGATGGCGACGCCGCCGCCGCGCCGCGTGCTGTCGATCGGCTGCGGCACCGGAGCGACCGAGGCCGTGCTGGAGCGTTCCGGCATCGAGGTCTGGGGCCTCGACGTCTCGGCCGAAGCCGTCGCGGTCGCGAGCCGCCGTATCACGCGTGCATTCGTCGCCGATATCGAGACCGATGCGCTGCCGGAGCTCGAGCCCCGCAGCTTCGATCTCGTGCTCTGCGGCGACGTGCTCGAGCACCTGCGATTCACCGAGCACGCGCTCGGGCGGATCCACGGCTGGCTCGCCGAAGGCGGTCGGCTGGTCGCCGCCGTTCCCAACGCCGCGCACCACTCGGTCGTGCGCACGCTCGTGCTGCGACGCGACTGGAAGTACGAGGACGGCGGGCTGTTCGACCGCGGCCACTACCGGCTGTTCACGAAGAAGAGCCTGGTGCGGATGCTCGGCGAACACGGCTTCGAGCTCGAGGCCGCCGCGGGGTCGAAACCGATGGGGCGCAAGCTGCGGTTCGTGCACCTGTTGCTGCGGCCGCTGTTCTGGCTGATGCCGAGCCTCGACGAGTTCCTGGTCTACACCTGGACGGTGCGGGCACGGAAGGTCGGCGGCAGCTCCGCCGCAGCGCCGCACAAGAACGGCAGGGTTGCCCGTGGCGAGCGTCTCGCCACAGGGGCAGACTCTCGTGCGTGACCCAGCTGCTGAGCCATCTCCGCGACCGCCTGCTCGCGACCCTCGAGACCCTCGGCATCGCGCGTGAGGCGGCGGAGCCGGCACTGCGGCTCGAGACCCCGAAGAACCGCGACCACGGCGACATCGCGCTCGGCGCGTTCCAGCTCGCGAAGCTGGCCGGCAAGGCGCCGCCCGCGCTCGCGGCCGAGATCGCCACGGCCGTCGACGCCGACGCGGTCATCGAGTCGGCGGCGGCCGCCGGGCCATTCGTCAACTTCCGATTCGATCGCGCCGCGCTCGCGCGCGAGGTGCTGACCGCGGTCGCGACCGATGCGGCGCCCTACGGCCGAGCGCCGGGCACCGGCCGCACCGTCGTCATCGACTTCAGCTCGCCGAACATCGCGAAGCCGTTCCACATCGGCCACATGCGCAGCACGGTGATCGGCAAC
>JAGQRB010000142.1 GCA_020425925.1 Planctomycetota bacterium
ATGAGCCCGACCCGGAACACGCGCCCCGCCAGCGGCCCGAGCCCGCCGCCGACCTCGATCGCGTGCACCCGGCGCAGGTGGGCGCGGAACGCCTTGTCGTCGACGCCGTCGGGGTAGCACACCGTCGTCAGCATCGGCGTCGCATCGGCCGCCGGCACCAGCGGACGCAGGCCGAGCACCTCGAGTCCGGCCCGCAGCGCGGCGCTCTCGCGGCGGTGGCGCTCGGCCCGCGCCGGCAGGCCCTCGGCGAACACCTCGTCGAGCGCGGCGTCGAGCGCGTAGAGCATGCTCACGGGCGCGGTGTAGTGGTAGGCGCGCTCGCTGCCGAAGTAGCCTTTCAGCAACCGCAGATCGAAGTAGAACGGCGCCGGCGTCCGGCGCGCCTCGGCGCGCTCGATCGCGCGCTCGGAGAACGTCACCGGCGCCAGGCCCGGCGGGCACGACAAGCACTTCTGCGTGCCGCTGAACGCGGCATCGATGCCGAGTTCGCCGAAGCCGAGCTCGAGGCCGCCGAGGCTCGTGACGCAATCGACGACCAGCATCGCGCCGGCGTCGCGCGCGGCCGCGGCGATCGGCCGCAGGTCGGTGAGCACGCCCGTGCTGGTCTCGGCGTGCACCACCGCGACCGTCTTCGTCGGCCCGGCCGCGATCGCGTGCGCGATCCGATCCGGATCGAGCGGCGTGCCGAACTCGGCGGCGACCTCGACGACCGCGCCACCGGCGCGCCGCACCGCTTCCGCGAAACGCTGGCCGAACACACCGTGGATCCCGACGACGACCCGATCGCCGGGCTCGACCAGGTTGCTGACCATCGCCTCCATGCCCGACGTCCCGGTGCCGGCGAGCGGCAGCGTCAGGCGATGCGTCACCGCGAACAGCTCGCGCAGCCGCGCCTGGATCGCATCGAGCAACGGCAGCAGCGTCGGGTCGAGGTGGCCGACGAGCGGTTTGCCCTGGGCCGCGCGCACCGCCGGACTGGTCGGTGACGGGCCCGGGCCGAACAACAGAACCTCGTCGGGCACGAACGCCATCGCAGTCGCCCGTCCGGGCTAGATCGGCTTCGTCACGGCGAGCCACACCGCGGTGCCACCGAGCACCAGGGCGAGCAGCAGCGCGACCGCCGCCGGCAGCACGTTCTTCTTGGCGAGCGTCGGCAACACCGCGATGACGACCCAGCAGCCGATCTTGAGGATCATCCAGGTCGGCCAGCCGTAGCCGAGCTTGTGGGCCTGACCGATGCCCGCGACGATCATCACCAGCAGACCGAGGCCGTGCAGGATCGGGTAGAGCGCCGACGCCTTGCCCTTGCCGGCGAAGGCGAACATGCCGCCGAGCCCGAGGAACAACATCAGGACGCCGACGATGTGGGCGATGCGGTAGAACTCGGCACTCATGCTGGCGGCCGATCATGCCGACGGCCGCCCAGCGAGTCACGATGTCCACCCCGAATGTCCCCGAACCGGACGCGCAGGCCCCGCTCGCGCAGCTCGCCGCGCTCGCCGCGGCCGGACCGGTCGTCGTCGCGCATCGCGGCGACAGCGGCAGCAGTGGCCATGCCGAGAACACCCTGCCGGCGTTCGAGGCGGCGCGGCGCATCGGCTGCGCGATGCAGGAGTTCGACGTGCGGCGGACGCGCGACGGGGTGCTGGTCTGCATCCACGACGGCAGCCTCGATCGCACCACCGACGCCGCCGCGCGACTCGGTCCCGGCGCCTTGGTCGCCGAGACGACGTTCGCGGAACTCGGCCAACTCGACGCGGGATCCTGGCACCCGGCGAACGCGGCGCCGGCGGCCGTGCCGACCCTGGCCGCCGTGCTCGACCTGCTGCTGCCGGCGTGCATCCCGCTGATCGAGCACAAGGCCGGAGCGGCCACCGACTACATCGAGCTGCTGCGGCGGCGGGATGCGATCGGCGGCGTCATCCTGCAGTCGTTCGACTGGCGGTTCGTCGCCGACGCGAAGGCCCTCGCGCCCGAGCTCACGGTCGCGCTGCTCGGACCGACCCGCGGCTTCGCCGAGCTCGACGACGCCGCGGTCGCGGCGGCACGCGCGTGCGGCGCGGGGATGGTGCACTGGCACGCATCACGACTCGACGCCGGCGCGGTCCGGCGGGCGCACGACGCCGGCCTGCTCGTCTGCAGCTACACAACCGACGACGAACTCGGCATGCGCGGCGGCGCGGCGCTCGGGATCGACGCGATGTGCACCAACGAACCGGCGAAGATGCTCGCACTCGAACTGCAGCGACCGCATCGGCAACCTCGACCGTAGCGCCGCGCGAGCAACGGGTCGCCGCGGCCGTCGGCTCCAGTTCGGGCGGGCCGAGCGGGTGGCTCGCGCGCGGTCCCTTTCGCGCGGTCCCGCGGCAGGCGATGCCTCAGTAGATCGTCAGCGTCGCGGTCTCGCCCGCCGCCGGGATCGAGAGACGGATCCGGTAGCCGACCATTTCGGAATCGGCGATCACGATGTCGACGTGAGCGACGTTCTCATCGCGGAACCCGCGCAGCATCGCCGCCGGCAACAGCACGTCGCGACCGCTCGACGCGAGCGGAACGATCACGCCCGAGCCGGCCTCACACGCAGTGGCGACGAACGCACCGACGTTGCTCGCGACGGTCAGCTTGAAGTCCTTGGTGAGGTTCGGGATCTCGCGCGACAGGTTGCCCGACTGGCCGTTGCCGCCGAGGCTGCTGCCGCCCGGCAGGACCCAGACACCCGTGCCGCCCGCGTTCTCGCCACCTTCGCCACCGAGACTCGGTGCCGCCAGCCAGACAGCCGCCAGGAGAACGACTACGAGACGAACTGCGAGCTTCACGGTGTGGACCCTGGGAATGGTGGAAAAGGGATCTGGGTAGTCTAGCCGACGCCGCACGCCCCGGAAGGCCCTGCGGCGAAATCAAGTGGCAGAAATCAAGGAGCGGAACGGCGCCGGCCCCTGGGGTTCCTATCGGCCAGCGGTCGACCGGAACACCAGCTGGACATGGAATCAGCAGACACGGAATCAGCAGACCGGGAATCCGCTGACCGGAAGCTCAGCCGGCCTCGGCGAACCAGGCCGGCAGCCTTTCGGCGAACCGTCCCTGAATGCCGGGGTGGCTGCGAACGATGTGAAGGAACTGGCTGCGCCGACGCAATTCCTTGGCGATCACGGCCCTGCGGTGGGGCAACTCGTCGTGCAGGCGCTGGAACCAGCGCAGGCTCTCGTCGAACTCGCCTTTGAGGCCATAGGCCAGGCCGAGATTGAAGTAGGCCATGCCGAGGCGCGGCTGCTGTTCGACGACCCCGGAAGCCACGACCTCGTGCAGCAGCTCCGCGGCGCCGTCGCAGTCGCCTTCGTCGAGGTGCAGATTGCCGAGGTTCAGCAGCGCATAGCCCCGCATGACGCGGTCGGCGGTGCCGGCGAGCACGAGCGTGAACTGCTTCTTCGCGAGCGTGCGCTGGCCGCGCACGTGGTGCACGAGGCCGAGGTAGATCCGCGACTCGAACGACTCCGGATCGAGGCCGAGACACTCGGTCAGCAGCCGTTGCCCCTTCGCGAGACTCTCGTTCGGCGAACACCATCGGCCGTCGAACAGGTCCTTGGCAGCGACCCAGTCGGCCGGAGCGCCGCTCTCCGAGCGGGCGACCTCGTCGAGCAGGTTGCGACCGCGGGTCGCCATGTCCGGCATCGGCACGGGTTCCTTCGAGACCACCTTCGAGAAGTCGGGCGACAGGCCCATCAGCACGAAGCAGCGGCCGAGCTCGTAGAGGATCTTCGACAGCTTCTTGCGGTTGTCGGTCAGCTGGCGCCGCAACGACGCCGCGCCATCGAGAACGGCACCATCCGGCTCGCCGTTCGATCCCGCGCCACCCGCTCCGGCGGCCACCGTTCCGGCGCTACCGTTGCCGTGATCCGCACCGCCGACCTCGCCGTCGTTCTGGCTGCCGTCGCCTAGCCGCGGTCCGTCGACGCCGACGCCGACGCCGTCCACGCCATCGACGCCCGCACCGATCAGCTCGCGGTGCAGCCGCACCTGGCTGCGGATCCCCTCGAGGAATCCCCGGCACGACGCACAGGCGTCGGAGTGCACCATGACACGTCGCACGGACGGCGCGTCGAGCTCGCCGTCGAGCATCGCAGACAGATCCACCTGGATCTGCATGCACGGGTCGTACCCGCGGCCCGGAACTGGCGTAGGAGGCATGACTACGGGACTAGCTGTCGGCAGCGGATCAGTCACCCAGCTGCCTGAAACCGGCAGGAATTGGGGCGCTTTTGCGACATTCGAGAGAGGCGGGGCGACGCGGCACCCTGGGCGCCGCGGTGAGGATTCGGGCTTGGCCGAGGCGAACGCTCGAGACTGCCGCGGTGGAGTTCCCGACGCGGGTCGACGCGCCCAAAGTCGACGACGGCGAACCGGGCGACGGCGAACTCGACGGACCGTGCTCGCCGATTTCGACGAGCGACTGCTCCATGCCGCGGTAGATCTTCCGCCGACCGCGAAAGATCACCATCTTGAGGTTCTCGAGCCGGATGCCGAGCGCCGCAGCCGCGTCGCGATACGACACGCCGTCGACCTCGACGAGCGACAACGCCCGGCGCTCGCGCGCCGACAGCTTCGCGAAGTGCACCAGGTAGAGCTGCAGGTAGATGAGGTAGGCGCAGTTCACCACCTCGGCGCTCTCGGCCTCGCTGACCGCGCGGTCGGGACGGCGCGCGCGCACGTCCTCCGGCTGCACGACCTCTTCGTCGAGACCGCGGATGTTCGACTGCCGCGTCGCGCCCTTCAGGAACTTGAGCAGCGTGTTGCGCGCGATGCGGTGACCCCAGCCGCGGAACGCGTCGGCGCGATCCGGGTGGAATCGGTGCGGGTAGCGGTAGATGTTGAGGAACACCTCCTGCAAGACGTCGTGCGCATCGATGTGATGGAACGAGCGCCGCAGCTTGGTCTGGATCGCCTGCAGGAACGACGCGCGGTTGAGCTCGAACAGCAACGCGAACACTTCGGGCTCGCCGGTGTTCTTGTAGCAGTCCATCAGGCTCGTGCTGACCCAATCGGCGAACAGCTGGTCGGTCGCCACCGACAGCCCTTCGCGCGGCGCCTCACCGCGGGCGAGGCGATGCAGCGCGTCGTCGCCGGTCTGCTCCCACAGCTCGAGCAGTCGCTCTGCCAGAGCCGCCCGCTCGAGCGGGCGACGCAGTGCGGCAGTGCTGTGTGCGAGGTCGGACATCGGACGCGTAGCCGGAAACGCGAGACAACGGACGCGCGACGAATTCGAACGGACGAGCCCGTCGCATGGTTCGGGTCATCTGACGGAACGACCCGACCACATCTTGCCATAGCCGCCCGAAAAGGGAAAGTAACCGCGGAGAAGGGCCCGTCGGCGGAGGGCAAGGTTCCGGCCCACGGCGGGCTGCGACGCGGGACCCGGGCGGCTCGGATCCGGCGCCGTTCTGGCCCCGGGGGGCCCCGCTCAGACGCCGTCGCCGAGGATCGGCAGGTCCAGGACCAGGCCGACCGGACCGGCCGGATCGGGCTGGACCACGGCGCGGAGGCGCTCGACGTTCTGGCGGAAGATGCGGACCGTCGCCGGGTCGAGGTCCTCGGCCGGGATGCCGGCGGCGGCGACCCGGATCGATGCGCTGCGCCCACCGGCAGCGACCTCGACCGCGAGCGATCCGGGCTCGCGGGCCCGCTCTGCCACCAGCGCGAGCGCCGACTCGAGGGTCTCGGCGAGCAGCCCGGCATCGCCCCACCACCGGCCCTCGCCCTGGCCGCAGACCTCGACCGGGCGGTCGCCGCGCCACTCCGCGGCGACATCGGCGCAGAACCCGAGCAACGCGATCGGCTGCAGCCCGCGCTCGGCCCAGCCGCATTCGGTCTCGAGGTCGCGCTGCACGGCGTCGCACCATTCGAGCACCGACAGCGCCGTGCGCACCTGGGCCTGCATCCGGGCGCGGGCGGCCTCCACGACGCCTTCCTCGACTTCCTCGAGGCAGCTGCGGAGCTCGGCGAGGAACTGCTTCTGAGATTCGAGCAGTGCTGCTGTCCGGGCGCCGATCGCCTGCGCGACCGCCGCATCGCGATGGCGCCGCAGCGGTCCGCGCGGCTCGGGCGAGCCTGGCAGCACGAGTTCGCCGGCCGGCCGGCCGGGCTTCGGCAGGACGTAGGCCGTAGCCATCGGGGGCGCGATCACGTCGGTGCGGGTCGTCGACATGCCGGTGACATCGGGCGCGGCGGTCGAACGGCTTGAGCCCGGCCCTATCATCCTCGCCGTGGCCGGTCTCCCGCTCTCGCCCGACGCGATCCGCGAGCTCGCTGCCGAGTGCGGCTTCGAGCTGGTGCGCTTCGGCCCCGCCGA
>JAGQRB010000143.1 GCA_020425925.1 Planctomycetota bacterium
GAACCCGCAGCTCGAACCGCTCGCCACCGCCGTGACCGACGCGGCCGGGCAATTCCGGATCCCGGCTCGGGTCGGCTGGCCGTCGCACTGCGCGATCGTGACGGAGGCGCCCGGCTACACCCGCGTGCGCCGAGCCGGCGTGACGGTCGCCGCGACGATCGCGGTGCGCCTCGACCCGCTCTACGAGCTCGCAGGCCGTGTCACAGCGCGCGTTGGCGATGAGCCACTCGCCGGCGCGATCGTGCGATGCGGTGCCGCGACCGCGGTGACGGGCGACGACGGCCACTTCGAGATCTCCGCGATCGGCGTCGCCGGCGCGGTCTACCTCGACGTCGCGTGTGACGGTTACGCCGACGAGCGCGTCTCGCTGCAGCTGCACGACCGCGCGCCGACCGAGGTCGATGTCGCGCTCCGCCGGTTGACGTCGATCCTCGTCGAGGTCGTCGACGGCGTGAGTCGTCGGCCGATCGCGGGTATCGAGGCGCGTACGTTCGGCGGCGAGCTGGCGGCGACGACCGACGCTGGCGGGCGCTTCGCCTGGGACGTTGCGCTCGGTGTCTGCTTCGAGCTGCGGCTAGGCGGCGCCGGCTACGCCACGGTCGCCTGGCGCTGGGATGTCGACGAGATCCCCGCCGAGCCGTTGCGACTGCCGATGCTCGCGGCCGCGACCGTTGCGGGAACGGTCCGCGACGCCAGCGGGATGGCGCTCGCCGCGGCGACGCTCAGCGTCACGCTCGAGGACGATCCGTTCGGCAACGCGGATCTCTGGCCCGGTCTGCGGCGCGAGTTCGGACTGCCGGGCGCCTTGCGGTTCGCGGGTGACGAGTTTGGCGTCGCGCGCAGCGACCAAGACGGTCGCTACCGTATCGAGGTCCCGCCCGACGCGACGCCGTACCGGGTGGTTGCCCGGCACCAGGGTTTGCCGGCGCATCGCTCGCCGCCGATCGATCTGCATGACCCAGGTGCGATCGCCCGCGTCGACTTCGAGCTGCGGCGCGGCGGCACCGTCGCGGGGCGGGTCCTGCGGAACGGCGAGCCGTGGCGCGGCACCGTTCTGTGGCAAGCGGCGACGCCGGACACGGAGATCTGTGGGGGAACGCACACCGACGAGAACGGTCACTACGAACTGCGCGAGGTCCATCCCGGCGCGGTCGAGATCGTGTTGCGCGAACCGTCCGGTGCGCTCGGCCGGCGGGTCGAGGTCACGGTCGAATCCGACGCCGGACTGGTGCAGGATTTCGCCTGGGACGAGACGAACGTCGCGATCACCGGCCGCGTCACGTTCGAAGCCGGTGGCCCGGCCGAGCACGTCGCGGTCCACGCGGTCGAGTTCGGCGACCATGGCGCTCGCTCGTACCGTGGCACGACCGATCGCGACGGGCGCTACGCGATCGAGGTGCCGCCGGGCCGCGTGCTCCTGGTGTCGGTATGGCATGCGGGGTTGCGCCGTGAACTCGAGAACGTCACCGCGGGCGCGACCGACGTCGACTTCCTGCTGCCGCGGCTCGGCACGCTCCGACTCCGCCTCGTCGATGCCGACAGCGGCGAGCCGATCAGGACGGTGCGCGATACCGACGGACTCGTGGCGTGGCGGCAGCCCGGGGCGCGCGCGTTCGAGACGGCGCGCCGCGCACTCGACAGCGCCGGTCTGGTCGAGCTCGCGCTGCCGCTCGGACGGGTCGACGTCAGCCTGGCGCTGCAGCCGCTCGGCTACGCTCCGCTCGTCGTGCAGGGCCTGCTCGTCACTGCGAACGCCGACCCGTCGCCACGGGTCGTGCGCGTTGTGCGCGGCGTCGATGTCACGCTCGTGATCGCGGCGCCCGAGGCGTTCGCCGCGGCCGTGCCCGGCCATATCGTGTTCCTGCTCGAGCGGTCGCAGCTCGACTCGCTGCGCGGGCCGTTTCCGCGCCAGGGGCCGCCGTCCAACCATCGGATCGGCGGCGTCTGCATGTGGGTCGAGGAACCCGGACTGCTGGCGCAGCAGCTGCACCCGCGCGACGACGGCGAGGCCGCGTTCACCGGCCTGCTGCCGGGGCGGTATCGGGTCGTGGCCTACCCGGGCGATCTTGTCTTCACGCCGTCCGAATTCGATGTCGACGCGCGCAGCGGGCGGATCCGGCTCGCTTGGGCGCGGCGGTAGGACAGTGTTAGACTCGCGCCGGCTCGGCCCGCCCGTGCACGGAGGATTCGCCTTGGGAACCGCACACGCTGACACTGCTCGCTGTTTGACCGGACTCGCGCTCGCCGCGGCCATGCTCGCGACCTCGGCCGTCGCCCAGGGCGACAGCCCAGGCGCAACTCCGGACACGCCGCCGATCCCGGGTCTGGTGCGCCAGAAGTACGCGCCGCGCAGCCACTGGCGCGACGATGCCCCGAAACCGGTGGTCGAGGCGGTCGAAGCCGGGCTGCGCTGGCTCGACGCCTACCAGGACGACGACGGGCGGTGGGACTGCGATGGCTTCAACAAGCACGATCGTGCCGGCGACCCGTGTGACGGCCCGGGCGCCGAGCAATACGACGTCGGGATCACGGGCATCGCCATGCTCGCATTGCTCGCCGAGGGCAGCACGCTGCGGGACGGCCGCTACCAGCGCGCGCTCGGCAAGGCGGCCGATTGGCTCGCCAAAGCGCAGGGTGCCGACGGTCTGATCGGCACGCGCGCGGTGCACGACTACTTCTACGGCCATGCGATCGCGAGCTACGCGCTGTGCGAGGCGTTCGGGCTGTCGGCCGACCCGCGGCTCGCGACGGTCGGGCAGCGCGCGCTCGACCACATCGAGGCGCATCGCAACCCGTACTCGGTCTGGCGCTACCAGCCGCGCGACAACGACAACGACACCTCGGTCACGTCGTGGTGCGTGATGGCGTGCGTGACCGGCGAGACCTTCGGACTGCGCGTCAATCCGACCGGGTTGGAGCTCGCCGGCACCTGGTTGGATCAGATCACCGATCCCTCGGACGGCCGCCACGGCTACGTCAGACCCGGCGGGGTGAGCCCGCGCTGGCCCGGCGATCACGCCACCCGCTTCCCGCCGGAGTTCGGCGAGACGATGACCGCGATCGGGCTGTTCTGTCGCTGCTGCCTCGGACAGGATCCGGCGGAGCGGCAGGTAATGCGGCGCGGGTTCGATCTCATTGCCTGCAAGCCGCCGCGCTGGGAGGAGGACCGCGGCACGATCGACCTCTACTACTGGTACTACGGCTTGCACGCGCTGGCGCAGGTCGGCGGCAGCACGGCGCAGAAGTGGCGCCAGTCGGCACACGCGGCGCTGCTGCCGTCGCAGCGCGTCGACGGCAACTTCGCCGGGTCGTGGGATCCGGTCTGCGCCTGGGGCGATGCCGGCGGCCGGGTCTACTCGACCGCGATGGCGGTGCTGTGCCTGCTGGCCGAGTATCGCTACGCCCGGTTCGCGACGCTGACGCCGCTACCCGACAAGTCGTCGTTCTCGAGTGCGAACCGCGCCTGGCTCGAAGGCGACTACGGCCGCTTCGCGCGCGTGCTCGACATCGTCGCGGAGCGCCCCGGCCTCGCCGAGGACCTGCGGCCCGCGATCGCCGAGGCCAGGCTGTCGCTGCGGCAAGTCGACGACGAGGCTCTGGGCGACGTCGAGGGCATCCGGGGCAAGCGTGACTACTTCAGGGGCCCGGACCGGCTCGCGAAGATCGCCGAGCGCTACGGTGACCTCGGGGCCGGCGTGGCGGCCCGCGCCCTGCTCGACGAGTGGCGCAACGATCCGGCGGTCAAGCTCGAGCTCGCCGCCATGGACAAGCTGCAGGTCCTGCGCAAGCGTTGGGGTGGCGCCGTACCGGAGAACAGGAAGACGACGGTGGTGCGGGCGCTGCAGCAGTTCGTCGAGCGCTATCCGGACACCCGCGCCGCGGCCGAAGCGAAGGGCTGGCTGGCGCAGCTGCGCTGAGCCGCGCCGATCGGTTCGCGCAATCCGTCGCTTCGCTGTTTCGCCGGGCCCCGACCCCGCATGGGTCGGGAAACCCAGCGGAGCAGAACGAACGATGCCACGAACCACCTTCCTCCCGGTCCCGGCCGCCCTGCTGGCCGGGCTCTCCCTGTTGCCTTCGAACGCACCCGGTCAGGGGGTTCCCGCGCTCGTCGCGGACCTCGCGACCGCGGTCGATCCATCGGCCAGCAGCAATCCGAACTCCGGCCGAAGCCAGCCCGAGTTCGTCGCGTTCGGCGGCGCGCACTACTTCGAGGCGGCGACGGGCAGCGAGCGCGTCGGGCTGTTTCGCACCGACGGCACCGCCGCCGGTACTGCGGCGCTCGCCGAGTTCCGCGGCTTCGACGGCTACGGCCTCGGCGGGCTGACGGTCGCGGGTGGGACGCTGCTGTTCTTCGCCGACGACGGCGTGCACGGCTACGAGCTGTGGCGCACCGATGGCACCAGTGCCGGCACGGCGATGGTGATGGACATCGGTCCGACGACCGACGCCGAGATCGGCGGCATGGCGCATGTCGGCGCGGGGATCGTCTTCGGCATCGACGACGGCGTGCACGGCATGGAGCTCTGGTGGTCGGATGGCACGACGGCGGGCACGCACCTGCTCGTCGACCTGCGGCCCGGCGCCGAATCGGCGTTCCCGAACGAGTTCCACAGCGACGCCGGCGGCAATCGCGCCTACTTCCTCGCCGACGACGGCGTGCACGGTTACGAGCTCTGGGTGACCGACGGCACCGCCGCCGGCACGACGTTGCTCGAGACCGTGCCCGGTCCCGACGGTTGTGACATCCGTGGGCTGCAGCCACTGGGCGCGAACATGCTGTTCACCGCCGATGACGCGGTGCACGGCGGGGAACCGTGGATCTCCGACGGCACCGCCGCCGGCACCGGGCTGCTGGTCGACCTGTGGCCCGGCTCGGACGGCTCCGAGCCGCTCATCGAGAACGGCGTCGTGTTCGGCAACCGCCTCTTCTTCGCCGCCAACAGCCCGCTCGGCCAGGAGCTCTGGGCCACCGACGGCACCGCGGCGGGCACCGCGCTGGTCGCGGACATCAACGCCAGCGGCAGCAGCGAGCCCTACCGACTCGTGGCGGTCAGCACCGGCATCTACTTCGCAGCGACCGGCGACTCGGGTACGGGCAGCGAGCTCTGGTTCACCGACGGCACGGCTGCCAACACCTACCTGGTGCGTGACATCTTCCCCGGCGCGGCGGACTCGGGGATCCTGGCCGGCACCGAGATGGGCGGGCTCTACTACTTCGCCGCGCGCGATTCGCTGAACAGCGGCCGCGAACTCTGGGTCACCGATGGCACGGCGAACGGCACCGCGATGGTCGCCGACGTCAACCCCGGCGGCGGGTGGTCGGATCCGGAAGGTCTCACTGCGGTGACGCCGACTCTGCTGGTCGGTGCGATGACCGACCCGACCCACGGTCGCGAGCTGTTCGTCTCCGACGGCACGGCCGCGGGGACCGCACTGCTGGTCGACCTGCGGCAGGCGGCCGAGTCGTCGACGCCGACCGGGTTGACGACGAGCTTCGGCGAGCGCCTCTACTTCGCGGCCGACGACGGCGTGCACGGCACCGAGCTGTGGTATCGCGACGGCCAGGGCCTCGCGATGCTGCTCGACCTCGCACCGAGCGGCGGCAGCAGCCCGCAGTGTCTCACCTCGTTCTGGACCGGCGACCGCCAGCTGTTGTTCTTCCAAGCCGACGACGGCGTCGTCGGAGGCGAGCCGTGGGTCACCGACGGCACCGCGGCCGGCACGATCCTGCTCGGCGACCTGCGGCCGGGGTCGTGGAGCTCGAACGTCGGCGAGCCGGTGGCTTGCGACGGCCGGATCTTCTTCGTCGCGACCGGCAGCGCCGGCCGCGAGGTCTGGGTCAGCGACGGCACCGCCGCCGGAACGCAGGTTCTCGACATCGTGCCCGGCAGCGGTGACAGCTCGCCGGCGTTCCTGATCGCGTGGCAGGGCGAGGTCTTCTTCGCCGCCGGCGCGACCGGTGACGTCGAGCTCTGGGCGACCGACGGCACCGCGGCGGGCACCCGGCTCGTCGCGGACATCCATCCGACGGGCTCGGGCGCGCCGAGCGATCTGGTCGTGCTCGGCGACCGGCTCTACTTCCGCGCCGACGACGGCGTGCACGGCGTCGAGCTGTGGCAGTCGGACGGCACCGCGGCCGGCACCACGATGGTCGTCGATCTCGACGGCGGGGCCGGCGACGGCATCTCGCTCGGACCGACGGCCGCTGGTGGCGCGCTGTGGTTCGCCGGCGACGATGGCGGCGCGCTGGGGCGGCAGCCCTACGTCAGCGACGGGACGGCCGCCGGCACCGCGCGCATCTCGGATGGCACGATCGCCGACCTCTACCCGCGCGACTTCGTCGCCGGCGGCGACGTCGTCTTCTTCGTCGCGTCGGACGGCAACGGCGACTCGGGGCTGTGGTGCACCGATGGCACGGTCGCCGGCACGCGACTCCTGGGCGGAACGACCGACGGGGAGCCGGAGGCGCTCTACGCCGCGAGCGGCGGGATCTACTTCAGCGGCTACGACGCCGCGCACGGCCGCGAGCTCTGGTTCTCGGACGGCACCGCGGCGGGAACGGGGCTGGTGTTCGATCTCGCCGACGGCGGTGACTCGTCGAACCCGGTGGAGCTCCGCGCCTTCGGCGGCACGCTCTACTTCCAGGCCGGAACCGCGGCGACCGGGGTGGAGCTCTACGCGCTGCCCGACATCGCCGACGTCGAGCTCTACAGCGCGGCCGGCATCGGCGACGCGCGTGCGACGTTGCGCGCGACGCCGCCGGTCCTCGGCGGCACGATGACGAGCGCGTTCGATGGCCCTGCCGGCAGCCTCGGCGTGTTGATGGCGAGCTTCGGCGTGCCGGCGGTCGCCAGCCATGCGCTGCTGCAGTCCGGCGCCTACCTCGCGGTGGACCCGGGCGCCGCGGTCCCGCTCGCGACACTGCTGACGGCGACCGGCAACCTCGGCGTCGCGATCCCCGGCGATCCGGCGTTCATCGGCCTGTCGATCGCGATGCAGGCGCTGTGGCTCGATCTCGCGAACGGGCTGCCGCTCGGCGCCAGCAACGGCGTCCGCGCCACCGTCGGGTCCTGAGACGCGACCCGACTCGCCGCTGTCGTTTCGAGCCGGAAACAGCCGTCGTCCGGTCGCGACCCCGCGGGCGTTCTGACGCCCCGGGTACGGCCGTTGCGGATCGTCGTTCCGATGAGCCGACTCCCGGCAAATGGCACCGTCGCACTGGTCTGCATGCCATGGCAGCCGCTCGAAGCTCCGTCGATCCAGCTCGGCATCCTGCATGCGCTGCTCGCGCGCGCCGGCATCGCCTGTCGTTCGCACAGCCTGCACCTCGAGCTGATGGCGTTCCTGCGTTCGGCGGGCAAGGACGGCGGTCCACTCCTCACGGTCGGTGACTACCGGGTCGTCGGCGACTTCCTGTTCATGCATGCGCCCGGCGAGTGGGTGTTCGCGAACCCGCCGGTCCGTCGGCACGACCGCCGCGAGGATCGGCGCTATCTGCGGCTGTTGAAGCAGGCGGGCGCGAGCAACGCGCTGGTCGCGCGGCTCGAGCGGCTGCGGGCGCGCATCCCCGAGTTCGTCGCGGCGCGTGCCGACGATATCCTCGCGCACGAGCCCGCCGTCGTCGGCTTCACGACCACGCTCGGCCAGACCGTCGCCTCGCTCGCGCTCGCGAGTGCGCTCAAGGCGCGTCGGCCCGAGCTCGTGACGATCTTCGGCGGTGCCGGCTGCGAGGGCGTCATGGGCGAGGCGCTGCACCGTTGCTACCCGTTCGTCGACGTCGTCGTGCGCGGCGAAGGCGAGCCGGTGCTCGAGACGGTCGTGCGCGCCGCCCTCGCCGGCGAGCCGATCCCGGCGCTGTCCGGGCTCTGCGTCCGCGACCCGACCGGAGGAACCCTGGCGCTGCCGGTCGGCGCGCGGCCGCCGGTCGCGATGGACGACACGCCGCCGCCGGACTACGACGAGTACTTCGAGCGGCTGTACCGGCTCGGGCTCGAACACGACGTCACGCCGGTGCTGCCGTACGAGAGTTCGCGCGGCTGCTGGTGGGGCCAGAAATCGCAGTGCGCGTTCTGCGGGCTCAACGGCGAGAGCATGGCCTTCCGCAGCAAGTCGCAGGATCGCGTCGTCGACGAGCTGCTCGATCTCAGCGATCGCCATCGCGTGCTCGAGGTCACCGTGGTCGACAACATCCTCGATCAGCGCTACTTCGACAGCGCGCTGCCGCGGCTCGCGCGCGCCGGCCTCGATCTCGACCTGTTCTACCAGACCAAGGCGAACCTCAGTATCGCGCACCTCGGTGCGCTGCGCGATGCCGGCGTCCGCCGGATCCGGCCGGGGATCGAGAGCCTGAGCACGCCGCAGCTCCGCCGCATGCGCAAGGGAGTCACGGCGCTGCAGAACGTCCGCCTGCTGAAGTGGTGCGCCGAGCTCGGCATCCGGGTGGCGTGGAACCTGCTCTACGGCCTGCCGGGCGAGCAGGCCGAGGAGTCGGCGGCGATGGCGGAGCTGATACCGCTGCTCGTGCACCTCGATCCGCCCGCACTGTCGCCCCTGACGCTCGATCGCTTCAGCCCGTACTTCGCGAACCCCGAGGCCTTCGGGATCGAGTTGCGCGGGGCGCCCGGCCATCAGCGTGTGCTGCACGACGTCGACGACCGCACGCACTCGGCACTGGCGTGGACCTTCGACTTCCGGCTCGCGGACGA
>JAGQRB010000144.1 GCA_020425925.1 Planctomycetota bacterium
AACCCGCGTTGCCTGGGTTGACTTCGCCCCGAGTAGCCGTAAAGTCCTCGCCCTTCATTCCAGGAGGGGCGGCTGTGGCCGGCCCTCGGACCCCCATCCGGCAGCGAGTGCCGGCACCCGACCATGGCAGTACCCAAGCGAAGACTGAGCCGCGCTCGTCAGGCCAATCGCCGCTCCCACCTCGCGCTCGAGCGGACGCAGCTGGTGCGTTGCACCCACTGCGGCGCGATGATCCGCCCGCACACGATCTGCAAGGCCTGCGGCCACTACCGCGGGCGCCAGATCACGCAGGCGCAGAGCGACTGATCCCGAAAGCCGGTTCGCCGGGCGGGCGCCGCGACCGGGGCGGGATACGCCGGTCGCCAGCTCGCCGGTGAGCCCCCGGAGCCTGCAGGAGTCTGCTCTTGACGAAGGTCGTTCTCGATGGCGTGGGTGGTGACCACGCACCCGCCGAAGCCGTGGCCGGCGTGAAGCTCGCGCTCGATCGCGGCTTCGTGCGGCCCGACGATCTGCTGTTGACCGGTCCGCGCGAGACGCTGCGGGCGGCGCTCGTGGCCGGTGGCCTCGATGCCGACTCGATCGCGATCGAGGATGCGCCGGATCTGCTGACCAGTGCCGATTCGCCGATCGACGCCGCCAAGAAGAAGCCGCGTAACAGCATCGCCGTCGGCGTGCAACTCGTGAAGGAGGGGCGCGCCGGCTCGTTCATCAGCGCCGGCTCGACCGGCACGGTGGTCGCTGCCGCCCAGCTCGGCCTGCGCCGGCTCGAGGGCATCCGCAAACCGGCGATCGCGGCGATCATCCACGGCGAGAAGAACCCGTTCCTGGTGCTCGACGTCGGTGCCAACGCGCAGGTCAAGGCCCACGACCTCGCGCAGTTCGCGCTGATGGGGGCGGCCTACTATGCCGGCACCTTCGGCGGCGGCTCCTCCGGGATCGAACGGCCGCGCGTCGGCATCCTCAACATCGGCAGCGAGGAGCTCAAGGGCAACCCGCTGGTGAAGGAAGCGCGCGCGCTGATCAAGCAGCTGCCGATCGAGTTCCACGGCAACATCGAGGGCGTCGAGATCTTCGCCGGCGAGTGCCACGTCGTGGTCACCGACGGGTTCACCGGCAACGTGCTGCTGAAGGCCAGCGAGGGCGCGGCCGAGTTCCTGCTGCGCAACTTCCAGGCTGCGATGCGACGCGCCGGCGTCGCCGACCAGCTCATCGGGCAGGTGTTCGCCGACGTCATGCCGCGGGTCGACTTCTCGGAATACGGCGGTGCGCTCCTGCTCGGGGTCGAGGGTATCGTCACGATCTGTCACGGCCGCTCGCAGGCGCCGGCGTTCGCCAACGCGATCCGCTTCGCGCTGCGGGCGCTCGACGGCAACGTGAACCAGCACATCGTCCAGGCGGCACGGCAGATGACCCTGCCGGCGGCCGACACCAACGGCTGAGGCGACATGGCAGAAACGATCCCCGTCGGCATCGCAGGCATGGGCAAATACGTGCCCGAGCGCCGCCTCACGAACCACGACCTCGAGCAGATGGTCGACACGTCGGACGAGTGGATCGTGCAGCGCACCGGCATCTCGGAGCGCCGGATCGCCGCGGCCGACGAGGTCACGAGCTCGATGTCGGTGCACGCCGCGCGCGCGGCCCTGGCCGACGCGAAGATGTCGGCCGAGGAGCTCGATGTCGTGATCTGCGCGACGGTCACGCCGGACCAGCTCTTCCCGGCGACCGCCTGCCGCATCGGCTACGACCTCGGCGCCAAGAACGCCGGCGGCTTCGATCTCAGCGCCGCGTGCAGCGGCTTCGTGCTCGCTGCCCAGAACGCCGCATCGCTGATCGCGACCGGGCAGGCCCGGAACGTGCTCGTGGTCGGCGCCGAGATCCTGAGCCGGATCCTCAACTACGAGGATCGCAACACCTGCGTCATCTTCGGTGACGGTGCCGGCGCCGCCGTGTTCACCTCGCTCGAACGCGCCGGCCGCGGCGAGTTCCTCGGTGGCTCGATGGGCATGGAGGGCAACGCCGAGGACGTGTTGGCGCAGCCCGCGGGCGGCAGCCGCATCCCGGCGACGCTCGAGAGCGTGCAGCAGGGGCTGCACTTCATGAAGATGGGCGGCACCAAGGTCTACAAGTTCGCGGTGCGCATCTTCGCCAAGCTCGTGCAACAGGTGATCGACCGCTACGGCATCGACGACATCGGGGTGATCATCCCGCACCAGGTGAACCAGCGGATCATCGAGGCCGCGATGTCCGACATCGGCGTGCCGATGGACCTGCTCTACTGCAACATCGATCGGTTCGGCAACACCTC
>JAGQRB010000145.1 GCA_020425925.1 Planctomycetota bacterium
ACAAGAAGGGCCTGCTCGAGACCGCCGATGCCGGCATCCTGTTCCTCGACGAGATCGGCGATCTGCACCTCGACCTGCAGACCAAGCTGCTGCGCGTGTTGCAGGAGGGTGAGGTCCGTCCGATCGGCAGCCGCGAAACCGTGAAGATCGACGTCCGGCTGATCTGCGCCACCAACAAGAACCTCGAGGCGATGGTGCGCGAGGGCGACTTCCGCGAGGACCTCTACTACCGGCTCGCGGTGCTGCCGGTGCACCTGCCGCCGCTGCGCGATCGCCGCGAGGACGTCGCCCAGCTGGTCAAGCGCTTCCTCGTCGACCTGCAGCACGAGACCAAGACGCGGGTGCGGATCAGCCCCGATGCGATGGAGCGACTGGTGAACTACTCGTGGCCCGGCAACGTCCGCGAGCTGCAGAACGAGATCCGTCGCGCCTCCGTGCTGTGCGACGGCGTCATCCTCGAGTCGCACCTGAGCCAGCACGTGCGCGAGGGCAAGACCGGCCCCGGTCTCGGCCTGCACGACGACGGCCTGCTACCGAGCGAGCGCGGCACGACGCTGCCCGACATGGTGCGGGAGCTCGAGATCCGCGAGATCCAGAAGTCGTTCGAGCGCGCGCAGGCCAACAAGAGCCGCGCCGCCGAGCTGCTCGGACTGTCGCGCTTCGCCCTGCAGCGCAAGATCGACAAGTACGAGCTCGACCAGAACGGCCGGCCGACCGAAGGCGCGACCAGGGTCGGACCGGCTGCCGACGGCGACGATTCCGACGCATGACCTTCGCGCAGCCGTTCCAGGACTACGAGATCCTCGACCGCGTCGGCGCCGGCGCGATGGGAACGGTGTTCAAGGCGCGGCACAAGAAGCTCGGCCGCATCGTCGCGCTCAAGGTGCTGAAGCCCTCGCTGGCGCGCGACAGCCGCTACGTCGACCGGCTGCGGCGCGAGGCCCGCATCGTCGCGTCGCTGAACCACCCGCACATCGTCACCGGCTACGACCTCGGCGAGGAGGGCGGCTACCACTTCTTCGTGATGGAGTTCGTCGAGGGCAAGAGCCTGCGCGCGCTGCTCGCCGAGTGGGGCATGTTCGCCGAGGAATACGTCCTCGAGGTCGCGATCCAGATCGCGCAGGCGCTCGACTACGCCTACCAGAACAAGGTCATCCACCGCGACATCAAGCCCGGCAACGTGCTGATCGACGAGCGCGGCAAGGTCAAGTTGACCGACATGGGGCTCGCCAAGGGCCCGACCGATCTGACGCTGACGCGCGACGGCGCGACCGTCGGCACACCGCAGTACATCTCACCGGAGCAGGCCCGGAACCCGCAGGACGTCGACGTCCGCAGCGATCTCTACTCGCTCGGCGCGACGCTCTACCACATGGCGACCGGTGTGCCGCCGTTCACCGGCGACACCATGGCCGATCTGCTCACCAAGGTGTTGCACGATCCGCCGATGCCGCCGAACGAGGTCAACCCGGCGCTCGGCGAGGGCTTCTCGCTGGTGATCCGCAAGCTGCTGGCGAAGGACCTGCGGGTGCGCTACCAGACGCCGCGCGAGCTGCTCGACGACCTCGAACGGCTCGAGCAGGCGCTGCCGCCGCAGGTCGACGAGGCCCGGCTCGCGGCCGGCGAGTCCGAGCGTCGGGTGACGCTGCCGACCTGGGGTCTGGTCGGGCTGCTCGCGGTCGCGGCGCTCGGCGGCGCGGTCTGGTTCGGCATGCAGCTGCGCGGCGAGGGCGGCAGCGTCGCGACCTCGGATCCGTTCCTGGCCGGGGTCGACGCCCGGCTGGCGCAGGCGGCGACGCCCGGCGAACGCTGGTTGCAGCTGCAGGCGGTCGCCAAGGCGGCGCCGCGCGGCACCGAGGTCGAGCTGATCCGGCGCGAGAACGTCGCGTTCCAGGCGCTGCAGGCCGGCGTCGATCGCGCCGCGGCGGCGTTCGCGGGCACCGGCTTCGAGCAGGTGCAACGCTGGCTGCGCGAGCCGCGCGAGTGGCCCGATCGCGACGCCTTCGAGCAGCGGCTGATGGCCAAGGTCGCCGAGGTCACCGGTCTGCTGCCGCGGCAGTTGCCGTCGACGATCAACAACGCGCGGCTCGATGCGGTCCGCACCGCGGTCGATCGCGAGCTCGCCGAACGCGACACCGAGCTGTTGCGGCGGCTCGAGGAGTACCTCGAGACGAACTTGCCGGACCGCGTCACCGAACGGCTGCGCGCCGACGATTTCTCCGGCGCGCGCAAGCTGTGGCGCGAGGCGCTGGCGGGCTTCTGCGACGGCGTGCGCGAGCCGGCGGTCGAACGGCTCGCGGAATCGACCGTGCGGCAGGCGCGCGACCGCTGTGACCAGCACGCCCAGATGGCGCGGCTGGTGATCGACGCGGCCGAGGCCGAGGTCGCCGACGCGATGCGCGGCGAGGTCGAGACCGTGATGCACCACTTCGACGAGCGGCTCGCGGCCGGTGCCGACCCCAGCGCGATCGCCGAGCAGCTGCGCACGTTCCGCGCCGATCTGCTGCAGGTCTGGCCGGCGTCGCCGCGCTTCCGGCCCGACCGCGACCCGTGGCGCGAGATCGAGCGCGAGATGGGGGTGGTGCAGCAGCGCACCGTGCTCGCCGCCGCCGCCGACGCGGCGCGGCGGTTCGAACGGCGGTGCGATCTGGCCTGGCGCGCGTTCTGCCACGGCGAGACGACCGACGCGCTGGCGATCCTCGCCGACGTCGAGCCGCCGACCGACAAGCTGCGCGGCGAGCTCGCCGAGCACCGGCGCGCGCTGCAGGCGGCGGCGAAGGTCGAGGAACGGCTGCTCGGCGCCCTGGCGCAGGGCAACCGTGTGGTCCGCGCGTTCCCGCGCATCGGCAGCGGCCTCGCGGTCGAGCTGCGGGTCAGCAGCGAATCGGGTCGACCGGCGCTGTTCGCACAGGCGGTCGGCGAGGTCGCGCGCCACGCCGTGCTCACCGAGTTCCGCTTCGGCGAGCTGCTGCGCGCGGTGCAGAAGCTCGAGCCGCAGCCGTTCGCCGGTCTCACCCCGGCAGAGGCGGCGCGCGGCGAGGCGGTGTTCCGGCTCGTCGGCGACGATCTCGGCGGCTTCGGCGCCCTGCTCGCGAGGCTCGACGATCCGTTCCTGGTCGACGACATCGCACCGCGTATCCAGCGCGTGCGCGACGAGCAGGCCGAGGTCGCGCTCGATCGCACCGGTCTGTTGCAGCGCATGCTCAGCGAGCTTGCTGCGGCGCGCCTCGACGGCCAGGTCCACGATCTCGAGCGCGCGGTCATGAGCCTGGAGTCGCAGGTCCCGGCCGACGATCGCACCGACTCCGAGCGCCGCGAGCTGCGCCGCGCCAAGGACTGGCTGCTGCTGGCGCGGCATCGCGAGGACGTCTACGACGACATCGCGCGCGACGCGCCGAAC
>JAGQRB010000146.1 GCA_020425925.1 Planctomycetota bacterium
AGCCAGCTACACCCCGAACGCGCTCTACACCGAGAGCAACGGCACGCTCGGGCCGGCGAACGCGGAGATCGTGCGGCGTACCGCCGTCGGCCGCTACGAGGTCGATCTGCCGAACGTCGCGCCGTCGGAGTCGAGCATGGCGATCGTCTCGGCGCACGGCACGGCGCCGACGCACGCCTGCGTCAACGGCTGGCTGCCGCGCGCGGCCGGCGGCACGACGGTGCGCGTCGAGACCTACACCGCCGCGGGGACGTCCACCGATGCGACGTTCACGCTGCACTACCTCACCAACCGGCCCGCCGACGGCTGGCCGGCCTCGAACCTGACTGTGGGCAGCGGCTGCCACGGCGTGATGCTCGGTGCCCCGGTGCGGCCGATCCTCGGCAGCGACTGGTCGCTCGAGCTCACCGGCCTGCCTGCCGGCACGATCCTCGGCTTCGTGCAGCTCGGCCTCGCCAACCCGGCGCAACCGCTCGGCCCGCAGGCGCCCGGCTGCACGAGCTACACCAGCGGCGACGCGACGTTCTTCGTGTTCCCGCCGGTGCAGAACCCGGTCTATTCGCTCGCGATCCCGACCGGCGCGGTCGGCCTGTCGCTGCTCGGCCTGCCGATCCACGCCCAGGGCGGCGCGTTTGCGCCCGGGCTCAACGCGCTGTCGATCGCGCTCAGCCCCGGTCTGATCGGCACCGTCGGCGACGTCTGAAGCCGGCGGAGTTTTCTTCCGGCCCGGCGCGTCGTATCCGGCAGCGGTCTCGCACGTTCCGAAGCGAGGCGAAGCAAGATGCGACACACCCCGTCCAGCCGGTGGTTCGCCGCGATCGCGGTCGCGGTCCTCACGACGTCTCTCGCGAGCTGCCAGCAGCACGCCGCCGGGCCACCGTTCGACCCGCGCGGCACGATGCAGTCGGTCGCGATGCTGCTCGAGCAGGACCACATCTCGCGCCACCCGCTCGATGACGAGGTCTCCAGGCAGGCGTTCGCGGCGCTGTTCGACGAGCTCGATCCGATGCGGCTGTTCTTCCTGCAGGACGACGTCGACGGCTACCGGCCCGAGGCCGACCGGCTCGACGACTACGTGCGCGCCGGCGACCCGGCGTTCGCCGACGAGGTCCACGCGCTGCTCGAACGACGGGTGCGCGAGGCGTCGGCGCTGGCGCTGCAGCAGCTCGAGCAGTCACCCGACTTCACGCGCGACGAGTCGATCTCGACCGACACCGAGACGCTCGCGTTCGCGGCGACGCCAACGGAGCTCGCCGAACGCTGGCGGCAGCGCGTCAAGCTCGACCGGCTGCGGCTCGAGTTCAGCGGTGTACCTGCCGACGACATCGCAGGGCGGCTGCGGCGGCGCTACGAGCGCATGACGCTCGAGAGCGCGACGCCGGAGCGTGCGGTCACCGAACTCCTCGATGCGATCACCGGCGTCTACGACCCGCACACGACCTACTTCGCGCCGCGCACCGCGGCCGACTTCGCGATGATGATCCGCCTCAACTACGAGGGCATCGGCGCGCTGCTCGGCGACGACGACGGCCGCATCGTCGTCCGGAAGCTGTTGCGTGGCGGCAGCGCGATCGCGGCCGGCACGCTCGCCGCCGGCGATGTGATCCTCGCGGTCGGCAACGACGACGACGGCGAGCTCGAGCCGATCGACGGCATGCCGATCGACGATGTCGTCGATCGCATCCGCGGACCGCGCGGCACCAGCGTGCGGCTGCAGGTCTCGACCGGTGGTGCGCCGCCACGCATCGTCACGCTCGAGCGCAGGAAGACCGAGCTCCAGGACCAGCTCGCCAGCGGCGAGGTGGTCGAGGCCGGCAGCGCCCGCATCGGCTGGATCGACCTGCCCGGGTTCTACGCCGATCCCGACGGCTCGCGCTCCGCGACGGCCGACGTCGCGCGGCTGCTGCGTGACTTCCAGGACCAGGGTGTGAGCGCGGTGGTGCTCGATCTGCGTGAGAACGGCGGCGGCCTGTTGTCCGAAGCGGTCTCGCTGACCGGGTTGTTCCTGCGCGGCGGCAACGTCGTGCGCGTCCGCGACACCGACGGCCAGACCCGCCGGTTCGACGATCCCGATGACGGTGCGCTCTGGAGCGGACCGCTCGTCGTGCTGACCAGCCGGTTCAGCGCCAGCGCCAGCGAGATCCTCGCCGGCGCGATCCAGGACGACGGCCGCGGCCTCGTCGTCGGCGACACCGCGACGCACGGCAAGGGCAGCGTGCAGACCGTCGTCGACCTCGGTGAGCATCCGCTGCATCGCGGCGACCATCCGAGCGGCGCACTGAAGCTCACCACGCAGCAGTTCTTCCGGCCCGGCGGCGACAGCACGCAGCTGCACGGCGTCGCGGCCGACATCGTGTTGCCGGCGTGGACCGAAGCGGTTGCCGAGGGCGAGGCCGCCTTGCCGCACGCACTGCCGTTCCGGGCGATCGCGCCGCTGGTCGGCGGCGTCACGCCGGCGCGCGACCCGCGCCTCGTCGAGCGGCTCGCCGCGGCGTCGGCCGGGCGCGTCGCGGCCGATCCGGGGTTCGTAGCGGTCGAGCAGCACAATCG
>JAGQRB010000147.1 GCA_020425925.1 Planctomycetota bacterium
GCCAACCTCGGCTTCGGCGGCGCGGTCGCCGCGGCGGCGATCGCGTTCGCGCGCCGTCGCACCGCCGCGTCCGGTCCGGCCTGGCTCGACGGCGTCGCAGAGGCCCTGTCGGGGCGCGGACTGCGGCGGGCCACCGCTCGGCTCGACGAGCTGCGGGAGTTCGCCGCCGACCGCGGCGACGACTGACGCGACGCCGCGAACATCGCGTCGCGCCTCGCCGCGGCGTATGGTGCCGCGATGATCCGGCGCCACGCCTCCTTCGCCCTCCTGGTCGCAACGGCGGCCTGCGCCTCGATGAGCGACGACTTCGACCGCCAGCTGCTGCGCCCGCCGGGCAGCTGGCTCGCCGAGCCCGCGGACCTCGGCCTCGGGGCCGAGCCGTTCGAGATCCGGCTGCACGCCGACGCCTCGCTCACCGGCTACTGGATACCGAACGAGCACGCCGCGGGTCGCACGGTCGTGCTGCTGCACGACGAGACCAGCAACGTCAGCGTGCAGCATCCGTACTACACGTTCCTGCACGCCGCCGGCTTCCACGTGCTGACCTTCGACCCGCGCGGCTTCGGCAGGAGCGCCGGCCGACCGACACTGCGCGCCTGGCTCCACGACCTCGACGCGGTGTTCGACTGGCTGCACGCGCGGCCGGACGTCGACCCCGATCGCATCGCGCTGTTCGGCACCTCGCTCGGCGCCATCGCCGCGATGCACGCCGCGCGCCCCGACGACCGCTGCTGCGCGCTGGTCTTCGAGCACCTGCCGAGTCTGCGCGACATGCTGCGGGCGACCGTCGCCGATCCCGACTCGGCGCTCGGCGCCTACAGCGTCGGCATCCTCGAGTTCGCCGGCCTGCCCGAGAACATCGAGCCGGTCGACAACGCGCCGCACGTCGAGACCCGCGCGCTGTTCATCGCCACCGAGAACGAGCTGCCGCGCAACCGCACCGCGCTGCTGCGGGCCTACGACGCGTTCGCGGGGGACAAGCAGCTCTGGGTGCTGCCCGGCACCGGCGAGGCACCGCACGCGTTCCTGACGTTCGACGGCGAGTACCAGCGCGGCATCGCCACCTTCCTCGACGACGCGTTCGCCGGGCGACCGGTGCCACCCCCGCCGACCGCGAACCGGGTCGGCGACGCCAGCGACGGGGAGGCCTGGTATTCCATCGAAGTCGCGGACGTGAATTCGAACGACGAACCCGAGCTGGTCGAGGCCTGTGCGGTGCTCGCCGACGGCTCGGTGCGCTACGCCGGGACCCGGCTCCAGGGCGGGCGCGGCAGCGTCCGGATCAAGCTGCCGGCGACCCCGACCCAGGTCGGCGCCCGCTGCGTGCCGGCGAGCGAGCCCGCGAGCGGCTGGCCCGATCGTACCGGCACGCGGCTGTCACGCTCAGGCGCCACGATCGCGCCGCTCTGGCCGCGCATCGAGATCGCACGCAACGACCGCGCCTCGACCGAGGACCTGCGCGAGCTCGCCACCGCGCTCGAGCAGGCGGCCGCGACCGAGCCGTTCGATCCGCGCCTCGAAGCCGAGCTCGCCGACGTCTTCGCGCGCATCGGCCTCGCGCTCGACGATCGACGCTGGCTCGAGCGCGCGGTCGCCGCGGTGCCGGAGCACCAGCAGCTGCACTTCTGGCCGGGGCCGGTCGCGACCTACGGCTATCCGCAGCTCGAGATGGTCGAACGGGCGCGGGTGGCGCTCGACGGGGCGCCGCGCTGAGCGCCACGAACCTCAGTTCGTCCGGACGTCGACCCAGACCAGCCGGTGGTCGCTCGCGCTCAGAAGCCGCGCGGCCGGGTCGTGCGGCGGCGGCCAGAACACACCGCTGGCCTGGACCGCGAGATCGGCCGACGGCAGCACGTAGTCGACGCGCAGGTTGCCGGGGCCCTTCCCCGGTTCGTCGCCGAAGTCGCCGGTGTCGAGCGCGGCATCGCCCTTGTGCGTCGCGTTGCTGCCCCACTCGCGCTTGGCCGCGAGGTCGGCGCCGTCGCTGCGCGGCCGCGGGTCCTGAACGCGCTGGTGGGCCAGCAGTGCCCTGAGCGCTTCCGACCGTGAACCGCCGTCAACCGGGTCGCAGTTGAGGTCGCCCGCGATCACGAACGAGGCGTCGCTCGCGAGCCCGCCGGCAAGACCGTCGTCGTCGACGATCCAGTCGCCGCGGCCCGGCGTCAGGTAGTCGACCCAGAAGCGGATCTCGTCGTGGTTGCGGCGGCCGTTGCGATCCTCGTCGCCGTCGAACGCGGGAGGGGTCGGGTGGCTGCACAGCAGGTGGATCACATGGCCGCGCTCGACCTGGCCGATGCCGATCGGCACGTCCCAGTGGCTCTTCGACGACAGCCGGAGCTGCTCCCAGGTGGCGTCGGGCCAGAACCCGGGCGGCCGCGAGTTGTCGGGCATGCGCTGCCAGCGCAGCTTCTGGAACGTGCGCACGCGGTCGACCAGGATCGGATGCCGCGACAGCACGACCATCCCGTACTGGCCGGGATGCGCGCCGTAGCCCCAGGCGTCGCCCGGACCGTCGCTGCGGCCGTCGCCGTCGAGATCGAGGCCCGACGCCACGCCGGTGTTGACCGGGCCGCAGTAGCGGAACGGGAAGTCGATGCCCTGCTGGCCGTTCCTCCCGACGGCGAGATAGCGCTCTGCGAACACCTCGGCGGCGCGCTCGGCGTCGTCACGATCGACCTCGCAGAGCAGCAACACGTCGGGCGCGATGCGCTGCACGATCTCGGCGATCCGGCCGGCCTGCTCGCTGTCACCGCTCTCGAGTTCCGCGAGCAGCTGGCCTGCCTGCTTGCGATGCAGCGAGACGTTGAACGACGCGAACCGCACGACCTTGACCGGCGCCGCCGAGTCGCGCTGCAGCATCAGCCAGGCGAGCGGCACGCTCGCGGCGAGGAACACGATCGTCAGCAGGTTGTACGGGATCTTCATCGGGGATCGGTCGGCGCCGGGGCCGGCGAGGCGAACAGCGCATCGACCTCGGCCAGACGCTCTTCGGGGCCGAGGACGACGACGGTGTCGCCGGGCAGCAGCTGCGTCTCGGGTGTGACCGCGGGCAGGTTGTGGCCGTCGCGGCGGACCGCGACGACGCTGCAGCCGGTGCGGCGCCGGACGCCGACCTCGAGCAGGGTCTTGTGGCCCACCGGCGCACCCGGCGCAACCGCAATCACCCGGAAGCCGATCCCGGGCACGAACTCCGCGACGCTCGCGGCGTCGGCCGCCGGCACCGCCGCCAGCCGATCACAACCGCCGTGCACCATGCGGGCCTCGCGCACGCGCCGACCGATCTCGTCGTCGGCGACCAGGAACCGCCGCAGCACACGCACCAGGATCTCGACCGAGGCCTCGAGCTCCTGCGGCACCACCTCGTGCGCGCCGGCGCGCTGCAGCAGCTCGGTCTCGGCGATGTAGTTGGCGCGCACGATCACGTGCACGCTCGGCTGCATCTGCTGCGCGAGCTGGGCGATGCGCCGCGAGGCGCCGGCATCGTTGACCGCGAGCACGAGCAGCTTCGCTCGATCGATGCCGAGCGCGCGCAGCATCGACGAACGCGTTGCGTCACCGAGCATGATCGGGACTCCGTTCTGCTTCTCGGCGCGCACGGTCGCGGCGTTGGTCTCGGAAACCACGAACGGCAGGCCGAGCGCGCGCAGCCCCTGCGCCACCGCCCGACCGGTCGGCCCGAAGCCGACCAGGATCGCATGGTCCTCGAGCTCGCGCCCCGGCCCGGTCCGGCTGACGCGACCCTGCATGCTGCGCTTCGCCGCGATCTTGCCGACGACGCCGTAGAACACCGGCGTCAGCGCGATCGAGAGCACCGCGACGATCACGAACACGCCTTCGACACGGTCGCCGAGCACACGACCGCGGCCAGCCTGCACCAGCACGAACGAGAACTCGCCGACCTGTGCGAGCGCCGAGGCCGCGCGCACGCAGACCCAGAACGGCTGGCCCAGCATCCGCGCTGCCATCCAGATCAGCGCGGCCTTGCCGGCCAGCACCAGCAGCAGGACGCCGAACACGGCGACCGGCATCTCGCGCACGATCCGGAGGTTGCAGAGCATGCCGATCGAGACGAAGAACAGGCTCGCGAACGCGTCCTTGAACGGCTCGGCCTCGGCCGCCGCGATGCTGTGGTGATCGGAGTCGGCGAGCAGGATGCCGGCGAAGAACGCGCCGAGCGCGAGCGACATGCCGAGCTTCGCGGTCACCGCGGCGAGCCCCAGGCAGAGCGTCGCCAGCAGCAGCACGAACAGCTCGCGGCTGCGCGTCCGCGCGACGCGGTCCATGACCTTCGGCAGCACCAGCCGCACGGCCACCAGCGTCGCGGCGAGGATCGCGATGCCGGCGAGCGGGCCGATGTGCTCCTCCTCGCTCACCGCGGTCGCACCGAGCAGCGGGATGACGAGGATCATCGGCACGACCGCGAGGTCCTGCGCGATCGCGAGCCCCATCACGAAGCGCCCGTGCGGCGCGCTGAACTCGCCGTGGTCGGCAAGCATCTTGCTCGCCGCCGCGGTGCTCGACAGGCTCAGCAGACAGCCGAGGAACACCGCCTCGTACGGGCCCGAGCCGAACAGCAGGCTCAGCAGGGTGCCGACCGCGACCGTGCCGAGGATCTGGAACGCGCCGCCGAAGACGATCACGCGCCGCAGCCGCGCCAGCTGGCTGACCGGCATCTCGAGCCCGGCCGCGAACAGCAGCACGACGACACCGACCTCGGCGAGGTTGCGCACGGTGTCCTCGTGGTGCACGAGCCCGATGCCGTGCGGTCCGACCAAGACGCCCGCGAACAGGAAGCCGACGATCGGCGGCAGCCGCAGGCGATGGAACGTGACCGCGACGACGACGCAGAGCGCGAAGAGCAGCGCCAGTTCGAGCAGGACCGGTTCGAGCACGGGCAGGAGTATCGCCGCGGGCGGTCTCGAGGCGAGCAGCGCCACGCAGAACTCGTCGGCTGCTACGATGGTCACCCCTGCCATCGCCACCACGGAGGTCCCGATGTCGCCCAGCTCCCTCGCCCTCGCCGCCACCCTCGCGCTCGCCGCGCCGACCGCGGCGCAGGTGATTCCCGGCATGTTCGGCTATCTCGTCACCGGCCAGAACGGCACCGCCGGAGAGTTCTGCTGGCAGTTCGACTGCACGCCGCGGCCGCTGCGGGTCGTCGCCGGTGAGACCCTGACGCTGCGCGTCAACGCGCCGCTCTCGAGCTTCTTCGCGATCGGCGCGTCGTTCTCGGGCACGAGCTGCCTGCCGGTGCCCGGCGTGATGAACGCGCTCGTGCTCGATCCGCCGATCGTGACACTCGCGCTCGGGGTCGTCAGCCAGTCGTCGCCGATCCTGGCGTGCTGGGGCGGCTACGACACCGCGACGCTGGCGTTGCCGGGCTGGCTGCCGCCGGGGCTGTCGATCACGTCGCAGGCGGTCGCGGTCGTGCCGAGCCTCACGGGACCGAACGGTCCGTCGCTGTCGGCCGCGGTCGAGACGACCGTGCAGTAGCCGCTCGCCGCCGGGCGGGCTTCGCCCGCGAACCTCAGCGGCCGGTCGGAACCTTCAGCTCGAGCTGCTCGCCACCGCGCTCGACGGTCACCGTCACCGTGCCGCTGGCACCGCGCAGCGCGCCGAACAGGTCGCGCCGCGACTCGATCTTGGTGTCGCCGACCTTCAGCAGCTTGTCGCCGACGGCGAACCCGGCCTTGGCCGCCGGCGTGCCATCGCCGATACCGGCGATCGACACGCCGTCGTCGCCGAGCTGCAGCCCGAGCCCGCGCGCACCGCCGCGCCGACCGCCGCCGCCGAAGCCGCGCTGGACCTTCATGTTCTCGCGGGTGAGCAGCTCCGGGAGGTTGGCGAGACCGAGCGCGCCGGTCGCGATCACCACCGACGAGTGCTTCTGGTACTCGGGGATCGCGGCGTCGTAGGTGTCGAACTGCGTGTGGTGCGTGTGGGTGTAGTTGGCGCGGCCGGCCTGGTCCCAGAAGAACCCGGGCACACCGGCGGCGGTGAACGACTCGTGGTCGCTGCCGATCGGCCGGAACGCCTCGATGTCGCGGATCCGGAACGGCATCTCGCCGGAGAGATCCAGCACGGGCGCGAACACGGTGTCGAGCTGCGGGTGCATCTCCGCCATGCCGGCGATGCCCGAGACGTAGTTGGTTCCGCCGTCGTGCACCAGGCAGGCGCTGTATTGCTCCATCTCGTCCTTGTGGGCCTGGACCCACGCGCGCGAGCCGAGCAGCCCCTGCTCCTCGCCGCTCCAGAGCATGAAGCGGATCGTGCGGCCGGGCTTGCTGCCGATCGCGGTCAGGATGCGCGCGGCCTCGATGGTCGTCGCGGTACCGGTGCCGTTGTCGGTCGTGCCGGTCGCGCCGTCCCAGCTGTCGAGGTGACCGCCGACGACGACGAACTCGTGTGGATGCGTGGTGCCCGGCAGATCGGCGATCACGTTGTAGAGCGGGATCGGGCCCTTGCGGAAGTGGTTGCGGATGTCGAACTCGACGACGACCTCCTCGCCGGCCTTCACCGCGTTGCGCAGCGCGTCGTGGTCCTCGGCGGTCAGCCGCACGAACGGCACCTGCGGCAGCGCGTCGAAGTCGACGTTCATCCGGCCGCCCGTGATCAACAGATCGTTGCGCGCGCCGCCGACGAAGCCGAAGCCACCCTCGGCCTCGACCGCGTCGCGAACCTGGTCGAACGGACCGCGCAAGGGCGGATCGAGCAGCCAGACGCCCTCGAGCTGCCCCTTCATCGCCGCGAGCTCCTCGACGGTCTGCGGCGCGAGCAGCAGCCGACCGCGCGACGGCCCGCGCGTGCCCGCCGACCACGCCTCGGTGTTGCAGACCAGCTCGCGCGGCTCGGGCGCGACCACGCGCCCCCACCACGGTCCGCGATTGAAC
>JAGQRB010000148.1 GCA_020425925.1 Planctomycetota bacterium
GTTGATGGACGGCCGTTGGTACGAACGCTGCGAGGCCGCGATCGCGGCCGATCCCGAGCTCGCGAGCCGCAGCGCTGCCGGCGACGGCGCCCCCGCTTCGGCGGCGCTCGCGGCGCTGGCCCGCCACCGCGACCTGCCGCTGTGGTTCGACACCCAGAACGAGCTGCAGGCGCTGCGCGCGCTGACGATCGCACAGGAGGCCGATCGCGACGCAGTGCTGGTCGGCAGCGGCATGGAGTTCCGGCGCCTCGCCGCGCTCGCCGGCGCCGGCACCGCGATCGTCGTGCCGCTCGAGTTCCCCGCCGCGCCGGCGATCGACTCGGCCGCTGCCGCCGGCAACCTCGCGCTGCGCCAGCTGCAGTCGTGGGAGCAGGCGCCGACCAACAGCGCGCGGCTGCATCGCGCCGGCGTCGAGTTCGCGTGGACCACCGCCCGGCTCGACGACAAGAAGGCGTTCCGCACCAACCTCGAGCGCGCGATCCGTTGCGGCGTCCCGCCCGAGGTCGCGCTCGCGGCGCTGACGACGGTGCCGGCGAAGCTGCTCGGCATCGACTCGGTGCTCGGCACGATCGCGCCCGGCAAGCTCGCCAACCTGACCGTCGTCGACGGCGATCTGTTCGATCCCGAAGCGAAGATCCGCGCGGTATGGGTCGGCGGCCGCGAGCACGAGGTCACGCCGGTGCAGGGCGGCCTCGACGGCGAGTGGCAGCTCGCCGAATGGTCGGAGCGCGGCGAGGCCGCACAGGCAACGCTGAAGATCGACGCCAAGAAGGTCGAACTCCGAGTCGGCGAGGACAAGATCACCGTCGCGCTCGGCACGCGCGACGCCGACGCGATCGCCTGCCGCGCGATGGACCTGTTCGGCAAGGGCACGGGCGTGTGCTTCCTGCGGCTGCACCGCGTCGGCGACGCTCTCGCCGGCACGCTGACCCGGAGCTCCGGCCAGGATCGCGCGATCCGAGCGACCCGGGTCGCAGCCGCGACCGGTGCCGACGGCAAGCCGAACTCCGAGCGCTCGCGTTACGAACCGCCACCGCTCGACCCGCTGCCGACGCCGCTCGGCGGCTACGGCGCGCCGGCGCTACCGCCACCGCAGGACTTCGCGATCGTCGGCGCGACGCTGTGGCCGTGCGACGGCAGCGGCATCGTCGCCAACGGCGCCGTGGTCGTGCGCGACGGTCGGATCGTCTTCGCCGGCCCGAGCGCGAACATGCCGCAGCTCGGCGGCGGCACCGTGGAGATCGACGGCAGCGGCAAACACGTCACGCCCGGCATCATCGACTGCCACTCCCACACCGGCATCTCGGGCGGGATCAACGAGGGCGGCCAGGCGGTCACCGCCGAGTGCCGCGTCGCCGACGTGATCGACCCAGACGATGTCAACTGGTACCGGCAGCTCGCCGGCGGCGTGACCGCCGTCAACCAGCTGCACGGCTCGGCCAACGCGATCGGTGGCCAGAGCTCGACCGTCAAGCTGCGCTACGGCGTCGCCCACCCCGACGAGATGCGCTTCGCGGATGCGCCCGCGGGCATGAAGTGGGCACTCGGCGAGAACCCGCGGCGCACCAACGGGCAACGCGAGCAGACCCGCTACCCGAGCACGCGCATGGGTGTCGAGGCGCTGATCCGCGACCGGCTCGTCGCCGCCGAGACCTATCGTCGCGAGCACCGGGCCTACGACGCGCTGCCGCCACGCGAACGCGCTCGCGTGCTGCCACCGCGCCGCGACCTCGAGCTCGAGGCGATCGCCGAGATCATCGCCGGCGAACGCCGGATCCACTGCCACAGCTACCGCCAGGACGAGATCTTCATGCTCTGCGGCATCGCGCAGGAATACGGCTTCAAGATCGGCACCTTCCAGCACGTGCTCGAGGGCTACAAGGTCGCCGATGCGATCGCCGCCAACGCGGTCGGCGCGTCATCGTTCAGCGATTGGTGGGCCTACAAGTTCGAGGTCTACGACGCGATTCCCGAGAACGGCGCGATCCTGCACGAGGCCGGCGTCTCGGTCTCGTTCAACAGCGACAGCAACGAACACGCGCGACGCCTCAACACCGAAGCCGGCAAGGCCGTCAAGTACGGCGGGGTCGCGCCGGCCGAGGCGCTGTGCTTCGTCACCAGGAACCCGGCCGTGCAGCTCGGCATCTTCGACCGGACCGGTTCGCTGTCGGCCGGCAAGGACGCCGACATCGCACTCTGGTCGGCCAACCCGTTGAGCTACGCCAGCCGCTGCGAGGCGACCTGGGTCGACGGCCGTCCGATGTTCTCGCTCGCACGCGACCGCGAGCTGCGCCAGCAGATCGCCGCCGAACGCGCGCGTCTGCTCGCCGCGATCGCTGCCGCCGGCAAGCCGGGGCGCGGCAAGGAGTCCACCGACAAGGACGCCCGCGACGACGCCTACTGGGCCGCCGAATACCTCGACGAGGCCTACTGCTGCCGCACCCACGCGGTGGGAGGTGGCCGATGATCCGGCACTACGAGCATCTCGGCGGCGCGCTCCTGCTCGGGGCGTTCCTGCTCGCGTCGCTCCCGGCCCAGGACCTGTTGCCCAAGGCCGCACCGCAGCGCGAGCCCGTCGTGCTGCAGAACGCGACCATCCACACCGTCAGCGACGGCGTCGTGCTCGGCGGCACGCTCTGGTTCGAGAACGGCGTGATCCGGGCCGTGCTGCCGAAGGGCTCGGAGCCGGCGCTCCCGGCGGGCAGCACGCCGCGGGTGATCGATCTGCAGGGCCGCCACGTCTGGCCCGGCATGATCTCGGCGCACACCGCGCTCGGCCTGCAGGAGATCGGCGCGGTGCGACAGACCATCGACACCGACGAGATCGGCGGCAACACGCCCGAGGTCGTCGCCGCGGTCGCGCTCAACCCGGACTCGACCGCGATCCCGGTGGCGCGCAGCAACGGCGTGCTGGCGGCGTGCACGTTTCCCGGCGGCGGCCTGATCGCGGGCCGCGCCTCGGTGATCCAGCTCGACGGCTGGACCAAC
>JAGQRB010000149.1 GCA_020425925.1 Planctomycetota bacterium
ACGCTCCGGCGTGCTCGTAGTCCCAGACCACCGCGCCATCGCGCGCCGCGACCAGTCGCCAGGTCAGGTCCCAGCGGGCCTCGCGGAACTCCCCCGCCGACGCCTCGAACCTGGAGACCTCGAGTTCGAGCAACGCATCGGCCCCGAGTGCCGCGCCGACGGCGCTGACCTCGGCACCGCGCGGCGCGCGTGTGTCCGGCGGCAGCAGCGCGGCGTCGGCGAGCAGCTGGCGCGCGACGGCGGTCGAGACGATGGTGTAGCCGCGGCCGCGCAGCGCGTCGTCCAGCCCGGCCAACAGCACCGGCTCGTCGGCGACCGGCCACACCGCGACCCGCTGCGGCGTCGGGCCTGCGAGCGGACGCGATTCGACGGTTGTGACATGGCAGCCGGAGAGCCCTACCAGCAGCAGCATTCCGGTGAGATTCGGATGGACGCGCATCGATCACCTGCGGCGCGGCGGCGGTGGCGGCTGGCGCGGCAGCATCTCGGCGCGTTCGGCCGTCTGCCAGACGAACGCCGCCATCACCACCGCGGCCTGCTTCAGGTCCTCGGCGACGGCGTGGTCCCAGACATCCATGTTCGAGTGATGCGTCCGCGTATCGTAGCTGACCGGATCCTGGATGAACTGGAACCCCGGCAGCCCGACGGCGTGGAACGCGAGGTGGTCGGTGCCGCCGGTGTCGGCCAGCGTCAGGGTCGAGGCACCGTGGACGTGGAACGGCCGCAACCAGGCCCGGAAGATCGGCGCGGCCGCCTCGTTGCCCTGCAGATAGACGCCGCGGACCTTGCCGGTGCCGTTATCGAGATTGAAGTAGCCCGCGACCCGCGCGTGCTCGGCTGTTTGCTCGTCGGGCGTGCCGAAGTGCTCGCGCACGAACGCGCGCGACCCGAGCAACCCCTGCTCCTCGCCGCTCCACAGGCAGGCTCGCACCGAGCGCCGCGGCTTGCGCCCGAGCACGTCGCAGTAGGCCGAGATCAGCCGCGCGGCCTCGAGCACGACCGCGCTGCCGCAGCCGTTGTCGGTCGCGCCGGTGCCCGAATGCCAGCTGTCGAAGTGCGCCCCGAGCATCGCGAGCTGTTCGCCGAGCTCGGGATCGCTGCCTTCGAGGGTCGCGACGACGTTGCGGTCGTTCAGATCGTCGTCGAAGAACGTGGTGCGCAGCTCGAGCGCGACCTTCACCGCCAGACCCTTGGCGAGCACGCGGCAGATGCGGTTGTAGTGTTCGACCGCGATGGTGAGCTGCGGCAGCACCTCGGCGTCGGCCGCCCGCGGATTGCCACGGCCACCGTCGGCCGTCGGCGCGGCGCTCGCGCTCGAGACGAAGATCGAGCCGTACTCGCCCTTCGAGCCGCGGTCGACGATCGCCAGCGGTTGCTTCCGCTGCACGATCTCGAGCATCTGACGCCGGCGCTGGAAGCCGGCGCGCAGCTCGGACCGCCGGGCCGCGGCTGCGCGCACCGCGGGATCGCGGGCCTCCGAACCGAGCTGATCGGCCAGCGCGAGCAGATCCTCCGCCGTGAAGCGGCGGCTCACGCCGGCGAAGTTCTCCGCTACCTCACGCGGATCGTCGAGCAAGACGATCTTGCCGCGCAGATCGGCGCCTTCGAGCTCCTCCTGCGTCATCGCCGCGACGTGCACGACCTCGGCCTCGATCCGGCCGTCGACGCCCGGCGACCAGGCCTTGGCGTGGACCAGGATCGGCCACGGGTTGTCGCCGACGACCTCCATGACGACGTGGTCGCAGCGCCAGCCGCGCCCGAACGGCCCCCAGGCCTCGGTGTGCGCATCGAAACCGAAGTCCGCGAAGCGTTCGACGGCCCAGCGCTGCGCATTCGCCAGGTTGGGAGAGCCGGTCAGCCGCGGCCCGTGGACGTCACAGATCCAGCTCAGGTGGTCCATGACCTGCGACCGCTGCAGGCCCTCGGCGAGGAAGAACTCGACCGCGGCCTCGTCGACCGGTTCGGCGACGCCGGATCCGGCCGGGCGCTGGGCCGACAACCCGACGGTGAGCAGGAGCGGAACGAACCAGACGACTTGCGTGCGAAACATTGGGGCCTCGGGGGTCGGCTCGCGGCGCACCGGCCATCGTTCGGGAGCGCGCCGCCTTGACGGCCTCATTCTCCGGAGTCATCCTGCCGATGCACTGGTTCCGTTGAGTCACGTCCTCGTATCAACCGTTCGCCGGGCCGCGGTCGCCCTGATCGCGGCCGCGCTGGCGTTCGGGCTGCCGGAGTTCCTCGTGCTGTGCACGCCGGACGCCGGCGCGCCGCAGGTCGAGTTCGCGTGCCACGGGACCTGTTGCCACCACCACCACGCCGACGCGGGCGCTGCCGCCGGGATTCGACCGGACACCGGCGAGACCGAGCCCGGACCACACACCGGGATCGACGCGAAGGGTTGCAGCCACGGCGCGCTCGGCGTCGAGCTCGCGCCGGTGCCGCCGCGCGACGCCTCCGCGCCGAGCCCGGCCCCCGCGTTCGAACCCGGATCGACGCCGGATCTGCTGCGGCTCGACGTGCTGCCGAGCCGCCACTGGCGACTCGCGACCGGACCGCCGCGACCGCGACCGGCGAGGACTCTCGCGGTGCTGCGGACGACGGAGCTGCACGAGTAGGGCGGAGAGCGATCTCGCGCCGCGGCGGCCGTACGGCCATGTGGCGATCGTTCCGTTCACGACTCCGACAGCTTCCGAAGCATGACCGCCGTTCCAGTTCGCGTTCTCGCACTGTGCGCCGCCGCTGCCGCCTGCGGCGGCGAGAATCCCGAAGAGCATCACGACGAAGCGCCGCCGCCGTCGAACCGCATCGACGTGCCGCACAGCGTCCGGCAGAACCTCGGCATCGAGTTCGCCACCGTCGAGCGCCGCCGCGTCGCGGCGACCGTGCGGCTGCCGGGCCAGTTCGAGCTGCTGCCGGCAGCGCGCCACGAGCACCGCGCCATGCTGCCCGGCCGGATCGAGATCGAGGTCGTCCTGCTGCAGCGCGTCGCCGCCGGCGATCTGCTGTGCACGCTCGAATCGCCGGAGTGGCGCGCGCGGCAGCGTGAGCTCGGCGACCTCGAGACCCAGCTCGAGCTCGACGGCGAGCGGCTGCAGGCGCTCGAGCCGCTGCTGGTCGCGCACGAACGGCACGAGCACAGCCTGCGCGATGCGATCGCCGTGCTCGAAAAGCGCATCGGCGAGCTCGAGGTGATGCGGCGCGACGTCGGCGGCCAGGCCGGTGCGATCGCGAACGCGAACGTCTCGCTGGCGCAGCTGCAGGCCGCGGCCGCGGAAGCCGCCGAACAGCACTCACAGACGCAGACCCGGCTGGTCGAACTGCGCGCCGCCCGCCGCGCCGGCGCCGAGCGCTTCGAGCTCGCGCTGCAATCGGCGGCAACAGTGGCCGGCGTGTCGACCGAGGAGCTCCGCGAATCGTGGCGCCGCGTCGATCGCATCTCGATCCGGGCCGCGGCACCCGGCGTCGTCGACCGGATCGCGATCGCCGCGGGTGGCTTCGCCGAGGTCGGCGACCTGCTGCTGACCGTGACCGATCCGAAGCGGGTGCGCTTCCGCGCCCACGCGCCGCAGAGCGATCTCAGGCGTCTGCGTGCCGGAGCCGGCGCCAGTGTGCGGCCGCCGCAGGGCGGCGAGCCGGTGCGCGGCGAGCTGCAGATCGGCATCGACGTCGACGAGCGCACGCGCATGGTCGAACTGCTGCTCGACGCTTCGCCCGCCCCCGACTGGGCGCACCCCGGCCTCGCCGGCTTCCTCGAGGTGGTGACCGACTCGACCGCCGAGGCGGAGCTCGCGATCCCGCGCCGCGCGGTCCAACGCGACGGCCTCGATCGTGTCTTCTTCCGCCGCGACAGCAAGAACCCGGACCGCGTCGTTCGCATCGAGGGCGACTTCGGCGTCGACGACGGCGAGTGGATCGTCGTCAAGAGCGACCTCGCCGACGGCGACGAGGTCGTCGTATCGGGTGCCTACCAGCTCATGCTCGCGAGCTCGGACAGCGCACAGAAGGGTGGCCATTTCCATCCCGACGGCTCCTGGCACGCCGACTCGGACCACTGACGGAGCCGCCGTACCGATGCGCCACCTGATCGCGTTCGCGCTGCACCGCCCAGGACTCGTCCTGCTGCTCGCGGCCCTGCTCGTCGCGGCCGCCGCCCGGCAGGTCGCGGTGATGCCGGTCGACGTCTTTCCCGAACTCAACGCACCGACGGTTGTGGTGCTGACCGAGGCGCCGGGACTCGCGGCCGACGAGGTCGAACAGAACGTCACCTTCCCGATCGAGACGTCGATCGCCGGACTCGCCGGTCTGCGCCGCGTGCGCAGCGCGAGCTCGATCGGGCTCTCGCTGGTCTGGGCCGAGTTCGCCTGGGGCCAGGACATCTACCGCGCGCGCACGCTCGTCGGCGAACGCCTCGACCGCGTGCGCGACATGCTGCCGCCGAACACGCACGCCGAGATCACGCCGATCACCTCGATCACCGGCGAGATCATGCTGTTCTCGCTGCTGTCGCCCGACGGCAGCGTGTCGCCGATGGCGCTGCGCAGCTTCGGCGAGTTCGACCTGCGCAACCAGCTGCTGGCGGTGCCAGGGGTGGCGCAGGTCGTCGCGATCGGCGGCGAGCTCGCCGAATACCAGGTGCTGGTGCGGCCGGGCGATCTCGAGCTCTACGACCTGACGATCGCCGACGTCGTCGAGGCCGCGCGCTCGGCCCACAGTCTCGCCGGTGCGGGCTACCTGCCCGACGTCGACGGTCTCGAGCTGCCGGTGCGCCAGACCAGCCGCGTGCACTCGGTCACCGACATCGCGGGCACCGTCGTGCGGCACCACGAGGGCGCCGCCGTGACCATCGGACAGGTCGCCGACGTCGTGCTCGGGCCGACACCGCAGCGCGGCGCCGCCGCCGACGCCGGGCGGCCCGCCGTCGTGCTCGCGGTGCAGAAGTCGCCGGGCACCAACACCCTGGCGCTGACCGCCGCGGTCGACGACAAGCTCGACGAGATCGAGCAGTCGCTGCCGCCCGGCATCGCGATCAACCGCCACGTGATGCGGCAGGCGGACTTCATCCAGCTGTCGGTCGACAACGTCGTGCACGTGCTGCGCGACGCCGCGATCATCGTCGCGATCGTACTCGTGCTGTTCCTGCTGGACCTCCGCACGACGCTGATCACGCTGCTCGCGATCCCGCTGAGTCTCGCCGCGGCGTTGCTCGCGTTGCGCGGCCTCGGCATGTCGATCAACGTGATGACGCTCGGCGGCCTCGCGGTCGCGATCGGCGAGCTCGTCGACGACGCGATCATCGACGTCGAGAACGTGCTGCGCCGACTGCGCGAGAACGCGGCGCTGCCGGCGGGCGAACGCACGCCGATCGTGCGGGTCGTGCTGCAGGCCAGCAACGAGATCCGCAGTCCGATGGTGTTCGCGACCGTCATCATCGCGATGGTATTCGTGCCGCTCTTGTTCCTCGAGGGCCTCGAGGGCCGGTTCTTCCGTCCGCTCGGCATCGCCTACATCGTCTCGACGCTCGCATCGCTGCTGGTCGCGTTGACCGTCACCCCGGTGCTCTGCCGCCTGCTGCTGCAGAAGGTCCGGCCCGGCGGCCACCGCGACGGGTTCGTGGTCGCGCGCATCGAGCGCGCCTACGAGCCGGCGCTGCGCTGGAGCCTGCAGCACCCCCGCAAGCTGCTGGCCGCCGCGCTGCTGACGGTCGCCGCGAGCCTCGGCCTCGCCCGCACGTTCGGCACCAGCTTCCTGCCCGAGTTCAACGAGGGCACCTTCACGGTCTTCCTGATGGCCCCGCCCGGCACCTCGCTCGCGGGCAGCAATCGGATCGCCGCCGGCATCGAGCGGCAGCTGGCGGCGATCGAGGGCGTGCG
>JAGQRB010000015.1 GCA_020425925.1 Planctomycetota bacterium
GTGCGCGACGAGGCGTTCTGGCGCGCCGCACCCGCGAGCGAGCGGGAGGCCGAGTCGGCGCGTTGGCGTGAGCTGCTGCGCTGAGCCGCGGCGCGTTCGGCGGTGGCGCGGATGCCGCGCTGCATGCCGCGGAATACGATGCCGTGCAGCGGCAACACCGCGTACCAGTAGCAGAGGCCGAGTAGCCCGCGCGGCTTGAAGCGCGCGGTCTGCAGCAGCCGGCTGCGGTGACCGTCGCCGAGCGGCTCGATCTCGAACGTCAGCGTCGCGATGCCGGGCAGCTTCATCTCGGCGGTGAGCTCGAGGCGGCGGCCCGGAACGACGTCGGTGACGCGCCAGAAGTCGAGCGCCTCGCCGTAGCCGACGCGTTCGGCGTCGCGGCGACCGCGCCGCAGCCCGGGTCCGCCGACCAGTCGGTCGAACCAGCCGCGCAGGCGCCAGAGCCAGTCGGCTGCGTACCAGCCGTGGCCACCGCCGACGCGGCAGACCGCGCGGTGCACCGCCGCCGGTTCGGCGTCGATCTCGATCGCGCGCGGATCGAGGAACACCTTGCCACCGGCCCAGTCGGGATCGCCGGGCATCACGCCGGCATCCGACCAGCGCGACGCCACCGTGCCGGCGCGTTGATCCGCGACCGCCTGTCCGATCGCCGCCTCCACGCCGTGCAGCAGGCCCGGCATCAGGCGGCGGGCGCGGTCGTCGCGGCAGACGACCTCGTTCTTCAGCCCTTCGGCCAGCGGTCGCGCGATCCGCGCACTGATCGGCGTCACGAGGTGGATCCAGAGCGAGCTCAAGCGCGGCGTCAGGACCGGTACCGGCACGATCCAACGGCGCCAGAGCCCGGCGGCGCGGGCGGTCGCCTGGATGATCTCACGATAGGTCACGATGTCGGGGCCGCCGATGTCGAGCGTCTGACCGGCGGTCGCCGGGACGTCGAGGCAGGTCACGAGGTAGCGCAGCACGTCGGCGACCGCGATCGGCTGGCAGCGCGTCGCGACCCAGCGCGGCGTGATCATCACCGGCAGCCGCTCGACGAGGTAGCGCAGGATCTCGAACGAGGCCGAGCCGGCGCCGAGGATCATCGCCGCGCGCAGCGTCGTCACCGGGACGCGTCCGCCCGCGAGTTCGCGCTCGACTTCGCGCCGCGAGCTCAGGTGCTCGCTGAGGCCGGCGCCGGTCTCGCCGAGGCCGCCGAGGTATACGATGCGGTCTATCGCCGCCGCGGCGGCCGACCAGGCGAACGTGCGCGCGAGCCGAAGATCGGTCTCGGCGTAGTCGTCACCGGCGGCGAGCATCGAGTGCACCAGGTAGTAGGCGGCGCGACAGCCGATCAGGGCCGCGGTGGTTGCCGCTGCGTCGGCGAGATCACAGGCCACGATCTCGACGCGGGGATCGTTCGCGAACGGCCGGTCCGCGAGCTTCTTCGGACTGCGAACCAGGCAGCGCACGCGATGGCCGGCGGCGAGCAACCGCGGCACGAGGCGGGCGCCGATGTATCCGGTCGCGCCGGTGACGGCGATCGGCCGCGGTGTGGCCTCCGCGTTCATCGTGGCGGCGGCCACACGTGCGCCATGCCGCCGTCGAGACGCAGGACCTCCCCGGTCATCCAGGCGCTCTCGCGACCGAGCAGCCACGCGATTGCGTCCGCGACCTCGCCGGGTTCGCCGATCCGGCCGAGCGGGTGCATCTGCTCCGACGCCTGCAGCGCCGCCGGGTTGTCGACGATCGCGGCGGCGAGCGGGGTGCGCACGAGCCCGGGTGCGACGGCGTTGAAGCGCAGTCCGAACCTGGCGTGGCTGGCGGCGGCGGCGCGCACCAGACCCTCGACGCCGGCCTTCGCGGCCGCGATCGCCTCGTGGTTCACGAGCCCGACGGCCGCCGCCGTCGACGAACAGAGCACCACCGAGCCGCCGCTGCGCATTGTCTTGCCGGCGGCTCGCACGACGGCGAACGCCGTGGTCAGGTTGCGGGTGATCGTGTCCTGCCAGTCCGCGAACGTGGTCGCGTGGGCCGGGCGCAGCAGGATCGAACCGACGCAGAGCGCGACGCCCTCGAGGTCCTCGCCGCCGAGTTCTCTCGCCGCGGCGAGGCAATCCGCGACTTCGTCGAACGACGCGGCATCGAGCCGGTACGGGATGGCGGTCGGGACCTCCTCCGTCAGCGCAGCGAGCCGTCGCTCGTCGCGCGCGCCGGCGACCACGCGATGTCCGGTCGCGGCGAGCCGGCGGGTCAGGCTCGAGCCGATGCCGCCGGTAGCTCCGATGACGACGTGAGTTGCCACGGAGCGACGTTCGACCGGACGAGCCGTGCGGATGCATACCGAGCGAAACCGCGGCGGATCGCGTAGGCTGTGGCTGCCCGTCTCGGTCCCTGCCTCTCTCTCCCTGCCATGCAATACCCCGCTCCGCTCGCGCTGGCGGTGGCGTTGACTGTGGGCCCGCTCGCCGCCCAGAGCAGCGCCTACGTCGGTCCCGCGAACCTCGTGTTCGCGATGGACTCCACCGTCGAGCTCGCCTGTTCGAACACCACCAATCAGGCCCACATCGTCAGCGATGACGGTGTTCTGACGTTCTCCCCGGGTGGCCCCGTCCGGTCGTTCGCACTTCCACTCTGCGACTACACCAGCTGGGCGGCGTTCTTCGGCGACGCCGATGCCGACGGGGACTACGCCGACAGCATCATCACGTCGATCGACGCGATCTGGGTGCCGCCGACGGCGTCGTCTCCGCCGGGCATGTTCGACGTGTTCGTCTCGATCCAGGCCGAGACCGGCGCTGCCGGCTATCTCGGCGCCTCGGTGTCCGACGGCGACGTGTTCCGCCTGACACCGAATGGCGTCGAGACGTTCCTGGCCACGGCTCAGGTCGCGCTCGCCGGCTTCGCGCCCACACTCAGCAATCTCGACATCTGCGGCTTCGCGGTCGATGCCGCGACCGGAGATGTCTACCTGACGTTCTCGACGGCGGTCACCGTCAACGGAACTCCGCTCGAGGACGGCGGCGTCGCGCGTATCCCGGGTAGCGCGATCACGCTCGTCGGTGGTCTGGTCGCGAGCGTGACGCCCGGCGCCGCCGAGATCGTGCTGGACGAGGCCGAAGTCAACGCGATGTTCCAACACGCCGGCTACGACGGCGTCACCGATCTCGCGGGCATCGAGATCGATCCGAACGGCGGCACCTTCGTCAGCAGCTCGACCCAGCAGACCGTCGCCCATCTCTGGCTCTGCGACGATGACTTCTCCGACGAAGGACTCGTCAGCACGATCGGCGGCGGCGTGGTGCCGTCGGTCAACGGCGTGTCGCTGCAGGGCAGCGCGGCGTTCGGTCTGCGTGGTGGCTTCGCGGGCGCGGCGCTCGGCAACCCGTTCGCGATCGCGTTCCAGCACGTCGATCCCACCGGCGCGTCGCCGCTGCACCTCGACACGTTCCCGATCGCGCAGGCGACCCCGACCGTGTTCGACCTCGATCTCTCGGGTGCGACGCCGTCCGGCTTCGTGGTCTACGTGCTCGGTCTCGTCGATGCGGCGACGCCGGGGGGATTCGCGCCGCGTGGCCCGGCGCCGATCCCGCTCGCGAGCCCGAGCTGGCTCGAGTTCTATCCCGGCATTCCGGTGCCCGCGGCGGTCCTGACCTTGGCCGACGCCGAGGGCTTCGCGCGACTGTCGCTGCGCATCGGTGCGCCGGTGCCGGCCGGCATCGGCGTGCTCGGTCAGGCCGGCGATCTCGGTACGCTCGTGCTGAGCTCGCCGGTGGTCGCCGTCACGCTCTAGGACCGTCACGCTCTGGGGGTCGTCACGCTCTGGGGCGTCGGCGTCAGCGCACGACCCCGCCGAGCGGCGGCGCGCCTTCGAGTGGCAGCGCCGTGCCCGCGAACGCCGACAGCCACGCGCTGCGGTGGAGCAGCGCCGGATCGTTCGGCACGGCGGTCGCGAACACCGCGCGGCCGGTGCCGTCGGTGACGCCGGCGAAGGCCGGGGTCGAACCGGGCGGGAACCAGATCGGCTGCGCGATGCGCGGATCGGCACCGGGCGCGAGGAGCGGCGCGGCGAGCGCGATGATGGGTGTGCTCGGCGGCGCCGCGAACGTCGCCTGCCAGCCGTTGCCGCGAACGAACGATCCCGAGGAGTACGCGCCGAGCAGCGGCGCGGTGACGACTGCACCCGTCGAAGCGCTGCCGGCCGGTGAACCCGAGCCGCCGCCGAGCGTCGTGCGCGCGAGCTCGACCGGGATCGGGCTCAGGTTCACGAGCGCGGTCGCGCCGGCGCCGGCGTTGCCGTGGCCGCCGAGCACGATGCAGTCGGCGAGCCATACGGCGCTCGTCGGGTGGACGACCATGCCGTTGCCGGGTGGCCACCCCGGGCTGATGAAGTCGTTGTTGCCGCCGGTCGCGATGCAGTGCGACAACTGCACCTGCGAATCGACTGCGAGGATCGCGTCGCCACCCTTGCCGATGAAGTCCCAGTGCAGGTGGCCGCCGGCGAACGTGGTCAGCGTCGCGGCCAGGCGCGAACGTTCGAGCCGCAATCCGTCGCCGCCGGCACCGGATTGGTTGACCCTCAGCCGGCCGCCGCCCGCGACATTGCAGCGGTGCATCACGACGTCGCTGTCGCGGATCGTCAGCACCGCGTCGGGCAGATAGGCCTGGCCCTCGAACAGGCAGTCGGAGAACTCGATCTCGCTGCCGTCGACGGTGACGACCTGGGTGTATCCGAAGATGAGCTGGTTGCGGAACTCGATGCCCTCGACGAGGGCCTGCTGCCCCGAGGGAATCACGAAGCGCGTCGTCGCGAGCGCCAGACCGACGTTGCCGATGCGCACGATCGCTCCCGGTGCGGCCGTGATCGTCAGCCCCTTGTTCAGCGTGAACGGCGGGTAGCCGCCGCCGGCGACGACGACGAAATCGCCGGGTGACGCGGCGGCAATTGCCGCGCCGATATCGGCGAAGCCGCCGGGTCCGACCAGCAGCGTCGTCTGGGCGGGCGCGACATTGCAGAGCGCGGTCGACGCGAGCAATCCGGTCAGGCGTAGTGACATGGGGACGGCCACCATGCTAGCGCGGAATCGGCCGCGGCGTCTTCATACGATGTTCACGCAGGCTGCCCTCGTGTTCCCCTGCTTCGTGGCCAACACTGGTCCGTTCGATTCTTCCACTTCGATCATGCGAAACACCATCCTCACTCTCTCGGCGGTCACGCTCGTGGCCGGTTCCGCCCTCGCCCAATCCGACTACACGGGCCCCGCGACCGTCGTGTTCGCGATGAACAACACGGTTCGTCTCGCCAGCACGAACACCAACGACGGCGCCATCATCGGCGACGACGGCGTGATGTACTTCTCGCCCGGTGGCTCGATGCCTTTCGCGATCCCCTACTGCGACTACGGCACGTGGAACGCGTTCTTCGGCGACGAGGACAACAACAACGCCTACGGCGACTCGGCCATCGGCGCGATCGACGCGGTGCACGTGCCGCTCGCGGCGCCGTCGCCGGCGAGCTTCTTCGACATCTACTTCTCGATCCAGACCCCGACCGGGTCGGCCGGCTTCCTCGGCGCGCCGGTGTCGGACGGCGACGTCATCCGCCTCGTCAACACCGGTTCGACGACGGGCATCGAGACGCTGATCAGCCAGGCGCAGATCATCTCGGCGATGAACAGCACCAGCACGAACGTCGACGTCGTCGCGTTCACGATCGACGAGATCGGCGGCGGTGACATGTACTTCTCGTTCACCGCGACGGTCGACGTCAATGGTGTCAACCTCGAGGACGGCGGCATCCTGCGCATTCCCGCGAGCGCCCTGACCTACACCGGTGGCGTCGTGTCCGCGGTCACGCCCGGCTCGGCCGAGATCGTGCTGACCGAGGCCGAGGTCGCCGCGATGTTCGTCAACGCCGGCTACATGTTCGGCGCCAGCGACGTCACGGGCATCTGTGTCGATCCGACGCTCGGCACGTTCACCAGCTCGGTGACCAACAAGACGATGCCGCACTTCTGGCTCTGCGACGACGACTCCGCGGACGAGGGCTTCGTCAGCACCAAGAACAACCCGGTGAACTCGATGCCGGGCGTGGTGCCGACCGTCAACTTCGTTCCGATGATCGGCGCCGCGGCCTTCGGCCTCAGCGGCGGCTTCTCGGGCCCGAGCATCGGCGACCCGTTCGGCATGGCGTTCCAGTTCACGGATCCGACCGGCCCGACGCCGATGCACATCGACAGCTTCCCGACCTACCAGACGCCGCTGCCGGCCACCTTCCAGATCGACGTCACCGGCGGCACGCCGAACGGCGCGATCGTCCTGCTGTTCGATCTGATGGCGCTGCCGACGGGCGGCCTCTACCCGGCCCGTATCCCGATCTCGCCGCTCGGCACGTTCTTCGGCCCGAGCTGGCGCGAGTACTATCCGAACCTGCCGTCGCTCGGCACCCTGCTGCTGATCACCGACTCGGAGGGCTTCGCCCGCCAGCCGCTGAACATCCCGCCGGGCTTCTCGGACTTCGGCGCGATCCTGCAGGCCGGCGATATCACGACGCTGACGCTGTCGGCGCCGTGTCTCATCAACTGGGACTGATCGAGGCTGCAGCCGGCGTGAGCGTCACGCCGGCTCGGCCTGGTGCAAGTGCACCGACCGCTGCGGGAACGGGATCTCGAGGCCTTCGGCGTCGAAGCGGTCCTTGACCTGCCGCGTGACGTCCCAGAAGACGTCCCAGTAGTCCTCGGTCTTCGTCCAGGGTCGGACGATGAAGTTGACCGAGGAGTCGCCGAGCTCGTTGACCTTCACGGTCGGTGCGGGCTCGGCCAGCGTCTTCGGATGCTGGGTGATGATCTCCTCGAAGACCCTCTGGGCCTTCGCGAGATCGTCGCTGTAGCCGCAGCCGAAGACCATGTCGACGCGGCGCGTCGTCTGGCTCGTGGCATTGGTGATCACGTCGCCCCAAACCGAGCCGTTCGGAATGATGACGACCTGGTTGTCGAACAACCGCAGCGATGTCGACACCAGCGACATCGCGTCGACCTTGCCCATCTTGCCAGCGACCGTGACGACGTCGCCGACGTCGTAGGGCCGGTAGATCAGGATCATGATGCCGGCGGCGAAGTTCGACAGCGTGCCTTGCAGCGCGAAGCCGACGATGAAGCCGACCACGCTGATCGCCGCGACGAACGGCGTGACGTCGATGCCGAGCACCGACAGCGCGACGACGATGCCGATCACCATGATCGCCTTGCTCGTCGTCGTGACGAAGAAGTCGCGCAGCAGCGCCGACGTCGTGCGCATGCGTGACACCGCTTTGCGGACGATCCCGGCGGCGAAACGCGCGAGGATGCGGAACGCGATCAGCACGAGGACGAACTTCACGAGCTGAATCACGAGCGCGATGCCGCCCTCCGGAGAGATCGCCCATTGGATCGCGTACTGGACGAAGCCACTCGCATCCGCCGGGTCGAGCGAGAAGCCGGTCGAGGCGTTGACGTACTTCTCGTAGGTCTCGATCTCGCCGCCGCGGTCCTTCATCGCCGCGAGCACGAGGTTGACCCGCTTGACGAGCGCGTCCTGTTCGAGCGTGAGCGCGGCGTTGTCATTGTTGCCGGCGATCTTGCGTTCGCTGATCTCCCGGTTCTTGGCGGCCAGCAGGTCGACCCATGCCTTGGCCTCGACCTCGACGGCGGGCAGCTGCATCGGCTTCAGTCGCAGCTTGAGCTCGTCGAGCGGGAGCGTCGGCTTCTCGGTCGTGGTCGGGTCACCTTGCGGCACGGGCTTCGGCTCGGCCTGCGAGTCGGCGGTCTCGGCGGACTCGGGCGGGGGCGTGCTCTCCTGCGCGAGAGCGATCGGGGCGAACGTGAACACGGCGGCGAGCGCCAGCGCTGCGCGACGGGACATGGGTCTCCTCGGGAAGGGGGACGGGAAAGGTGGAGTCAGCTGCCGAACTCGGCGAGGTACTCGCGCATCCTCACCTTCGCCGGCGTGCGTTCGCTCGACATGAACCGGATGTTGCCGAACACCGGGCGCTCGGGCACCCATGGCCGGTCGTAGCGGCCGAAGACCCAGAAGATCCCGCTGTAGGAGTTCGGGTCGCGGCCGTCGAGCGCGTAGCGGTTGTTGAGTTCGATCAGGATCTCGACCGCGATCTCGGGTGTCGGCGACCACTCGAGCACGCGCTTGCCCCAGAGCATGCGCAGGTAGTTGTGGATGCGACCGTCGCGGCGCAGCTCGCGCTGGGCGGCGTTCCAGATCGGGTCGGCGGTGCGGGCTTCATCCAGCTCGTCGAAGGTGTAGAGGTGGGGGCGACGGTCCTTCTCGTGCTCGCCGAGCGTCGCCTTGGCCCAGTCGGGCAGCGAGTCGTAGCGGTCGTAGTCGGCGCGGCGGGCGCAGAAGTTCAGCCCGATCTCGCGCCAGGTCACGAGCTCGTCGAGGAACGATTCGGCGGCGGCGCTCATGTGCCACCAGCCCTCGCGCTTGCCGTTGGCGATCGTGCCGACCGCGTCCGGGGTCCAGTCCTCGCGGCGTCCGAGCTCGGCGAGCACCTCGTGCACCGACAGGTGCCCGAAGTGCAGCCACGGCGACAGTCCGCTGCCGCCCTCGCGGTCGGGGTGGTTGCGGTCTTCGTCGTAGCGCCCGAGCGCCGAGTCGAGGAACTTCGTGAGGCGTTCGCGCGCCGCGCCGTGACCGCCGCGGCGGTCTGTAACCGGTTCGACGCCGTGGTCGATCGGCAGCGCCGCGAGCTCATCGGCGTCGCCGCGCAGCATCGCCGCCGAGGCGGCCGGCCAGCGGTCGAGGATCGCCTGCGGCACGTGCGCCGCCGCCAGCCCTAGCTGCGCCAGCGGCCGCGCCCGCGGCGTCTCGCGCAGGTGTGGCGCCAGGTTCTTCTGCAGCCAGCGGCGGAGGTCGACCGCGCGTCCGAACACCCGGTCGCCGGGCGCGCGGATCGGCAGCAGGCCGTTGGAGTCGACCTGCTCCATGCGAACGTCGACCCGCCCGGCGGCAGCCGCGATCATGCGCGGCAGGAAGAAGCACGGGAACTCGTCGGTGACGACGACGCAGGCCTGTGCGGCGAGCGCCTCGAGCAACCCGCTGCCCGCGCCGGCGGCGGGCTCGACGTACGGGTAGTAGCGCACCGGCGTGTCCGCGAACGCCGCGGCGTTGTCCGCCATGCCCTCGA
>JAGQRB010000016.1 GCA_020425925.1 Planctomycetota bacterium
CCTCGCCGTCCTCGAGCACGCCCTTGTCGAACACCTGGAAGAACAGCTCCATGACGTCGGGGTGGGCCTTCTCGACCTCGTCGAGCAGCACGACCGAGTAGGGCCGGCGTCGCACCGCCTCGGTCAGCACGCCGCCCTCGCCGTAGCCGACGTAGCCCGGCGGGCTGCCCTTGAGGCTCGAGACGGTGTGGGCCTCCTGGTACTCCGACATGTTGATCGTGATCAGGTTGCGCTCGCCGCCGTAGAGCAGTTCGGCGAGCGTCAGCGCGGTCTCGGTCTTGCCGACGCCACTCGGTCCGACCAGCAGGAAGACGCCGATCGGGCGCGACGGGTTGTCGACCTTGGCGCGCGCGATCTGGATGCGGCTGCCGATCGCGTCGAGCGCGTGCTGCTGGCCGAGCACCCGCGCATTCATGCGCTGGGCGAGCTCGCGCACCGTCTGGATCTCGTCGCGGACCATGCGGCCGAGCGGGACACCGGTCCAGCCCGAGACCACCTCGGCGACGATCTGCGAGGTGACCTCCGGGTGCAGCAGCGGCTGCTCGTCCTGCAGCTCCGCGAGCTGCCGGCGCTGCTCGGCGAGTTCGGCGAGCAGGCGGGCGCGGTCGTCGGCCGCGAGCGGTTCCTCGCCGGCGAGTTGCTCCTGGTGCTGCTGGATCGTGGTGACCAGCTCGCGCTCGCGCTGCCAGCGCTCCTCGAGCGCGGTCTTGTCGGTCGTCGCGGTCGCGATCTCGCGTTCACACTCGGCGATGCGGGCCTCGTGGTCGCGACCGACCGCACTCTCGCGGCGCAGCCGCTCGAGCTCGGTCTCGAGCATCGTGAGCCGGCGCGTCAGGTCCTCGAGCTGCGCCGGCGTCGCACCCTGACCGATCGCGATCCGGGCGCACGCCGTGTCGAGCAGGCTCACCGACTTGTCGGGCAGCTGGCGCGCCGGGATGTAGCGCATCGACAGCCGCACCGAGTCGGCGATCGCGGCGTCGAGGATCGTCACGCCGTGGTGGCGTTCGAGCATCGTCGCGACGCCGCGCATCATCGCGATCGCCGCGGCCTCGGCCGGCTCGTCGACCTTCACCACCTGGAAGCGCCGGGTCAGGGCGGCGTCCTTCTCGAAGTACTTCTTGTACTCGGCCCAGGTCGTCGCCGCGATCGTGCGCAGCTCGCCGCGCGCGAGCGCGGGCTTCAGCAGGTTGGCGGCGTCGTTCTGGCCTTCCTGGCCGCCGGCGCCGATCAGCGTGTGGGCCTCGTCGATGAACAGCACGATCGGCTGCGGCGAGCTCCGGACCTCCTCGATCACCTGCTTCAGACGGTTCTCGAACTCGCCCTTCACGCCGGCTCCGGCCTGCAGCAGGCCGAGGTCGAGACTGTGCACCGCGATGTCGCGCAGCGCATCGGGCACGTCGCCGGCCGCGACCCGGGCCGCGAACCCCTCGACGACCGCGGTCTTGCCGACCCCGGCCTCCCCGGTCAGGATCGGGTTGTTCTGCCGCTTGCGCAGCAGGATGTCCATGATCTGGCGGATCTCGGCGTCGCGGCCGAGCACCGGGTCGAGCTTGCCG
>JAGQRB010000150.1 GCA_020425925.1 Planctomycetota bacterium
CGGGCTGCCGACCAGCAGCACGCCGCGCGGGATGCTGCCGCCGAGCCGCGCGAACTTGGCCGGGTTCTTGAGGAACTCGATGATCTCGCGGACCTCGGCCTTGGCCTCCTCCATGCCCGCGACGTCGTCGAACGTCACGTTGGTGCGGTTCTCCTTGGTGTAGAGCGCGGCGCGGCTGCGGCCGAAGCTCAGCACGCCGCCGGTGCCGCCCGGCGAACGCATCTGCCGCAGGATGAAGAACCAGACGATCAGCAGCACGAGCAGCCACGGGCCGACCGTGCTCAGCACGTAGATCAACGCGGTGTTCGGCTCGGTGATCCGGAACTCGTCGCCGAGCGAGAGCTTCTCGCTGCGCACCGGCACGCCGGCGTCGCGCAGGGCGAACGTGAGATCGAGCAGCGACGGCTTGCCGTCGACCGGCGGGTCGAGGCGGACGTAGTCGAGCCCGGCGTCGCGTTGCATCAGCACCGTCAGGTACGAACCGGCCTTGCGCGCCCCCTCGCCGTCGGCCTTGCGTTCGCGCTGTGCCTTCGGCTCGGTCTCCTCGATGAAGAAGGCGCGCAGGCCGCGGAACTTCTTCTGCTCGAGGTCGCGCAGGAAGCGCGCGGTCGAGCCCGGCTGGTCGGCCGGGTAGGTCGTGACGTCGAGCTTCTGCGCCGCGAGCGTGCTGTAGAGCTGGACCTCGTCCTCCTGGCTGTTGCCGAGGAACTCGCGCACGACGACCTCGATCCGGCGCTTCTCGTCCTTGTCGGTGCGCACCTCCGCGGTCGCCACGCCGTTGGACAGCGACAGCGACTCGACGCGGCCGTTCAGCAGGTAGCTGTAGAACGCGTGCACCGTGCTCTGACTCTCGATGCCGGCCTTCGAGACGACGAGGAACAAGGCCGTCAGCAGCGCGAGGATCAGGATCACTCCGCCCATGCCACGGGGTTTGCGACCCCGCGAACCCTCTTCGGCCGGTTCCTTCGATTCGTTGTTGGTCATGCAGTGCTCAGGTGGGGCGCCGGTGGCGAGCGATCAAGCGGTCCGAATGGGGTCAGGTCACGTCATCGGCCCGCGGCGGCCGCCGCCCGTAGCTTCTACGCTGCTCTGTGCGCTCGACCCGGGCCTCGCCGGCAGCCCGAACGCAACGACGCCAGCCGCGGGCCACTTTAGGTCGCAGAGGCCTCGGTTGCCAGGGACGTGGCCGGCCGGGGACGTAGCCTGCCGGGGACGTGGGCGCCCGTCACCCTCGCTCAGCGGCCGGTTCCGGCCCGCAGCGCGCGACCGTCGAGCGCCAGGGCGATCTTGCGGGCGAGGTCGTTGGCGAGTTCGGCCCGGGCCGAGGTCAGGTTCTCCCCGATCGGGTCGCGGAACTCGGTGCGGTCGAGCAGCACCCGCTCGAGCAGCGGCTTGCCGTCGCGGCCGACCAGCCGCATCGAGACCGCGGCGGCGAGGGTGCCCTCGAGCACGGGCGTTGCGCCCGGGACGAGGGTGCGTTCCTTGGCCTCGGCGATGGTGACCTCGAGCGTCGCATCGGCCTGTGCCGCGGTCGCCAGCCGGAGGTCGGTCGACACCGGTAGCTCGCGCGCAAGCGCTGCGGACAGTTCGACTTCGAGGCGTTGCCGCCAGGTCTCGTTGCCCACCAGGGTGAGCGCGACGGTGCGCAGGCCACGCTCCCGGAGGCCGCTGCCGAAGGTGTAGCCGCAGGCCGCGAGGGCCAGGGCGGCGAACGGGGCGGCGAGCCGGACGGCGCGAAGCCGGCGCCTCACTTGCCACCTTCCGCACCGAGCGCGGCGAGTTCGCTGGCGGCCGCCTGCTGCGCCGCGGTGCCGGCGAACTCGGCGTCGGCGGCGTATTCGAGATGGAGCCGGCGACCCGCGGGGTTGCGGACCCGGTGGTAGAACTCGGCGATCGCGAGATGGCGCTCGGCGCGCCACTGCCGCAGCCGCTCGAGCGCCGTCGTGGCCTCGGCGACGAAGTCCGGGTTCTCGGGGTTGCCTGCCAGGAAGTCGCGCAGTTCGCGGCTGGCGTGCTCCATCTGGTCGAGATCGTAGTCGGGTCCCTGCAGGCCGGCGACGATTGCCATCGCGAACCGGAAGCTGGCGTAGACCCGCCATTCGCTCTCGGGATAGCGCCGCATGATGTCGCGGAAGCGTTCCTGCGCCAGCTCGTACTGCTCGTCCTCGAACGCCATGTCGCCGAGCACGCGCAGCGCGTCCGGCACCCGCGGACTGTCCGGGTGGCGGGTGATCAGGTGCTCGAGCACGGCGCGCGCACCGCGCCGCTCGGAGTAGAAGAACAGGAACGAGCGGCCGCTCTGCTGCAGCGTGCGGGCGATCTGCCACTCGAGCTCGGCGATCGTGCTGCGGCGTTCGCTGTGCGGATAGCGGTCGGCGAACTGCTCGGTGACCTCGTAGGCGTCCCAGACCTCGCCGGTGGCGTAGAGCGCCGTCGCCTGCGCCAGCGCGTGGCGGTCGCCGAGCCGGAACGGCAGTGTCTCCTCGTCGATCCCCTCGAGCAGCTCGAGGGCCGCCGCCGGCCGTTCCTCCCGCAGCGCCTGCTCGGCCTCGGCCAGCACCGCCTCGGGATCGCGCGTCGACAGGTCGGCGCCGGCGCACGCCGCGAGCAGCCCCGCGAGCAGCCACGGCGTGGCGATCGACTGAGGACGGCGGCGGCGC
>JAGQRB010000151.1 GCA_020425925.1 Planctomycetota bacterium
GCTTCCCGCCAGCCGACCTCGTCGAGATCTTCGAGCACGCCGAGGTCGACGGCCTCGACACCGGGCAGCGCCCGCGCGACCGCCGCGGCCGTGCTGCACCACGCGTGCGGCGCGCTGCCGCGCAGCGTCAGGTGACCGTCGACCAACCCGAAGGTGACGCCGGGCGGCGGCGCCAGCGCACGATCGAGCCGCGACTGCACGAACTCGGCGGCGAGCGAGTGGTGCGGCATCAGCGCGAACTCGACGCGGTGCGCGACACCGTGCTGCCGCGCGAGCTCGTCCGGCGCGCGGCTCAGCGGGTCGCGCAGACCGCGCACGATCCAGCCGTGGGCGGTCGATTCGACGCCGGTGACGACGATACCGGGCTCACGTTCGAGCTCGGCGCGCAGCTCCCCGAAACGGCGCGCCGCGACCGCGTCGTCGACCCAGCCGAGCGACAGCCAGACGAGCCCGAGCACCGCCGCACCGAACAGCGCCCACGGCATCCACGACCGGCGCCGTTTGCCGGCCGGGCGCCCCGGCAGTTCCGACTTCGCGAGGCAGCTCTCGAGGTCCTGGCGCACCGCCTCGAACGCATCGACGTCGCCGTCGAATGCCGCGAGCTCGGGGCCCATCAGCGACTCGACCCGATCGAGCGTGTCGCGCAGCCGGAGCCGCAGATCGTGCGGCGGCTGGCCGCGCACGACCGCCGCGATCAGCGTGTGCGAACCGGACTCGACACCGACCCGCAGATCGCCGACCGCGAAGCTGCTGAGCGTGTCACCGCTCGGCACGTCGAACGCATCGCGACCGAAGTCCTGGATCGCGGTGAGCATCGCCGAGATCAGGTCGGGGTCGCGCGCGATCACGTTCGGCGACGAGACGTGCAGCAGCTGGATGCCATCCGCGCGATGTACGAGGAAGACGTGCTCGACCTGGAACAGCAGCGTGTGCCGGAAGACGACCTCGGCATAACGCCGGCCCGTACGCCAGGACTCCAGCCGCCACTTCACGCTGCGCCACGACAGCTGCTGGTCGACCACGGTCTCGATCGACTGCACGAAGTTCTGCAGCATCAGCCGGACCGAGTTGCGGATCGCCGGCCCCATCGCCGGTGCCAACGCACGTCCGAATGCGGCGCTGTCGCGCTCGACCGTCGCGTGCACGCCCTTGCTGATCAGGGCCCCCATCGCCGCGGCGAACTCGGGATCCCGGGCCAGCGCGAGTCGCATCGCGCCGGCCAGCGTCCGGCTCTGGAGCTCGGTGAAGGCACCGCGGTCCTCGAGACGCTGCAGCGCCTGCAGCAGGCGCCGCCGGTCGAGGCCGAGCATGAGCTGGCAGAGTTCTTCGACCTCGGCGTCCGTGTGGGTCTCGCCGAACGCGGTCACTACCGCGCTTCCCTCGACGGTTTGCCGAGCTGCTCGGCGATGCCGCCGAGCAGACCGGCGAGCGCGTCGCGGTCGAGCTTGCGCTCGCCGAGCTCGTCGATCGCGCGCATCAGCTCGGCGCGCAACGCGTCACGCCCGGCGTCGCCACCGGCGGTTGCGTCCGCGATCGCGCGACCGAGCCGCTGCTCCTGGTCGGTGGCCTGCCGGCGCAGCGACGAGGTCAGCTCGGCGATGGTCGCGGACTGCTCTTCGAGGCGCTTCTCGAGGGCGGCGATGCGGGCCGAGGTGTCGCGCTCGAGTTCGCCGAACAGGATGTCACGGACGCGGTGCAGATCGGACGACGCGGCATCGACCGGACTGGCGGAGCGGTTCTTGTTCACGGAGTCTTCCTTCGCGGCGAGAGGCCCACACCATACCGCCGGGAGCCGCTCCGGCGCTATGCGAGCATCCGGCGCGCGAGTTCGTCGAACGCCGCGGCCACCGCCGTGCCGGCCTTGGCGCTGGTCTCGAGCACGGTCTGGCCGTCGGCACGGACCGCTGCGATCGCGGAATCCTCGAGCTGCCAGGCGTCGCGCAGGTCGGCCTTGTTGAGCAGCAGCAGCCGCGGCACCGGCCCGAGCAGCCCATCGATCTCGTCGCCGAGGCGGAGCGCGGCTTCGAACGTCGCGGGCCGCGTGCCGTCCGCCACGACCAGCACACCGCTGCTGCCGCGCACGTGCGACAGCCGCAGGCCGTGGGCGCCGTCCTCGCCCTCGAGGTCCCAGATCACCAGCGTGACCTGACGGTCGTCGACGGTGCAATCGCGCTTGTCGATCTTGACGCCGACGGTCGTGAGGTAACGCGCCGAGAAGATGCCGCTGACGAAGCGCTGCACCAGGCTCGTCTTGCCGACGGCGAACGCGCCGACGACGGCGACCTTCTTGCGGATCATCTCTTCTTCGCGCTCTCGCCGGTCACCCGGCGCGCGAAGTCCTCGAACAACCCGGCCAGCGTCTGTCGATCGGCGCTGGCCTGGCGCACGTCGTCGAGCATCGCGACCATGCGCTCCTCGACCCGGCCGAGCAGCTCGCGGGTCTCCGACTGCACCCGATCGACCGCGGCCGCGAGCTGCTGGCGGATCTCGCGCCGCAGCTGCGCCGAGTCGCGACGCATCTCCTCGATCGCCTCGTCGAGCCCCTGCTTGGTGCGTGTCATCCGAGCCGACAGCTTGGTGACTCGCTCGGAGAACTGGGCGGCGCGGCGCTCGACCTTCTGCTGCAACCGTTGCTCGGTGGCCTTGGTGCGCTGGCGCTCGGCGTCGAGCTCGGCGCCGAACAGCAGGTCCTTGACCGCACCGAGCGGATCGAGCGGTGAGGCAGCGCCGTTGCGGGCACGGCGGGCGCCCTTCCCGGCCCCGGCCGTCTTGCCGGCAGTCTTCTTGACCTTCTTGCGCGACGTCGTCTTCTTCGTGGCCATGGCTGCGGTGGTTCCTCCCGCGAGCGTAGCGGCCGACTCGCGCCCGCGGAAGGGCGCCGTCGCCAACCGGCCGACCGGGCGACCGATCGTCGGTCAGGCGTCGAGCGACGTGATGCCGTGCCGGATCGCGTACTTGGTCAGCTGGGCGATCGAGTGGATCCCGAGTCGCTTCATCAGCCGGTAGCGGTGGGTCTCGATCGTCTTCACGGTCACGAACAGCGCCTTGGCGATCTCCTTGGTCGACTTGCCCTCGGCGACGAGCTGCAGGACCTGGCGCTCCTTCCGGGTCAGCGTCACCGGGTCGACCAGCCTGGCGCCGTCGACGCGGCCGACGAAATCGCCCTCGACCACCGTGCCGAGGTGGGTGCCGCCGGCCACCACGACCTCGATCGCGTGCTCGAGCTCCTCGAAGGCACTCTCCTTCGCGAGATAGGCGCGGGCCCCGGCCTCGAGCATGCGGGTGACGTAGGTCCGATCGCTGTGCATCGACAAGGCGACGACCTTGGGCGCGGGCTCGGCCTGCACGATCTGACGCGTCGCGTCGACGCCGTTCATGCCGGGCATGCCGATGTCCATCACGACGACGTCGGGCTGCAGCTCGGCGGCGAGCCGGACGGCGTCGCGGCCGTCCTTGGCCTGACCGACGACCTCGTGCCCCGCCTGCTCGAGCAGGTTGGCGAGGCCGTCCCGGATGATGTCGTGGTCGTCGACGAGTAATACTCTCATTGCATTCAGTCCCTCAGTTGCAACGGCAGGTAGAGCACGACCTCGGTGCCCCGTCCCGGCCGCGATCGGATGCGGCAGTCGCCACCGAAGTGCAGCGCGCGCTCGCGAATGTTGAACAGCCCGAAGCCGCCGGCGGGGGTGGCCCGCAGGTCGGCGCGACGGGCGTCGAAGCCGATACCGGCGTCGGATACCGACACCGCGAGGCTGCGTCCGTCGCGGCGCAGCGCGACGCTCACGCTGCCGGCGTCGGAGTGCTTGAGCACGTTGTGCAACAGCTCGCCGACCGCCTGGAACACGAACAGCCGACAGCTGTCGCTCAGCGGCTTCTCGGCGCCGTCGTCCTCGAAGCTGGCCTCGACGCCGTGCGCGAGTTCGAAACGCTCGACGAGGTCGCGCAGCGCCTCGCTGAGTCCGAGCTCGTAGAGCGCCGGCGTGCCGAGCTCGGCCGTCACGCTGCGGGTGTCGGCCACGACCTCGTCGACGAGGCGGCCGATCTCCTGGAGCTTGGCGACGAGGGCCGCGTCGACATCGCGCCGTGCGGCCCCGAGCTTGAGCTTGACGGCCGACGCGCCGACGTTCCTCGGCCTCGGTCACGAGGATGCGCTCCGCCATCGCGCGTAGCTGCTCCTGGTGCCGCAGCAGGTCGGCGTTGGTGCTGGCGTGATCCTTGATCTCGCGGCGCAGTCGTTCGGTCAGCTCGGTGAGCGCGACGGTGCGTTCGGCGACGCCGTTCTCGAGCTCGTCGCGGCTGCGACGCAGCATCTCGAGTGCGGCGCGGCGCTCCTCGGCGAGACGCTCGAGCCGCCGCGACGACGCGGCGAGCTCGCCGTGGACGCGGCTGAGATCCTCGTAGGCGAGCTTCTGCTCGCGCACCTCCTGCAGCACCTCGCGGCGCGCCGCGAAGTCGGCACCGAGCATGCGAATCGCGACCAGCTCGCGACCCGAGGCGGTCGCGATCGCGGTGGCCTCGAACACGCAGGGGGCACCGTGGGCGTCCGCCTGGGTCCACGGGTCGGACACCATCGTCGCAGCCGCGCGCTCCTGCCAGAAGCGCTCCGCGTCGGGCAGGAACGACTCGAGGAACGGCAGCTCGTGCACGGGGTCGACCGCGTCGCCGGCGAAGGCCGGGAAGTGGTCCGCGAGCCACGCCGGCACCGGCCCGAGCAGCGCCAGGCCGCCGGCCGCATCGCGTCGGAACGCGGCGATGCGGAGGGCGCCGAGCAGCTCGAGCTGGAGGCCGAAGATGTCGTCTGGAGCGCGGTTCACGACCGGGGTGGTGACAGTGGAACGTATCCGGCACCGCCTGGTGCGACGATTCAAAGAACCGTCGCCCGCCCCTCCGGCCACGACGACAGCCGCCCGAGGCCCGGGACCCGCGCGACCAGCCGCTCCAGGCAGTCCTCTCCGGCACACGCGACGGCGTGCTGCACGAACGCGGAGACGAACGGCACGATCTCGGGTTCGCGCAGCCCGGTGCCGAGCAGCGACTCCCGGATTCGGACCGAGCCGCCGGCGACCGCGACGAGCTCGCGGATCCAACCGATCACCGGAGCCCCGGCGACCGGGGCGCACCGCGCACCGAGCAGTTCGTGCGCCAGCGGCAGCTGCCGCCAGAGATGGTCGAGATCCGCGTCGTTGCCGAACCGGTCGAACAGCAGGAGCAGTGCGGTCGTGGCATCGGAGACGACGGCGCGCGGGATACGCAGTCGCTTCGTCGTTGCGGTCAGATAGTCCATGCCTCACGGATCGATCGGGTCGCCTTCGCCGCGATCGTTCCCCGAACGCCGACGAGCCGCGTACCCTAGGGAAAGGGCCGCGTCCGCGGTATCCGTGGAACCACTGACTTCGGTGCGGGCGCGCAGCCGCGCACCGATCCGTTGCCGCCAACCCTCGATCGGGACACCGACGAAGCGCCACAGCATCCACGCCGACAGAACGGCAAGTGGCGCGACCGCGAGGCCCGACCAGATGCTCCAGGGCCGCATTCCGACGACCGGCAGCAGGAAGCACAGCAGGTAGTGCACCAGGTAGACCGGGTAGGAGAGTTCACCGACCGCGCGGTCCAGCCGCGAGCGCGCGGTGAGCTCGAACGCGAACGGCAACGCGAACGGCAGCGCCAGCAGACCGACCGCGAGCCCGTACGGGCTCCAGTGCAACGCCGCGGGCAACAGCGGGTAGACCGCCACCGCGCCGATCGTCGCGACGGTGACACCCCACGTCGCCAGCGGCCGGAGCCACCCGCGCCGGCCGAGCGCGCGGTAGAGCCGATACGACAGCGCACCGGCGAGGAACAACGCGAGCTCGGTCGGGAAGAAGCGGTAGGTCCACGGGTCGTTGCCGAGCCCGAGCCGACGCACGAGCGCGACCCGCAGCGCGAGACTCGCCAGCACGACGAGCCCGATCACCGCGGCGCGACGTCGCACCAGCAGCGGGGCAACCGCGTAGAACATCAGCTCGAGGCCGATCGTCCAGGCCTGCGGCACCAGCATGAAGCGCCAGGCCGGCAGCGCCTCGGTGTGGAAGTCCGCGGTCGCGAACAGCTCGGACGTCGCCGGATCGACCGCGGCGAAGACGACCGCGTCCTGACCGACGATCGTGAACTGCACCAGCCCGAGGCCGAGTGCGTCCGGCCACGGCATGGCGCGACCGTGCTCGATCCAGCAGCGCAGCGGCGGGATCGTGTGCCCCCCGAAGTGCAGCGTGAGCCCGACCGCGAGCGTCAACGCGACGACCGCGAGATACATCGGGAACAGCCGCACGAGTCGGCTCTCGGCGAACGCCTTGTAGCTGCCCGGGCCGCGGTACTTCTCGTTGAGCACGAGCGCCATGTAGAAGCCCGAGACGACGTAGAACATCTGCACCGCCAGCGGGCCGCCGGTCATCGCCAGCGCGCGGACGCCGAACAGCGGGCCGGCGTGCGCGAACACGACCGCCAGGGCGAGGAGGAGACGGAGGATTCCCATGGCGAGGGCTCACGGACTGTAGCTCCGCCGCTCGCGTAGACGCCGCGATTTCGTCGCGCGCGACGCTACCGGCAGCGAAGCGCGATCCGCGCGTAGTCGCACCGACCACTGCAGGTTGCAGCAGGCTCGCGATCGTACGAGCCGCGGCGAGCGACAGTCGCCGAGCGAATCCCTCAAGGCCCACGAGACCGCCACCGATAGCGCGGGGTGGCGGCAATTGCCGCTGCAACCCGCCGCCTCGGGTCGCCACGAACGCAAGGAGGACCTCGATGGTCGATGCAACGTTCTGGTTCCGCGCGGCGGCGCAGCCGTTCGCGCTTCTCACCGCGGCTCTGCCGACGCAGGGTTCGTGGAGTCCGACGCCGACGACCGGCAGTCCGACGACGCTCACGCGTCACGCCGCGGCCTACGACCTGAGCCGTTCGCGCATGGTGCTGTTCGGCGGCCACGACGCGAGCAGCATCGCACTGGCACGAACGTGGGAGTTCGACGGCGTGCACTTCACGCCGGTGTTCCCGCTGGCGTCGCCGCCGGCCCGCGTCGGCGGCGCGATGGCCTACGACCCGTACCGACAGGTCGTCGTGCTGTTCGGCGGCGCACCAACGAACGCGGTGAGCGGCTGCCTCGACGACACCTGGGAGTTCGACGGCAGCACCTGGACGCGCCGCACCGCGCACGCCGCCCCGCCGGCGCGCGTCGACCACGCGATGTGCTTCGACCTCGTGTCGGCGTGCTGCGTCGTGTTCGGCGGCCGCGCCGCGACGACACTGGCCGACACCTGGACGTTCGACGGCGCGACCTGGCCGCTGCGCAGCACGACCCGTCCGAACTAGAGTGACGCACCTCTACCCGCCACTCCATCCTCTCCTGCTGCCACACCACCGTGTGCTCCTCTCGAA
>JAGQRB010000152.1 GCA_020425925.1 Planctomycetota bacterium
CATCTCGAGGCGCAGAACCAGTGACGGCGGCGGGGCCCGACTTCACTCGGGGAGCATGCCGGCGAGCCGTTCGCGCACGCGGCGCCAACGGGTTTCGGCCGCGGGCGGGTTGAGTTGCAGACGGGCGCCGACCTCGGCGTGCGAGAGTCCCTCGAGGCCGCGATAGAGCACGAGCAGGCGATCCTGCTCGGGCAGCTCCTCGACGAGCTCGACGAGTCGCTGCGCGCGTTCGCTGCGCCCGAGTCGCGTCACGATGCTGGTGCCGTGGTCCGGACAGCCGTCGATCGGACGCTGGTCCTCGCCGAGACGTCGGCGCGCCGTGCCGAGGCACCGGAGGTGCTTCCTGAGCACGTGGTATGCGATCCCGAACAGCCAGGCGCGGAAGGTGCCGCGCGCCGCGTCGAAGGTGTCGAAGCTCGCGAACGCGCGACTCCAGGTCTCCTGCGCGAGGTCGTCGGCGTCGAGGCCCGCGATGCCGGCCTGCCGGACCTGGATCCGGCTCCAGGCCGTCAGGTCGTCGGTCAGCTCACGGTAGTGCTCGGAGAATGCGGGCGCGGGCATGGTCGGCGCGGACGGGGAGGGGATAGCCGCCCGGGAGCCCGCGGCAACGCCGAGTCGAGTGTGAACCCATCGGCCGCGGTCGCGCAAAAAATGGCGGCGCGCCGCGAAACCGAGGCGCCGGTGCTGGGTAGAGCCTCTCGTTCGCGGCTTGGTGTGAGCCTTGCCGAGGACGAAACGAATGAGACTCTCCGCCGAGGAGGAACGGGCACGTTGCCCCGACCTCCGGGGGCGAGGCGGAGAGTCTTCCTTACTGTACGGGCAGATTGTGCGTACGCAACGCCCTCGGGTGAGCGGGGCACCGCCGGTCAGCTCTTTCCCTGACCCCCGGGACCCTCGGTCGGGGTTGCATCCGGCGACGGGATGCGCTGGCACCAGGCCTCGACCGTCGATTCGTCCGTGAATACGGTCGTCAGCACTTCGCGCAGCACGGTTCGGGTCGCCCCGAGGTGCAGCGCGCCGCGGGCGTGGCCGGCGAACTGGCGCCGCTGATCGGACGCGGCGAGCGCGGCGACGGCGAGCAGCTCGCGATCGTGGCCCGACAGTCCGGGACGGGTCAGGATGCGGCCGTAGGCGACGTCGAGCACGAAGCTGCGGAACTCGTTGTGGAAACCCGCGAGCATGGCGTCGACCGCAGCCGCGTTGCGACCGTAGATCGCCGAGAACAACTGCCGGCCGGCCGCGCCCTGCTCGGCCGCGGGCAACGCCCCGCCGGTGGGTGGGCTCGCCGCCGGCCAGACCTCGCCGAGCTGCTCGAACGCGGTCACCGCGCGCGGAAAACCGCAGAACAGGACCGACTGCAGCAACATCTCCTCGAGGTCGGCGCGCGGCAGGCTGCGATCCTGCGCCGCCTTCGCCGCCGCACCGAGCGTCGGCCAGTCGGCGCGCCAGATCGCGACGAGTCCGGTGACGAGCAGGCGGACCCGGGGCTCGAGGCCGGGGCGCCGCAGGAGTCGTTCGATCGACATGGCCGCAGGATAGAACGTGGGGTTCCGGCCGCGCTCACGACCGCGACGTGAACTCGGGGTTGCCGTAGCGCACGGTGCGCAGCTCCTCGGCCAGGGCGATCTCGTCGGCGGTCGGCGCGCCGGGCTCGAACCGGCAGCCCAGCGCCGCGCCGAGCCGGTCCGCCAGATGCCGCCGCAGCGCCGCCAAGGCCGCGTCGTCGAACGCGATCTCGTCGCGCACCGCCGCGACGAACGGGGTCAGCGCCGGGCGGCCGAGCACCAGCGAACCGTGGTGCAGCAGCCGCGGTCGTGGCCGGGCGACCCGGCGCTGGGCCGAGCCGAGCAGCTTGCCGACGGCGGTCACGACGTCGTCCTGCCCGGGTTCGGCGAAGCACCAGCGGGCGCTCGGGCGGGCGTGCTGCGACGCGCCGCGAGCGAGCCGTTCGGCGGCGATGCCGCTGTCGGCCAGCGCCCGCACCGCCGCATCGTGCAGCAGGCGATAGCTCGCCGCGACGTCGTTCGGCAGCAGGTCGCGGTCGAGCGCGAGCGCGAACGTGAGTTCGTCGGCGTGGTGGATCGCGCCGCCGCCGGTCAGCCGCCGCACGATCGGCGTGGTCGCCGGCACGTCGCCGAAATCGGCGAGACGCTGGAAGTAGCCGAGCGAGACCGCGAACGGCGACCAGCCGTAGAGCCGCAGCGTCGGCGCGCCGCCGAGCTGCAGCAGGGCCTCGTCGAGGGCCATGTTCCAGGCCGGATCGCCCGCCGGGTCGACGAGCAGTCGACCGGCGGCCGGACTCACTCCTCGGCCTTGCAGTTCTCTTCGTAGGCGCCGGCGTCGAGCAGGTCGGGCGACGTGGCGGTGAACTTGACCTTGATCATCCACGCCTTCTCGAAGGCGTCCTCGCCGAGCCACTGCAGGTTGTCGGGCAGGTCGTCGTTGACTGCCGTGACCTCGCCGGTGACCGGCGAGTAGAGGCTGCTCACGGCCTTGACCGACTCGACCTCGCCGAACTGCTCGCCGGCGGTGACCGAGCTGCCGACCTTCGGCAGGTCGAGGAAGACGAGGTCGCTCAACTGCGAGACGGCGAAGTCGGTGATGCCGAGCGTGGCGGTATCGCCGTCGACTTTGCACCACTCGTGGCTCTTCAGATACTTGCGGTCGTTCGGGCGCATTCGGGGGTTCCTGCGTGGGGTGGCCTGCGTGGCGTGGCCTACTTGGGAGGGAGAGGGATCAGCGCGGACGCTTGTAGAACGGCAGCGGCACGACGACACAAGGCTCGGCCTGGTCGCGCACCGCGAACTGCAGCTCGGTGCCCGGCTCGGAGTGCTCGACTCCGACGTAGGCGGTGGCGATGTTGGTGCCCAGGGTCGGCGAGATGCTGCCCGAGCAGACCTTGCCGATCGGCGTGCCGTCCCGCAGGACCGGGTAGCCCTGGCGCGGACAGCGCTTCGCGGTCGAGGTCAGGCCGACGAGGCGTCGGCCGGTGCCGCCGGCATCGCGAACCCGCTCGAGCGCGGCGCGGCCGGTGAAGTCGTGGGTGAACTTGACCCCGAACTCCAGGCCGGCCTCGAGCGGGTTCGTGGTCTCGTCGATCTCGTGGCCGTAGAGCGGCATGCCGGCCTCGTGGCGCAGCGTGTCGCGCGCGCCGAGGCCGATCGGCGCGAGCATCTCGCCCTGGCCGCCGGCCTCGGCCGCGGCGGCGGCGAAGAACGCGTTCCAGACCTCGACCTCGCGACCACCCGGGACGTAGATCTCGAATCCGTCCTCGCCGGTGTAGCCGGTGCGCGAGATCGTCATCGGCGCGCCGCAGACCTCGGCGTCGGTCCAGGCGTAGTAGCCGAGTCCGGCGAGGTCGGTCGCGGTGAGGCGTTGCGTGATGCGTTGCGACAACGGGCCTTGGATCGCGATCATCCCGGTCGAGCCGGTGCGGTCCTCGATCGTGCAGTCGAAGCCCGCCGCCGTCCGGCGCATGATCTCGAGGTCGCGCTCGGTGTTGCCGGCGTTGATCACCAGGAAGAAGCCGTCGTTGCGCGGGTTCCGGTAGACCAGGATGTCGTCCTGCGTGAGCCCGTCCTCGTTCAGGATCATCGCGTAGCGGATGCGGCCGGGTGGGATCTTGGCGACGTCGTTGGTCTGCAGCTTCTGCAGGAACGCCTCGGCTTGCGGTCCGGTGATCGCGACGCGTCCCATGTGGCCGAGGTCGAACAGGCCGGCGCGTTCACGCACGGTGCGGACCTCGTCGAGAATGGGGCCGTACTGCACCGGCATGCTCCAGCCGGCGAACGGCACGAGGCGGGCGCCGAGCTCCCGGTGGATCGATTCGAGGGCGGTCGTTTGCATGCTTGGGGCCGAGGGTTCGGGGGCTCGGGGCGGCGCAGCTTAGCCCGCCGCCGCGGCCGGTGCCACGTTTGCCAGGTTGTCGGGCACCAGGCTGAGCACGGTGCAGCCGCGTTCGAGTTCGGGGCGCTCCTCGGCGGTCACGATCGCGAGCTCGCGTTCGGGTGAGATCACGAACAGCGGCACGATCCGATCGCCGTAGCGCTCGGCGTATTCCTCGGGGCCGAACTGCTCGGTGAGCTTGGTGGCCTTGACCTTCGCGCCGCGGCGCAGCTGTTCGCGCAGCCACTCGGTCGTGACCGTCGCACCGAACAGCAGACGCCCCGGTTCGCTCGGGTCGTGCTCCCCTGCCGGACGGCCGGACGGCGTCGTGCGGTAGAGATTGGGGCGGCCGAACGTGCCGAGGAACTCCTGCGCCGCGAGTCGGTTGATCTCGTCGCTCGGCAGCAGCGCGAGCAGGCAGCCGAGACCGTGCAGGTCGGCGGTCTCGGCGAAACGCGTCGACAGCACGCTGCCGTGGAACGTCGGCAGACCCATCGTGCGGGCGTTCTGGGTGCTGCGGGCATTGGTGTCGACGAGCAGGACCTCGAAGCCCTGTTCGGCGAGCGCGGCGCCGATCTCGCGACCGACGATGTCGGCGCCGACGATCAGCGCGCCCTGGGCGTCGCCCTCGGCGACCCCGATCGCGCGCGCGAACGGCCGGCTCAGCAGGCCGTAGACCAGCACGGTGACGACGATGGTCGGAAACACCAGCGCGACGATCGCGCCGCCGCCGCCGGCATCGCCGAGCTGCAGCGCGAGCTCGGAGCTGACCGCGGCGACGACGATGCCGCGCGGAGCCATCGCCATCAGGAACGCGCGGTCGCGCAGCGCGAGTCCCGAGCCGAGGGTCGAGACCCAGACCGCGAGCGGGCGCACGACGACGATCAGCAGCCCGGCGTAGAGCAGCGCGCGCCAGCCGAGCTCGGTCAGCGGTTCCAGTGGCAGATGGGCCGCGATCGACACGAACAGCACCGACAGCAGGATCGTCGACAGGTGCTCCTTCCACTCGGCGATGTGGTCGACGTCGAGCGCGCGCCGGTTGGCGAGCGCGATGCCCATGATCGTCACCGCGAACAGACCGGATTCGGGCTGCAGCGAATCGGCGCCGACGAACGCGACCGCGACGGTGCCGAGCGTCACCGGCACGTGCAGCTTGTCCGGCACCAGGAAGCGCTCGAGCGCGCGGGCCAGCAGCAGGCCCGCGATCAGGCCGATCCCACTGCCGAACGCAACCGTGCGACTCACCTCGAGCGCGATCGCCCAGAACGTCGCGTGCTCGCCGCCGCTGATCGCCTCGAACACGACGATCGCGAGCATCGCGCCGATCGGGTCGATCAGGATGCCTTCCCAGCGCAGGATCGCGCCGGCCGGTCCGCCCGGTCGCACGTGCCGCAGCAGCGGGATCACGACGGTCGGCCCGGTCAGCGTCAGCAGCGCGCCGACCAGGAGCGCGACGTCGAAGTCGATCCCGACGAGGAACACGCCGATCGTGGTCGACAGCAGCCAGGTCACCAGCGCGCCGATCGACACCAGGTTGCGCACCACCGCGCCGGTGCCGCGCACGTCGACGAAACGCAGCGTCAGGCCGCCCTCGAACAGGATCAGCCCGACCGCGAGCGAGATGATCGGTCGGAACAGCGCGCCGAACGCGACCTCGGGGTCGAAGATCCCGAGGATCGGGCCGGCGGCGAAACCGAGCAGCAG
>JAGQRB010000153.1 GCA_020425925.1 Planctomycetota bacterium
AGCGGCGCGAGCGGCAAGCGCCGCGGACTGCGGTTCTCGAAGATCGAGGCGCCGGGGGCGTAGCTCGATGGGGTGGCGGGAGCGACGGGAGCAGCGCGAGCGCCTGGCCGCGGACGGCTTCGAGTCGCAGTCGCCGAAGGTCGCGTCCGTCGTCCGGGTGAACGACCTGCTCCGCCGCGAGGTCCAGCGCGTTCGCGCGCGCTACGACCTCGCGCAGACGACGGTCGACAACCGGAAACACTGGGCCGCCGCGGACGGACTCTCCGCGATCGCCGCGAACAGCCCCTCGGTGCGCCGCATCCTGCGGAACCGGTCCCGCTACGAGGTCGGCAACAACGGCTACTTCGACGGGATGGGGACGACGCTCGCGAACGACAGCATCGGCGCCGAGATCCGCCTGCAGGTCCGCACCGGCAACCGCGCCGCGGACAGCCGCATCGAGACGCTGTGGTCGGAGTGGGCGGAGGCCGTCGGTCTCGGCGAGAAGCTCTGGACGATGCGCCTGGCCAAATTCGAGGACGGCGAGGCCTTCGCGATGCTGATCACGAATCCGAAGCTGCAGTCGCCGGTGCAGCTCGACCTTCGTTTGCTCGAGGCGGACCAGGTTTCCTCGCCCTACTTGCAGCTCGAGTCGCCGACCGGCGTCGACGGCATCGAGTTCGACGCCGCCGGCAACCCGATCGCCTACCACGTCCTGAAGCAGCACCCTGGCGATCCGTTCTTGGTCGCCGGCTCGCCGCTCGACTATTACCGAGTCGCGGCCGAGAACATGCTGCACTACTTCCGCGTGCGGCGGCCTGGCCAAGCGCGCGGTATCCCGGAGTGCACCTCCACCGTCGGCCTGTCGGCATCGATGCGCCGATACACCGGCGCCGTCGTCGCCGCGGCCGAGACGGCGGCAGACCTCGCGATGGTCATCGAGTCGTCGGCGCCGGCGAGCGGCGCGGACGAGGACGACCAGGAGGAGGTGACCGCGATGGAGACGATCGAGCTGGAGAAGAACCAGGCGACCGTGCTCCCGAAGGGTTGGAAGCTGGGCCAGGCGCGCAGCGAGCAGCCGACGACCACCTATGCGCAGTTCAAGCACGAGGTGATCGGCGAGGCCGCGCGCCCTGTCTGCATGCCCTACAACATCGCGGCGGGGGACAGCGCCGGCTACAACTACGCGAGCGGTCGACTCGACCACCAGACCTACTACCGGGCTCAGCGGATCGAGCGCGCGCTTCTGCGTCGCCGAGTCCTGGAGCCTCTGTTCCGAGACTGGTTCCGCGAGCTCGCCCTCGTCGCGCGCGTGATGAAGATCGCGCTGCCCGTCGCGCTGTGGCAGATCCAGCGCACCTGGCTTTTCGACGGTCACGAGCACGTCGACCCGGTCAAGGAAGCCAGCGCGCAGAAGACGAGGTTGGAGAGCCACACGACGACGCTCGCCCGTGAGTACGGCGCGCAGGGCCTCGACTGGGAGGAAGAGCTCGAGCAAGCCGCGCGCGAGAAGGAGCGAATGGAGCAGCTCGGCCTAGCCTCGCCGCCGCCGGCGGATCCGGAGCCCGAGCCTCCCCAGGATGCCGACGACCCCGACGAGCAGGACGGCGCATCCGGCAAGCAACCCGCGCGCGCGGCCGCGATCGACCTGCGCGCGAATGGTCATCACCGAAGGAACGGCGTTCACCCGCCCAAGGTCACCGCATGAAGCCGAAGAACCCGAAGAGGCGGCCGAGCGATCTCG
>JAGQRB010000154.1 GCA_020425925.1 Planctomycetota bacterium
GCCAGCCGGACCTGCCGGTGATCCTGCTGAGCGCGGTCGAGGACATCGCCACCGCGGTCGAGGCGATCAAGGACGGCGCCTTCGACTACCAGGCCAAGCCGTTCGACCAGCAGCGCCTGCTGCTGGCCGCCGAGCGCGCCGCCGAACAACACGCGCTGCGGCGCGAGGTGCAGGAGCTGCGCTCGGCCGGCGCCGCGCCGTACTGCAACTTCGGCAGCAGCCCGGTGGCGCTCGAGCTGCGCCAGAAGCTCGAGCTGGTCGCGCCACAGACCTCGCTCGCGGTGCTGCTGACCGGCGAGTCGGGCACCGGCAAGGAGGTGGCGGCGCGCGCCGTGCACGCGCTGTCGCCGTTCCGCGCCGGCCCGTTCGTCGCGGTCGATTGCGGCGCGCTGCCCGAGCCGCTGCTCGAGAGCCAGCTCTTCGGCCACGAGAAGGGCGCGTTCACCGGTGCCGATCGCCGACGCGCCGGACTGTTCTCGATGGCCGACGGCGGCACGTTGTTCCTCGACGAGCTCGGCAATCTGCCGCTCGCGCTGCAGGCCAAGCTGCTGCGCGCGCTGCAGGAACGGGCGGTCACGCCGGTCGGCGGCAACAAGCCGGTGGCCTTCGACGCCCGCCTGATCGCCGCCACCAACGCCGACCTCGGCGATGCGGTCGCCGACGGCAGGTTCCGCGTCGACCTCTACCACCGCATCGCCGAGTTCGAGGTCGCACTGCCGCCGCTGCGTGAACGCAGTGCCGACATCGTGCCGTTCGCGCAGCTGTTCCTCGACGAGGCCAACCGCGAGATGGGGCGGCGGATCGGTGGCTTCTCGGCCAGCGCGGCCGAAGCGCTGCAGCGCGCGCGCTGGCCCGGCAATCTGCGCGAGCTCCGCAATGTCGTGCGTCGCGCGGTGCTCTGCTGCACGTCGGCCGAGGTCGACGTCGCCGATCTCGACATCGACGCGTTGCCCGCGCGCAGCGCGGCGATCGACTCGGGGCTGTCGCTGTCCGAGCGCGTGCGCCAGGCGAGCGAGGATCTCGAGGGCCGTATCCTGCGCGAGACGCTCGATGCCTGCAGCGGCAACAAGGCGGCGGCAGCGCGGGCGCTCAGGATCGACTACACCACGCTGCATCGCAAGCTGAAGCGGTTGTCCTGACCGGGCCCCGCGCCCGCCATGGCAGACACACCATGGCGGCGCTGCCATACCCTGGCGCTCCTGCCCCACCTCCCGCGTCCCCGCGCAACGGGCAGCTTCGCGCCAACCTCCGGCGCCAACGCCGGCTCGCGGCGAACCCGACTTTTGGCCGCCACCTGGCCCGTGGCTTGCTTCAGGGCGGGTGGACACTCTGGCAACCATCGCGGCCGCTCTGGACGACAGTCGAGGGCGGCCGCGAGTCTTTTCGTTGCGAGCTCGCGATGGCCTACTATCAGCGACATGCGAACGCGCGGTCGATCGATCCTGCTCGCGAGCCTCGCGCTCGCCGCCTGCAACGACGAGCCCGCGGAGCACGCCGTTCCGCCGCGCGATTCGGCGGCGACGCCGGGCGCGGCCACCCAGGATGGAGCGAAGGCGCACGCGCTGCCGGCGCTCGAATACGACTTCGGCGTGATTCCGCACGGCGAGTCGCGCACCCACGACTACGCGATCGATCTCGCGCAGCTGCCGGCCGGACCTTGGGTCCCCCTGCACGTCAGCCTCGACTGTTCGTGTGGCCGCGGCCAGCTGCTGTTCCGCGCCGCCGACGGCAGCGAGCGCATCCTCGACGGTCGGCCCTCCGAGGCCAACACCGCGCGACCGGGGGAACAGCTCCTCGCCCGCGTCGTGCTCGACACCCTGACCAAGGACCCCGAAGACCTGCCGCACACGCTCTCGCGCGGCTTCGTCGTGCTGCAGCCCCTCGCCGATCTCACCGGCCACGACCGCGTCCGCTGGCCGTTCCTGGTGCGATTCGGCATCGACTGTCCGGTGCGGGTCACGCCGTTCGCCGCACTCGACTTCGGCGCCGTGCCGCAGTCGCAGTCGCCCTCGATTCCGCTGCTGCTGCGCGGCGACGAGCAGCACGCCGCGGTGCACTTCGGCCCGGCCGAGAGCAGTGACCCTTCGATCGAGGTGCGGCTCGAGCCCGGCGACGGCGAACACGAGGCCCGCCTGCACGCCCGCTGCCACCCCGGCGAGCTCGGCAACCACCGCGCCGTCCTCGCGGTCGGCACCGACCTGGCGGGCGGCTATCGGGTCAACATCGGCGTCACCTGGAAGGTCATCCCGGACCTCACGGCCTCGCCGATGGCAAAGCTGTCGTTCCGCGCCGCGCTCGACCGGGCGCAGACCGAGGCCGATGCCAGCTCGCAGTACCTGATGGTGTCGAACCACGATCTCGCGAGCAGTGCGGAGTTCGCGGTCCACGAGATCGTCGGGCCCGACGGCATCGACGCCGC
>JAGQRB010000155.1 GCA_020425925.1 Planctomycetota bacterium
CAACGACGAGCAGGCCGCCGCGGTCAACCAGCTGATGATCGACAAGAAGATCGATCCCTGCCTGTCGGGCACCTACTGCTTCGACGAGAACCAGCCAGAGGCGCAGGCGTTGGCCAGCTGCCAGTCGCGGATGTCGGCCTCGAAACGAAGCCGATCGAGCCCGGTGTTGCAGGCCGACGTGATCAGGAACAGGAGCACAAGGGCTCCACTCTTCAGCATCGCTCTCATCGTGGGGTTTCCTCCTTGGGAAGTCCGGCCACCTGGCGCACGAGTTGGTGGAGCTCGCGCTCGCGGCGCTCGCTCGACTCGCGCATCTCACGGTGGATGGTCGTCGCGGTCTGCTCGAAACTCTGGGCCGTCGTCGTCGCCGTCGCAGCGAACCGGTCGGCCAGGCGGTCGATCACGGCGTCGCGCTTGTCGCTCTGCTCGGACATGCGATCAACGACCTTCGTCAGGGCCTCGTCGCGCTTCGTTCCTTCCTTGGACAGGTGACTGAGCACGTAGACCAGAATGCCGGCCACCAGCAGAGCGGCGCCGCCAGCGGCGAGCGAGGACAGGCCCGACAGGGCCTCGGTGGTTTGGGCGATCATCGTGCACTACCCCTGTTGACGCGGAGGCGGGTCCAGTCGACCCAGAGCTCTCGCTGAGTCGTGCCAGCAGATTTGTAGATGCCGACAGCCAAGCCCATGCGGCCAGTCGGCAGGTTGGTGGTGTGAGTCGCGACGGCGACACCGTCGATCTCGAACGTGAACTTCGACACGGCTGCGTCAACGGTCACCTTCAGCTTCTGGAGTGTGGCGGCGCTGACAGCCACCCCGGTGTCGGTCAGCGTCTCACTTCCGGCCGCCCTCGTCACAGCATGCCAGTTGGCTCCGAGCGCGCTGCGGCGGTAGACGAAGCCGGCCTCGTTGGTGCCGCTGGCGCTGCTGTAGACGTTCGCGCCGAAGCCAACGTAGAGGTTGTAGTCGTCGATCGCGTCGGCGATCACGTCAGGGCAGATCCGCGCCTCGAACGTGAACTCGGCCTGGCCTGGGTAGAACTTGTCGTTGTAGGTGCAGAGCGAGTAGTAACCGGTCGCGCCCGTCCCGGTCTTGAGCTCGATCACGCCGATGCCGTTGTCGGTCGTGTCGATCAGCGCGTCCCAGTGGCCACCGGTCGACCCTCCAGAGGTCGAGGACGACCAGCCATTCTGTGACGCACCCGCGACGATGAAGTCAGCGAACCAGACGCTGTCCGTCTCGTCGTTCGTGATGTCGCCGAGGTCGTGCGTGTGCGAGCTCGCAGCCACGCCGCTGAGGTCGCCGTAGGCGTGCGTGTGCGACGGCACCGATCCGAACGTGCCATCGCCGAGCAGCACCTTCGACGCATCGCCACCGCCGTCGCTGTCGGCCTCAGCCGCCAACGTAGTCCCCGCCATCGAGGCGATCACGTTCGCCTTCGTTAGGATCTCGCCGTCCGCGATACCGCCCAGGAGGTCGCGCAGCGCGCGCGCCACCTGGAGTCGCATCTCGACAGTCGGGGCAGCCCGGTTCACGCAGCGAACTCCTGCTGCGGCGCGGCCCCGAGCGACGAGAACGCGGCCGTGGGCTCGATGCCGGCAGCGCCCATGTCCTTGAGCGCCGAGGCGCCCTGCGCGGTCGCCTCGAGTTGCGCGGCCGCGGCCTGCTGCTGAGCTCGAGCCTCGCGGATCTGCGCGACGACGTCGTCGTCGTTGAGCAGGTGCGGCGGCACGCCGGTCAGGTCGGCCGTCGTGTCGGCGTAGGCATCGACGTTCAGCTTGTCGAGCACCTCGGGCTTGCCGCCCTGCGCGAGCGCGAGCATGTCGGCCACCCATTGGTTGATCGGCGCCAGCTGCACGGCCTTCTGCGCCTGCGCCAGCATGCTGATGAACTCGGGCTGAATGTCGCGGCCGGCGATCTCCTCGGGCACCTCGGGCAGCACGCCGTTGCGCTCGAGCACGTCGTAGGCGTGCTGCACCATCGGGCGGTGCAGGTCGCGCTCCAGCTGCTGCATGACCGGGCCTAGCATGAGCAGCTTCTCGCCGTGGAGCTCGGCCACCTCGCGCGCCGTCTTCTGCGGGTTGTCCTGCCCCAGGTGCATCATCAGGAACAGGTCCGCGAAGAACGGCTCGCGGATCAGCGAGCGCGTGTCGAAGATGTCGTCGCGGATCGCGTTCAGGTCGGCCTTGACCTCGAACGCTGCGCGCACGCCAGCGTTGTTCGTCGCGGCCGTGTCGTCGAACGTCACGCCGCCAGGCAGGAAGTCGCTCTCGCGGTTGCGCAACGACTCAGGCGCAACGAGCGCCGGGTTGGTCTGGTGGTCGACGACCTGGCCACGACGCAGCTGCTGGAACTGAAGCTGGTTGATCGAGCCGAGCGCCACCATGCCGGGCGACTCGCCGTAGATGTCCTGGCCGATCACCTTCCACCGCGGCGCCAGGACCGGGAACCGGTCGAAGCCGCTCTCGCGCAGGTAGGTGTCGGGCTCGGCGCCCTCCTCGACATAGCACGAGCGCCAGGCCTTGTGCACCGCGAACGGGCTCTCGGCGTTGTAGTGCTCGTTGGGCTCGATCGCGTGGATGATCGTAACCCAGTTGTCGTAGCTCTCCTGGTCGTATTGCTGCTGCACGGACACCGAGCAGTTCTCGTAGCCGAACTCGTCGACGACCTCGGCCACGGTGCGCTGGAACTTGCGATAAAGGGTGTTGACGTTGCCCTTCCAGTCCTGCGCGAGGCAATACTCGCCGACCGTCATCGGCGTGAAGTGCAGCACGTTCTCGTAGTCCTCGGTCACGATGCACGCGGCCGTGCCGAAGGCGCCGATCTCGCTGTAGAGGTGGGGCAGCACCTCGTAGGCGTTCGACTTCGCGAACACCCGCAGGATCATGTCGCGCACGTCGTCGAGCCAGCGGCGAACGGACGGCATCTTGTTGAGCTCGGAGTCGCTCGTCTGGAGCCGGAACCACGGCCGCGCAGGCGACGTCGCGCCAGCGTGCAGGCCCGACGTCAGGATCTGCAACGCGGTCGTCGCGCTGTGGTCGATGATGTTGTTGTGCCGCTTGTCGCCCTTGTTGCGGTCGGTCTCGAAGAACCGGCTGTGCCGCGGCAGCAGGCGCTTGCTGATGTCGCGCCAATGACCGTCCCAGGACGACCGCTCGCGCTCGAGGGCGCCGAGGCGGATCTCGACACGGTGCCGCTTGTCGAGCCGGCGCTGGCGAGACCTGCGCTCCTGGCGCGTGATGCGCGGCCGAGCTCGGCGCGCCTTCGGGGGTAGTGCGGTCGTCGTCATGGATCAGCCTCCGAGGGCTTCGTTGGTGCCGAGCCGAAGCTTGTCCTTCTCGATACCTCCTGGCCCGGTAAGCAGGTTCGACTCGAGGCCTCCACTCTGAGCTTGGATGTCAGCGAGCATGGCAGCCACGTTTGGCTTGCGAGCTCGCTGCCGGCGCTCGCGCTCCGACGCCAATTGCTGCTCAGCAAGAGCTGCGCCGAACTGTCGGTTCTGCGCCTGCTCCTGCAAGCGCCGCGACTTCTTCGCCTGGCGCTTCTGCTCCTCGCCCTGGTAGATGGTGGTGCCGAGCGCGGCGATCGCGGCGGCTGCTCCGACGTAGGCCATCAGATCCTCCGGGTGTAGATGATGTCCTGCACGCGCCAGGCCGGGTTGTGCTCGAGGATCGCCTCGAGCGCGCTCGAGCACTTGGCGTGCATCGCGACGACGTCGCACCCCTGCGACTTCGCGGCCACCTCGGTGGCCTCGATCAACTTCCGCGCGTTGCGGAACGAGCGGTGACCTGGCGCCAGGTAGAACACGTCGTTGCTGCACATCAGCAACGGGTAGTGCAGGTGCCTGGTGACGATGTTGGCCGTGTAGCCAACGAGCTCGCCGTCGACGTAGGCGCCGAGCGCGATCAGGTTGCCGGCCACCTCGAGCGCCTCGAACCGGAGCCAGTCCGGCTCGAGCGGCACGTCCTGGTCGAGCGACACCTCGCGGTAGTGGTCGGCGAGCATGGCGCTCGCGACGAGGCGCACCTCGGCGACGGTGATGGGGTGGATCTCGAGGACGGCAGTAGGTGCCATGCCAGGACGGTAGACCTGGCCGGCACCGTTACGGGGCCCGCCGAGCCCTGAGAGCCGCTCGCTCGCCTTCCAGGCGGTCGGCGAACGTGCGCACCTGCATGAGCGCCTCGAGCATCATCTCGCCGAGCACGCGCTGGTCCTCGGCGATCCGGTGCTTCGCTGCGTCGCCGCTGAGCTCGGCCACCTTGCAGTCGACCTCGACCCATCGCTCGATCGGCCGCGCGAGCTTCGTCGCCGGCCTCACAACATCGGCGTAGAGCTCGCTGCCCTGCTTGTCGTAGCCGACCGGCTGGCCGCGGCTGACGATGTGCGGGGTGAGCGTCAGGTGCGTGACGAAGACCTCGGCTCGACGCTCGACCGCGTTGCGTTGATCGGCCGGGCATTGCTCGCCAGTCTTCGGGTCGACGTAGAACTGGATCAGCTGACGCCCCATGTCGCGGTGCTTCGGCCACCACAGCACGACCGGGTCATCGGTCAGGTAGCAGGTCGCCGTGTAGGACTCAGCCATCGTAGTTCGTCCCCGTCAGCTTGCGCGCGCAGGCGATGCCGAACTCGTGGCCGAGCGCATCGCGGCGCTCGCGCAGCACCTGCTTCACCGACGACGGGCTGAGGCCGGCGAGCTCGTGCTTCTCGACGGTCGAGCTCGAGACCACCTGGTTGATCGCGCTCGAGGGCCGGAGTTCCTTCTCGGGCACGTCGAACGGCCGCGCGCGCATCACCAGGTTGAGGTCTTGCGACTCGGTGTCGACGATCTGGCCGAACTCGAGGATGTGCACGCGGAGATCGACGCCGCGCTCGCTGCTGTTCTGGCCGCCGTCGAGTCGAGCGTAGCCCTGCTCGAACTGGTGAGCCGGCGACCACGACTCGTAGCCGTCCGAGTAGCAGACGTAGTAGCCGCCGACCTGCGGCTCGTGCTTGGCCACGTAGCTCGGCGAGACGCCGAAGCCGACAACCTCGTTGCCGTGTTCGTCGACGATCGTCAGGCTTGCGGAGCCGTCGCGCAGGTGCTGCACGGCCGTGATCTTCGCGGCGAGCACATCCTTGTGGCAGCGGTAGCGCGCCAGCTGAATCATGGGCGCGTCGGCGGGTGGCATGTCTTCCTTTCGCATCGTGTCATCCGTAGGGGTTGTGCTCGAGGCGGCCGCTGCGACGACGTGTGCGCGTGCGCGCCTCCTCGAGCGGGGTGGGCTTGTGCACCGGGCTGGCGAACGTGAGCGCCAGGCCGTCGCCGAGGTCGGGCGACCCGCTGCCCGCCAGGCGCTTCTTGATGTCCTTCTTGCTCTCGAGCTCGCGCTGCTGTTGCGCGTTGAACGTGTAGGTCGGCGTCGCGAGCTCGAGCCTGAGCTCGGGCGGGTCGTCTGGGATGCTGCCACCGCTCACGATCCACTCGGCCATCGTGCACCACATCTCGGTGCGCCGGTTGCGGAACCGCTTCGGCTTCGCCGCCTTCCCGCCGAAGTCTACCTCGTTGACCTGGTGCCCCAGCTGGCGCAGGCGATCGATCACGCCCGCGCCGTTGCCGGCGTCGATGAACACGGCCTGCGGCTGCCACGACTCGATCTTGTCGGCCACGCGCGCCGCCAGCTGCATGTTGTCGATGCCGTGCATGACGATCGGCTCGAAGGCCTGGAGACCCTGGCGCGGGAAGATCACGCTGCGGTCGTCGCCGAAGCGAGCCGGGTCGACGCCGAGGATGCGCGGCGACTCGCTGATGTCGCGCAGCGCGTAGACGCGGCGCGCGGCGTCCTCGGCGTCGATGAGCGAGATCAGCTGGTCGACGCCCGCGGCCGTGAAGTCGCACAGGAGCTCGCGGCTGAAGGCCTCCTGGCTCATGTTGCGGCGCAGGCGCTCGATCTCGCGCTTCGGCAGCGCGCCCGTGTCGTGGCAGGTGAACAGCGCCGTGTGCCAGTCGCTCTGCTTCTGAGCCCGGTAGTAGAGCTCGGAAAACAGGTTGATGCCCTTCGGCGTGCCGATGAACAGCGCCCAGCCCTCGCGGTCGGCCAGCGCCGGCTGGATGACCTCCTGCCAGACCTCGGGCTTCACCTGCGCGACCTCGTCGATCACGATGCCGTCGAGGCGCAGGCCGCGCATCGCGTCGGGGTTGTCGGCGCCGAACAGTCGGAGCTCGGCACCGTTGTGCTTGAACACGACAGTCAGGTCGCCCTCGAGCACCGCGCACAGGCCGGCCGCGATCAGCGCGCGCAGCCGGTGCTTGAGCCGGCCCCAGGCGATGTTCTTCGCCTGGTTGCGGAACGGCGCCAGGTAGCCGAACAGTGGCATCTCGAGCTCACACTTCAGGCAGGCGTCGATGAGTTCCATGATCGCGAGCTCGGTCTTGCCGGCGCGTCGGTGCAGCACCACGACGTTGAACCGCTTCAGGCGCTTGTGCACCCGTGCCTGCCAGCTGCGCGGCTGGTAGTCGAGGGTGATCGGGCTCACGCGCTTCGCACCATGCGCTCGATGTCCTCGACCGGCGACACGCCGTAGCGAGCTCGCACCGGGATGCCCTCCCACTTCGTCATCGACTCGCGCTTGCCGACGCGCGTCACGACCTGGCCGTAGAGCATCACCTCTTGCTGAGCCTGGACCATGGCCGCGGCCCACTCGCGACTCTGATAGATCACCGAGCGACCGGTCAGCGGCTGGATGATCTCGATGGCCTCGGCCATCTGGCGAGCGCGGCCGTCGCCAGGCTGCGCAGGAAGCCTCGACGATTGATCACCGTAGCATTCTCCGCTCGATCTCCTCGATGCTCGGGGCGGGTTGGTTCGACCGCAGCCAGTCGACGTGCTCGAGGAGCTCCTCGGCCATCTCTTTCACAGCAGGGTCAAAGATATGGCTGTTCCCTAGTTCGTCGGTCGAGGCGAACCGTGCGATCGATTCGGCGAGCTCGCGCGTGCGTCGCTCGATCCACAGCCACTTCGGCATCACTCCAAGAGGCGGTTGCATGGCGGGAGTCTACCAGTTGTGCGTCGCTCGATCCACAGCCACTTCGGCATCACTCCAAGAGGCGGTTGCATGGCGGGAGTCTACCAGTTGTGCGGGCCTAGACCCTCGTGCCCGAGGTATTTGCGCGGAGTCATGCTCCACATCCGGAGATGCCTAGCCCACTTGCAACGCTCAGGTCGGCGAGCATGCTGTTGAGTTCCTTGGCAACCCGCTGCACCTCGGCACTTTTGTTCAGTGCTGCCGCCACCAGCGCAGCCAGCGCGTCGCGGAAGGCGGCGACATCCTGCTGCAGCAGCATCTCGCGGATCGGTCCGGCCTCCGGGTGCGCGATGCATGTATGCGGACCGATTGGATGGACACCGCAGCGTGCCGAAGAGCCACCCCACCGTGTCCCTGTATACCGGGTTGTGTGGAAACCGTTGTCCCTGTAGTCCGGGACAAGCGATGGTCATGGGGGCTACACGCGAAGCGGCGTCTTCCTTCATTGCCACATTCTACCAGTTGTGCAGGCCGTAGAGCGACTGCCGGACCAGGCGCACGACCTGGCGCAGGCGCTGGACGGCGGGATGGGTCGACCGCTTCGATGCATGCTCGAGGCCGGAGCGC
>JAGQRB010000156.1 GCA_020425925.1 Planctomycetota bacterium
CGGCGACGGTTCTCGGGGCTCGCGGCTGCCTGGCATCGATGGCCCTACGCCAGCGCGCCCGGCCGCGCTGAAGGAAACGCCGCGAAATCAGCGCCGGCTCAGCGTTCCTCCTGGAACGGATCGTGCGCGGTCGGATCGCCCGACTCGTAGCCGAGGCGGAACCACTTCGCGCGCTGCGCGGCGGTGCCGTGGGTGAACTTCTCGGGCATCACGCGACCGGTGGCGCGCTTCTGCAGCACGTCGTCGCCGACCGCGCGCGCGGCGCGGATCGCCTCCTCGTAGTCGCCGACCTCGAGCGTGACGCGCCCCTGCATACGCGCGTTGACGTAGTGCGCCCAGATGCCGGCGTAGTAGTCGGCCTGCAGCTCGAGCCGCACGGACGCCGCGTTCTGCTCGGCCTCGCCGCCGCGCACCGCCGCGACCTTGCGGTTGGTGCCGAGCAGGTTCTGGACGTGGTGGCCGACCTCGTGCGCGATCACGTAGGCCTGGGCAAAGTCGCCGGCGGCGCCGAGCGTGCGCCCCATCTCGTCGAGGAACGCGAGGTCGATGTAGACCCGGAAATCGCCGGGGCAGTAGAACGGTCCGACCGCGCTGCCCTGCACGCCGCAGGCCGAGCTGACCTCGTCGCGGAACAGCACGAGCTTCGGCAGCTCGTAGTCGCGGCGGTAGTGCCGGCGGAACAGCTCGGTCCAGCACTCCTCGGTGGTCGCGAGCGTCTTCGAGACGAACTGCTTGAGGTCCTCTTCGGCGGCCGTGGTGCTGGCCGGCGGCGACTGGATCCCCGAGGTCGTGTTGCCGAGCGCCGGCGAACCGGACAGCAGCTGCAGCGGGTTGATGCCCGCGAACCACGCGACGACGACCAGCACCACGAGCCCGCCGATGCCGAGCCCGCCGCGCCCCATCGGCAGCCGCATCCCGCCGAGCGGGATGCCGCCCCGCCGCGTCGGTGCGCCGCCACCGCGCCGGTCCTCGATGTTGTCGCTGCCGTCCTGGTCTTCGAATCGCATGGGCGCGCAGCATACTGCGCGCTGCGCCGCGGGCGCCGTTCTATGATCTCCGGGTGTCGGTGTGCCCTGCGCGGGGGTGGCGGAATCGGCAGACGCAGCGGCCTTAAAAGCCGCGGACCTCACGGTCATGAGGGTTCGAGTCCCTCTCCCCGCACTTGCAGTGGCCTGCTCATGAGGCCGTTCGCCACCGATACGAACTCAGATGGGCCGGCCCTTCGGATCGCAAGGGGTGACCTCGGCGATCCGCGCCTCGCCGCAGACCGCGCGCCAGTCCCGGTCCGGATCGACAACCGACTCGAAGGCTACGACGATGCCCTGGGCGGATGCCGTGGCACTGATCGAATCCAGGATGTCCCCCTCGTAGCCCATCGGCATGTCGCAGGTGGTCACGCCGAGCATCTGCAAGCGGACGAGGTGGTGCTTCGTCAGGACGAAGTAGCCACCGGCGTCGACCCGGTCGGTCATTTCGAAGACGTGAACGACCACCTCAATGTCGCCGTCCCCGCGCACCGCCTCGAGCAGATCAGCGTCATGGAAGCTCGGCCAGCGCCCCATCACCTCGACGAGTGCGCGGCTGTTCGTGATGACCTCGGGCGAGCGGCGATCCATCTCCGAACGATAGTGCCTGCCCGTCAGGCCTCACGCCCGCATTCGTCAGCCCGGCCCCCGACCGCTGCACGCGACCGCTGCACGCCGACCTCGCCGAGAGCGCAGTGCCGCATCCGATCGCGGTGCTGCAGGCCGACGACGCCAGGCTGCGCACGCCAGCCGATCTGCGCGAGGTCGTCATCACGCTCGGGACCTTGGGCGCAGCGACGCGACCAGCCGTGCCGGAACTCGACCGGATCGCTGCTGAAGAAGACGACACCGCGGCGGCGCTCGCAGCTAGCCCGCGCTTTCCGCCATGCTCTCCTTCAACCGCACCACCGCCTCGTGCGTCCGCCGCTGCTCCGGCAACAGCTCGGCAGTGATGACGCGCTGCAGATCCGACGGCAGTTCCTGGCACAGATCGCAGTAGTCCTTCACACCGCGATCCTCGCCCTGCTCGAGCGCTGCGATCGCAGCCGAATCGCCGAGCAGCTTGGCAGAGCCTTCGACCGCCTTCGCGAACGTGCCCCACGCGCCGCTGCCCTCGGCGGGCTCGCCGCCGAGTCGAACGATCTCCTGGCGCAGACGCTGCACGCGCGCGGCATGGCTGACGCCGTTCTGTTGCAGCACCTCGCGCGCATGCGCATCGGTGACCTTCTCGGTCGCCTGGCGATACGTCTCGACGGCGGCGACTTCGCCGCGCAGCAGGGAATTGAGCGGAACGATCGGGTCGTCTTCGGTCTCGGTCATGGTGGCGCAACGGTCGCAAACCGCGCGCCATCCGACCGCTTTCCACCGAGCTGTTCTACCGAGCTACGCGCGGCGGCGGCGGCCGCGCCGCAACCCCACCACCGCGATCACGAACACCGCAACCCCGGCGCCAAGGCCGAGCCACAGCCACGGTCCGGACGCGGGCTCCGGCTCGAACTGCGCGATCAGCCGCTGTACGCGCGGCGGCAGCGGGCGCGTCGGGTCGCGGGCGACGACCCGCAGCACGACCGGCGGCGTGTGGATTGTGCGAAATGCACTCGCGGCCGGCGCGAACACCACGAACGGCAGCGGCGGCAGCGCCGCGCCCAAGCGCAACGCCAGCACGTCGAACACGAACTCGCGGGCATCGGCGTCGCGGCGCTCGAGCATGCCCTGCACGACGAAGCCCGGCAGCTCCGGCCACGGCGGCGCGTCGAAGTCGGCGAGGTTGCCCGCGCCGCGCACGCCGAGCACGAGCTCGAAGGTGTCGCCGACCTCGACCTGCTCGACGTTCACCGCGGCCGCCACCTCGAACTCGCCGATTGCGCCCGACCAGCCCACTGGCGCATCGCTCGGTGGCGCGATTGCCTGCAGCATCGCGGGTTCGGCCTCGACCGCGAGCTCGTGGCGGTCGACCGGTTGCCGCCCACCGAGCAGCGTCTCTTCGAACGCGCTGGCGTAGGCGAAGCGCAGGCTGCCGCCGAGCGCGATCGCGCCGACCGCGCGCGGCGTGAGCCGGGCCCGCACCTCGTAGGCCCCGAACACCGCACCGTCGATCTCGGTGACGCCGCCATCGAACGCGCGCACGATCGCCTCACCGACCGCGATCGTCGCGCCGTCGCCATCCGCGAGCGCGACCGTGCCGGCAGAGTCACCGCCGAGCCACGGCGCCGTGATCTGCACCGGCAGATCCACGGCGCGCTGCAGCAGCGGCACCGCCGAGCGCGCGAAGAACTCGCGCTCGAGCTCGAGCC
>JAGQRB010000157.1 GCA_020425925.1 Planctomycetota bacterium
CCTCGACCCGGCGCTGAGCCTCGGCCAGCGTCTCGTTCATCGCGTCGATCTCGTGCCGGACGCGCTCGAGCTCGCTCTCGCGTTCGGCGAGCCGCTCCTCGACCTCGCGAGCGTGTCGCGCCTCCTGCTGGCGCTCCTCGAGGATCTCCTTGAACTCCTCGCGACTCTTCTCGACCAGCCGCTCGTGCTCGGTCGGGTCGATCAGACCCGAGTCCTCGATCGCCGCGTGCACCGCCTGCGAGACCATCGCGGCGATGTGCTCGGCCCGGATCAGGCGCACCTGCTTGCGACCCTCGCTCCGCAGCTCGTCGAGCGTCGCCGTGCGCGACTTCGCGGACAGGTGTTCCTTGATCTCGTTGACCGTTTCCATGGGCTCCGTGCACGCCACAGCGCAGCGCTACCGGGCAACTTTCGACGATTCGCGGGCCGGACTTGAGGCCGCCGATCGGACGACGGCTCGCGCCGGGACCGACCGCGACGAGATCCCGGTGACCACGGGCGGTCCGGGCGCGGCCCGGCCGTCAGTCCCGGTAGTAGCCCCGCCCGACGTAGCGCGTCGGCCGGAACCGCCGCCGCACGAACTCGATGCTCGGCGGAGGCGTGCGCAGCCCGCCGAGCGCCCGCAGCAGCAGCACGACCAGCACACCCGCGACGAAGCCGCCGATGTGGGCCCAGACGGCGACCCCGCCGCCGTCGCCGGCTCGACCGAGGGTCATCGTGCCCTCGACGAACTGCAGCAGGAACCACAGCCCGAGCATGACCCACGCCGGCACGACGATGGTGCCGATGATGCCGATGAACATCAGCACCTCGACCCGGGCACGGGGATAGAGCAGCAGGTACGCCCCCATCACACCGGCGATCGCGCCCGACGCGCCGATCGTCGGCACCACCGAGTGCGACGCGATCAGCAGATGCGCGGCCGACGCCACGACACCGGTCCCGAGGTAGAACACGACGAAGCCGACCCGGCCGAGCCGGTCTTCGACGTTGTCGCCGAAGATCCAGAGGAACAGCATGTTGCCGAGGAAGTGCAGCCAGCCACCGTGCAGGAACGTGCAGGTCAGCAGCGTCAACCAGTCCGGCACCGCGGCCGCCGCGGCCGGCCAGCCGACGCGCAGCGCCGCGCGCGGGAAACCCTCGGGGTCGAGCACGCGCGCCGGCACCATGCCGAGCCGCAACACCAACTCCGGGTCGCCGAGCTGCACCAGCCAGACCACCGCGCAGACCGCGATGATGGCGTAGGTCACGATCGGGGTCCGGCTCGCCGGCACGCTGTCGCGCAGCGGGATCACGGCGCCGTCTCGATCGCGCGTTCGACCGCGCGGCCGTCGCGGAATGCCGCGACGTCGTGGGTTCGGATCCACTCGACGCCATGGCGCGCGGCCCAGAGCTCGGCGGCGAGCGTGCCCGCGCCGCGGGCCGGCACCTCGCGGCCGGTGATCTCGCCGATCACCGACTTGCGCGAGACCGAGACCATGCGCTCGACGCCGAAGGCGGCCAGCTCGCCGAGGTGTTTGAGCGCGACGAGGCTCGGCAACGCCGTGCGGCCGAGGAAGAAACCCATCCCGGGGTCGAGCACGAGACGCTCGCGCGGCACACCGACCGCGGCGAACGCCGCGATCCGCTCGCGGAAGAACGCCTCGAGCTCGGCCATCAAGGTCGCCGGTGCGTCGGCCGCGCCGACCGCCCGCGCCGCGTCGCCACGCTGGAACATCACGACGAACCGCACCGTCGGCGGCGCCGCCGCCGCCACCTCGAGCGCGCCGGGCGCGCGGAACCCGCGCACGCAGTTGAGCCAGCCCACGCCGAGCGGCAGCAGCTCGCGCATCACCTCGGGGCGCCAGGTGTCGATGCTGACCGCCGCGCCGCCGGCGACCAGCTCCGCCACTACCGGCTGCAGGCGATCGATCTGCTCCCCGACGTCGACATCGGCCGCCCGCGGCTGCGTCGACTCGGCACCGAGATCGACGACGTCGGCGCCGGCGGCGAGCAGGGCGCGGGCATGTGCGAGCGCCGCACCGGGCTCGAAGAAGCGACCGCCGTCCGAGAACGAGTCGCGCGTGAGGTTGACGATCGCGAAGGTCGAGGCCATCCGGAGTCGGACTTTAGTGAATTCGAGAATCGCGAACGACCCATCGCAACGCCGCGTCCGAACCCCGTTTCCGTCCGCCGCCGCCGCGTGCGCCGATTCGGGATTCGGAGCCAGGACCAAACGGAGAAACAAGACATGCATTCCAGGGACACCGGCTTCACCCTCGTCGAGCTCTTGATCGTCGCGGCCCTGATCAGTGTGCTCGCCGGTGTCGCCGTTCCGAACCTGTTGTCGAGCCGCGCCGCCGCCAATGAGCGCGCGATCGTCGCCACGCTGCGCACGATCGCGACGGCGCAGGCCCAGGTCATGTCGGTCGGGGCGGTCGACGCCGACTCCGACGGCACGGGCGAGGCGCTCAGCCTGCTCGAGCTCGCCGGCAACGCGCCGCTGCGCGGGACGGGCGTCCGGCTCGAGCCGACCGCGCTCACCAAGGCGCTCGGCATGCAGCACCCGAGCGGCTTCGTCGCGACCAAGGGCTACCTGCTCGCGCTCTACCTGCCCGACGCCAGCGGTGTCGGCGTGCTCGGCGTCCCCGCCAACTCCGGCAGCATCGACCCCAACCACGCCGAGAACTGCTGGTCGTGCGTCGCCTGGCCGGCGGCGCGCGGCTCGACCGGCCAGGCCGCGTTCTTCGTCAACCAACAGGGCGAGGTGCTCGCGAGCCGGACGGCCGACTACTCGGGCACGAGCAGCGTGCCGCCGGCCGGAGCCGCGTTGACCGGCGTGCCGGCGAACACGATCTTCGGCGGCACGTTGGTCGCGAACGCGGTCGGCGCCGATGGCAACACCTGGCTGACGCTGCAGTGAGGCGCGTTCCGGCGCGCTACCAGCGACTGCGGGCGCACGACTCGCAGACCCCGCAGGGCCGTTCGCCGGCGTCGTAACACGACCAGAAGTCGGCCGGCCCGTAGCCGAGTCGCCGCGCCGCCGCGACGATCTCGTCCTTGTCCAGTGCAAGCGTCGGACTCGCGAGCTGCACGCCGGCCGCGGTACCGAGCGCCAGGAACGCGCTGCCGGCGCTGACGAACTCGGCCGAATTGTCGGGGAAGGTAACGGCCTCCTCGCGGTTGAAGCCGGCCACCACCGTGTCGGCGGCATGCACCTCGGCAAACGCCGCCGCCGCGCTGACGAACACCGCGTTGCGCGCCGGCACCCAGACCGCACGCGCCGACGCCTGGTCGCCGGGCCGGGCCGCTGTGCCCTGGGGCAGCGCCCGCGCCGGATCGTTCAGTGCGCTGCCCGCGGCCCGCGACAGCTCGCCGAGCCACGGCAGCTCGAGCCGCTGCCAGGCGATTCCGAGGCGCCGCGCCAGCGCCGCCGAAGCGCGCGCCTCGGGCACCGCCGCGCGCTGGCCGTAGTCGCAGAACAGCGCCAGCGCCAGCGTGCTGTCGGGTGCCGCCAGGAACAGCGCCGCGGCGACGCCGGAGTCGAGACCGCCCGAGAGCAGCGCGATCGCACGCGCCACCGCTACTGCACCGTGAACGACTGCGTCGCCGAGCGGGCGTAGCTGCCTTCCTCGCGCCGCGCCTCGCTGAGCAGGAAGTCGTTCGGTCCGGCAAACTCGATGAACAGCCGGTTCTCCACCCGGATGTTCCAGGTGCCGGCCAGCAGGCCGGTGACCGCCGCGGCGGCGAGGTCCGGCAACTGCACGCTCTCCGTGCCGCTGGCGCCGTCGGGATCGACACGCAGCACGCGCCAACGCCGACCGGCCGGATCCGTCGCGGTGAGCTCGGTCAGACCGATCGTCCCGGGCAGCGCCGAGAGCACGTCGTCGTAGGTCACCAGCGGCGAACCGGTCGACGGGCCGCTCGGCGCGGTGATCACGGGAATGCCAGGTGCGTCGGTGAAGTCGTCGACTCCGCCGGTTGCCAGGTTGATCAGCGCGCGATGGCGGCTGATCCGGCCACCGCTGTCGCGCGCCTCGGTGACGAGCCATAGCCGCGGTGAGAACGCCAGGAACCCGGTGAGCAACGGCAGTCCGTAGGTGGCGTTCATCTCGAACTGCGCGCCGCTCTGCAGCGCCGCGGCGCCGAGCCCGGCGAGCGCCTGGCCGCCGAAACCCTCGAGCCCCGCCATCACGCGCACGATCGGCTTCATGCCGACCAGGTTGCCGGTATCGAGGCCGGCGGCGAGCGCGAAGTCCTCGCTGTGCGTCATCGTCAGGTTCGCGGTCGCTCCCGAGGCCGGCAGCAGCGCGACGTTGCTCTCGGCGGTGCCGCCGCCGGGCGCCGGCGGCGCCGAGGCCGTCGGCGTCAGCAGCGTCGGACCGAGCATCTCGTAGCCGTAGAGCGTGAACGCCGGCACCGAGCTCGGCTCGATACTGCCGCCGAATGCGGTCACGACCTGAGCCCGGTTCGCGACGATCGCGGTCGACGGGATCGTGTTGGGCTCGCCGCTCGAAGTGCTGACCGTCAGCACCGCGGGGTCGTCGATCGCATTGTTGCCGATCACCACGGTCGTGCCGACCGAGGTCTGGAACCCGGCGAGCCCGGTGAAGCTGGCGGTGGCGTCGGTGAGCGGCCGCAGCGGCAGCGACAGGCGCGCCGCGTTGGTGGCGTAGAACGTCGTGAGGTCGTAGTCGGCGGCCACGACCGTGACGGTGTGACTCGAGCCCGCCAGACCGGAGAACGTCGCGACGCCGTTCGCGTCCGTGGTCGCGACCATCTGGTTCGTCGCCGGCACCGTCGGCACCGGCGGATCGACGAGCACGGTCGCGTTCGCGATCGGCTGCAGCGTGGCGTGGTCGTAGGCCTCGATCGTCAGCGTGCCGGCGACCGTGCCGGTCACCGCACCGCGCTGCACGATGTTGCCCATGGTCGGGAAGTCGACCGGATTGCCGGCGAGGTCGGTGACCGTCAGGGTGTAGCCCCGCGGCGCCGCGAGGCGATCGAGCTGGACGGGCCCGAGCGTGAAGAAGCCGTCGTCGGCGCTGCCGAACAGCGTCGCGGTGTTGCTGGCGCCGTCGGTCAGCATCGCCTCGCCGATCGCCTCGCTGGCGGTGCCGTGCAGCGCGAAGTGCTCGAGGTCGGTGTAGACGTCGTTGTCGACGCCCGGCGGCCCGACCGCGGTCACCGTCGGCGGCGTGACGTCGAGCCGCGGTTCGTCGTCCGGGTCGTTGAGGAAGAACCCCGAGTGCTCGTCACCGCGGCGCGCCTGCACCGCGAAGTCGATACCGCCGTCCTCGAACACCGGGCTCGCGACCGTCCCGAGGTCACCGGAGAAGTCGATCGTCACACCCTGCTCACCGCCGGGCGCTGGCACCACACCGGAGCCCTCGACGTAGTTGACGTCGCCGGTGACCTCGGTCTCCCGGTCGAAGCCGTAGATCCGCGCCACGATGGTGTCGCCCGCAACCGCGTCCGTGGCCGAGGTGATGCGCAGCCGCAGCATCGGCAGGTTGGAGCGGTTGATCTTGTCGAGGAAGCCGGGGGTCG
>JAGQRB010000158.1 GCA_020425925.1 Planctomycetota bacterium
ACCGAGCCCTTCTTGGTCGAGGTGATGCGCTCCTGCAGCGCCCCCATCTCGGACGCCATCGTCGGCTGGTAGCCGACCGCGCTCGGCAGACGACCGAGCAGCGCCGACACCTCGGAGCCCGCCTGCACGAAGCGGAACACGTTGTCGACGAACAGCAGCACGTCCTTGCCTTCCTGGTCGCGGAAGTACTCGGCCATCGTCAGGCCGGTCAGCGCGACGCGCAGGCGGGCGCCCGGCGGCTCGTTCATCTGGCCGAACACCAGCACCGCGTTGTCGAGCACCGACGCCTTGTTGCCGTTGGCGTCCGTGTATTCGGCCTCGGCCATCTCGAGCCACAGGTCGTTGCCCTCGCGGGTGCGCTCGCCGACGCCGCAGAACACCGAGAAGCCGCCCTTCTCGACCGCGGTGATGCGGATCAGCTCCTGGATCAGAACCGTCTTGCCGACGCCCGCGCCGCCGAACAGGCCGATCTTGCCGCCCTTGGCGAACGGACAGAGCAGGTCGACGACCTTGATGCCGGTCTCGAACACCTCGGTGATCGCCTGCTGGTCCTCGAACGCCGGCGCCGGCCGGTGGATCGGCAGCGTCTTCTTGGCGTTGACCGGCGGCATCGTGTCGCCGGTGCGCGGATGCGCGACGCCGACCTCGAGCGCGCGACCGAGCGTGTCGAACAGCCGACCGCGGGTCACGTCGCCGACCGGCACCGAGATCGCCGCGCCGGTATCGGTCACCGGCATGCCGCGCGACAGACCGTCGGTCGACGACATCGCGACGCAGCGCGCCGTGCTGTTGCCGAGCTGCTGCGCGACCTCGAGCACGAGGTCGATCGAGCGCTCCTTGTCCACGACCGTGATCGCGTTGTAGAGGTTGGGCATGTGGCCCTCGGGGAACTGCACGTCCACGACGGGGCCGAACACCTGCAGGATCTTGCCCTCCATCTGGGCGGTGGCAGTAGTCACGGTCTGGTCCTCGTTGAAGTTTGTATTCGGTTGGTCAGCTGACGGCGTTGGCGCCGCCGACGATGTCGAGCAGCTCCTTCGTGATCGTTTCCTGGCGGGCGCGGTTGTAGACCTTCTTGAGGTCCTTGTTCATCCGGCCGGCGGCGTCGGTCGCGCCCTTCATCGCCATGCGGCGACTGGCGTGCTCGCTCGCGAGCGACTGCAGCATCGCGTCGTAGACCACGGTCTCGAGGTAACGCGGCATCAGCCGGTTGAACACCGTCGCGGCGTCGGGCTCGAGCAGGAAGTCGAGGTCGTACTGGTCGTCCTCGTCGCCGCTGACCGCGATCGACGTGATCGGCAGGAACGGCTCGTTGGTCGGCACGAACTTCGCGACCGACTGGAAGCGGGTGTAGAACACCTTGACCTCGTCGACCGGGTGGCGGATGTCGTGGTGTGTCACGAGTTCGGCGCCGAGACCGTCGTGCGCGCCCGGGCCGACGTCCTTCATGCCGGTGAACGCCGAGACCAGCTCATCGGCGACGAGCTTGGCGGCGGTGAAGTCGGCCTTGTCGAGCGCCGGCTCGACGAAGAAGCGCTCGACCTTGTAGCCGCGGCGCTGCAGCCAGGTGTAACCCTTGCGGCCGTAGACCCAGAACTTGGCCTTCTTGCCGGCCGCCTGGATCGCTTCGATCTCACGCTTCAGCGCCGCCAGGAGGTTGCTGTTGTAGGAGCCGCACAGACCGCGGTCCGACGTGATCACGAACAACCCGACGGTCTTGACCTCGCGGTGTTTGAACAGCGGCAGGTCGGCGTCGC